>JAKAOA010000026.1 GCA_021823405.1 Bacteroidota bacterium | reverse complement strand
GTAGTTTATAGAATCTATAATGTCTTTGCTTTTTTCTTCTATCTGTATGTTTTTCTTCTCCACTTCTATTTTCTGGGCAGTGATTATTGCTGTCTTTTTGCGGTTTTGCTGTAAGCTGCGGAAGATGATAATGGCAAGGAGCAGTACGAGAATTAAACCGCCCGAAATTGAAAATATTGCTGCCTTTTGCCTTTTTACTACCTCATTATGCACTGCATCAATCTTATCCTGCACCGATTTGATCGAATCCTGCTCCCTTTCATATTGGAAGGTAATTTCTTTACGCATAATGGCTTTTTCTTTGTCAATATTGAATAGTGTATCTTTTATTCCGTTCGCTTTTTTGAACCAGTTAAGAGCAAGTTGGTAACGGTGAGTGGTATCGTATAGCTGCGAGAGGTAGGTTTCGGCGGTCATCAAATCACCTTTATCTCCTACTTGGTTGTCCATCTCTATCGCTTTTTTCAAATACCCCTCCGCCTTCTTATATTTACCTGTAATAGTGTATAAATTCCCAATGTTGGCGAGTACTGTTTCCTGACCATCCCTATCCTCGGTTTCTTCAAACAATTTCAATGATTTGGCATAATATTCAAGTGATTTAGCATACTTATCTGCAATTGTCATTTTAACATTCCCTTTGGTGAAATCCGAACTGCTTTCATCTTTAAATATACTGCCGATATTGCCAAGATTATGCGCCTGACCATCTTTATCCCCAATTTCCTCATCAATACGTAAAGATTTGAAATAGTAGTCGAGCGCTTGCGGATAATTATTTTCATTCATGTAGGTAACGCCAATGTTACCAAGATCTCGTGCCTCATAATCCTTATTCCCTGCTTCTTGAGCCATTTTCAGGGCTTTGAAATAATATTCCAGCGCTTTTACATAATTTTTTTCATCATCATATAGGATTCCTATATCGCCGAGGTTATGCGCCTGTCCATCCTTATTTCCAACCTCCACATTCATTTTTAACGCCCGGAAACTGTAGTCCAGACCTTGTGGATAATCGCTTTCAAACAAATATGTGGTACCGATACTGCCCAAAATGGTCGCCTGATGCGTTTTATTTCCTGTTTCTTCATCTATTTGCAACGATTTGAAGTAATAGTCAAGCGCCTTGCCAAAGTTGCTTTCATCTTCATTTAAATTCCCGATGTTCCCAAGTACCTTTGCTTTCAATTTTTTGGCTCTTATCCCGGATGCATTTTCAACATAATGAAGCGCAAGCTGCAAGATACTATCAGATTCTTTATATCTTCCAAGCAAGATATTATCCCAACCGATATTGTTTATAGCATTCGCTTTTCTGATATTGTCCTTCATATTTTCTCCTATGTTAGCTGCTTGCATATAAACGCTGCTCGCGGAAGCTGGATTGCTGGTTTGAAGACGGTCGCCAAGCGCCATAAGTAAATTATATCGGCTGGTATCTTGTTTTTCTGTTTTCAATGCAATTTGAAGAGAGTCAATCTTTGGAATTTGAGCCGAAAGAGTGGAGAAGGAAGAACTAAAAATGAAAATTAAATAAATAAACACCAACAAGGTAACCGAAGGCGTAACACAAGGCACGCAAAAATAAATTTGCGATCTTCCAATTTCTTTTATTTGTGTCTTCCGCGGTTTAAATATTTTAACATTCATGCCAAATGATGATAAACGTCACGGCTTTCAGCCAATCGCTAAATTTTTATCCCAATCATGCATACATCATCGGTCTGCTCCAGTCCGCCCTTCCACCTATTAAATTCCTGCTCTAAAATATTCTTTTGTTCCTCCATCGGTTTGTCAGCGTGAGACAGCAGTAACTCCTTCAACTGTTTATACTTATATTTCTTGCCCTTTGGTCCGCCAAACTGGTCTGCATAGCCATCGGTGAATAAAAAGAGAGCAGCCCTCAATTCATTCCCCGAAGGGGGGATCAAAAACTTGTGCGTTGCAAAGGGTTTCGGATTATCCGCTTTACCTATCGGCTGTTTATCAGGAGCTAATTCCTTCATCTTTCCGTTCACTATGTACCACAGAGGATTATATGCGCCACTCCATTCTACCTCTCTGGTTTCTGTATTGACAGCGCAAAGTGAGCAATCCATACCGTCTTTTACATCTCCTTCACTTTTGTCAAATGTTTCCAATACAAGCTCACGTACTTTGTCAAGCAATCTTCCTGTTTCCCTTATTTTAAATTCTTTCAATGCTCGGTTAAGTGCATTTGAACATACCACACTTACCATTGCGCCGGGAACACCATGACCGGTACAGTCACAGGCGGCGATGAGTATAATATCATCCAGCTTTTCTACCCAGTAGAAATCACCTGCCACTATATCTTTGGGCTTATAGAGAACGAATGATTCCGGAAAGTATTGCTTTATTTGTGAAACGGACGGAAGTATGGCATCCTGTAGTCGTTTGGCGTAGTTTATAGAATCTATAATGTCTTTGCTTTTTTCTTCTATCTGTATGTTTTTCTTCTCCACTTCTATTTTCTGGGCAGTGATTATTGCTGTCTTTTTGCGGTTTTGCTGTAAGCTGCGGAAGATGGTAATGGCAAGGAGCAGTACGAGAATTAAACCGCCCGAAATTGAAAATATTGCTGCCTTTTGCCTTTTTACTACCTCATTATGCACTGCATCAATCTTATCCTGCACCGATTTTGCAGAATCTGCATGCTGTTGAAACCTATATATCATCTCCTTTCGCAGCAGGGCTTTGTCTTTATCCATACTAAAGAGAGTATCATGAATTGCAGTTGATTTCTTGTCCCAGTATAATGCAAGCTTGTAGTTTCCTGTTTTCTCATAGAGATTACATAATTGTCCTTCAAACTGCTGCATAAAAAATTTCTCTCCGACAGCGGAATCTATAGCTATTGCACTTTTCAGGTAATTTTCTGCTGTAATATACTGTCTCTGCGCTTCATAGATGTCTCCTATATTACCGAGGTCGAATGCCTCGCCTCGTTTATCGCCAACCGAATCAAATATTCCATAAGATTTTGTGTAATAGTCCAGAGCTTTAGGCAGGTTACCTTGCGCGTTATAAATATTACCTATATTGCCAAGGATGACTGCCATTTCCGCCTTATTGCCAAAGTTTTCATTTATTTTTAATGCCAGTTTATCATAATCCAGTGCATTTGCGTAATCTTTTCTATCTGCATAATTATTGCCAATATTGCCGAGGATAATCGCTTGGTCAAAACTACTGCGGCTGTCTTCATCCAATTTCAGCGCTTTCAAGTAATAGTCGAGAGCTTTTATGCTTTCTCCTTTTGTAGCATATATTCTCCCAATACTACATAAATCAGTCGCTTGAGCCGTTTTATTATCAAGTTTTTCATTTAAGGTCAACGCATTCTGGTAGTATTCCAATGCCTTCGGGAAGTCGCCCAGATTAAAGTACCCGTAACCCATATTGTAGTATGCGCGCGCCACACCTCTTTCCCACCCAAGTTTTTGAGCGAGCGTATCGGCTTGAACAGCAAGTATAATGGTGGAATCAGGTTTATTCTGAATGAGAAGATATGCTAACACATTCAGGCTTTTTATTTTCTCGGTATCGTTCGGTTCCCCTCTTAACAGATTCCTCAAAGAATCAATCGCCCTGTTTTGTGCAAATAACGGGTAGTAAGGCAAAACAAAAAGCAGCAATACCGGAGAGATTTGTTTGATAAATTTCATCGGGATAAAGATAGGAATTTGTTATAAGCGATTGCAACGGATAGAGGGGAATGATTGTGGAAGCTCATCAAATACTTAAAGCGCCTGCTTTTAAATATTACAGAAAATTAAGCAAGCCCTGAATGATTCCCGGACTTTTTATCTGCAATTCAATTTTATTCTTGATAGTATTAACGGCTAAACCGACTTCTTTTCTTGCTACTTTTAAAATCGCGTCCGCAGTTGAAACAGTGATGTTTTTTACCTCCGGTGAAAATTAGCGGAACAAAAAGCAGGAATCCTAGTATCATTCCAATAAGAGCCATAGCGTATGAGGATGATTTATCGCGGTTTACATCTGCCGAGCCGCAAAAGGGGCAAATAACGTTTGCATTATCAGATTCTACAGATTCTTCGGTTTTATACACTTCATGTACATCAAGTGTATTCCCCTCACCGTTATTTAATAGGGAAAAATAATCTTTTACTATTTCACCGGCTTTTACCCCGTCATCTTCTCTCACCTGAATTTTAACTCCTCCAACTGCATTGGAATAAAACGGGTTGGCAGCAATGGTATTTTCGTCCTTTAAAAAGCACAATATCCCCTCCTCTTCAAGCCGCCCTTTAAGTATGGCAGCCTGGTGAGGATAGGTAAAAGTTGCAATAGTTATCCAGTCGTTCATGGTATCTACAATATTATAAAATCCTTTTCACTTTTCGGGCAACAAAAAACCCCGCAGTAATGCGGGGTTTTCTTTAGAAAGCTAGCAGATGCTTATTTGTTGACCTTAGCGGCTAAGTCGGCGCCGGCTTTAAATTTAGCAACTTTCTTAGCGGCAATCTTTATTGATTTTCCGGTTTGGGGATTCCTACCGTTGCGGGCTGCTCTTTTAACAACCTTAAAGGATCCGAATCCTACCAGGGCAACATTGTTACCGCTTTTTAGGGCTTTTGTCGTTTGATTAACGAAAGCTTCGAGGGCTTTTTCTGCGGAAGCTTTTGATAATTTTGCTTCTCCTGCAATTGCATCTACTAATTCTGCTTTGTTCATTTTGATTTGGTTTTTGGGGTTAATGATTGATTAATTTGCAGTGCGAATATAATCAAACCCTTGTAAATAGTGGGGTTTATATTAAAAAAACCTCTTAAATGTTCATAAATAGGGCATTTTGTTAATAACTTTAGTAAAAAACGCCCATTTTTAGGGGTAAATTGGCAGTCAGATAGAACGGAATGCCCTAATATCAACGTTTCTCGGAAAGTGATATTCCGGTATTAGTGAAATAATAAGAGGGATGCAGTTTAGTTTGCACCTCTGTTCTCGACAGAATTGGCTTTATGACCGCCAATCGGGAACAGTAGTTTAAAACCTATATTTCTGCCCATATCATAAATTCCCTGGCTTTGCCGGGTGACAGTTACAGGATTTCCATTATAGGCAAGAAAATACTGCGCCAGATTCAAATGGTCGGCATAACCGGTATTAAGCAAATTTGTACAATTAACAAAGAGTGAGCATATTACTCGACCTGTTCGCGGGTTTACAAAACTTGTACCTGCGCCGGCATTGAATAAAGTATAAGCAAGCGACGGTATCTCGCTATACAGAGCGCTGTAAATATCATTCTGCGCCCAATTTTTATCCACCCCGAATTCAAAATAGCTGCTTTTCAGAACAGATGTTCTCCGGTCGGTAAACTTTATTTTAACTTCAGATGTAAGGCGCGGCGCCGGCGTCCACGGGATATGTTGGGTTGAATCGGTCTGATTGGGAAAATAGGAATAGATATAGGTAAAATTATTATCTATCTCCATCCAGCGGGCGTTCGCCGGGTGTATGTTAAAATATCCCGAAACTCCTGCAATGATTGCTTTGTTAGCTATATACTCGTAATATGGTACGCCATCGAGCATGGAATCGCCTGCAACTTTGGACTGTACTCTTACCGGAAAAATAAAATTATTAATCAGGTTGCAAAAACCGTCCGCCTCGTAGCTAACATCCCTGCCATTATTACCGTATGCTAAATCAAACTGGTAACCTTCTTCAGCTTTCAGATTCATGTTCCCCTGCTGGAAGGCGTTTACGCCTATGTTCACGCCGTTGCTTGTTAGTTCGTCTATGGTCGGGGCGCGGAAACTTTTGGAGACATTCATTTTAATATAGTTATTATCGGGCAGTTGGTATGATGCGCCTATGCTGCCCGAAGGTCCTGTATAGGTATTGTTAAATGAAGGAAATTGCAGTTCAGCGCCCGCGGCGGATGAAGGAACAACTTGCTGTTCGGGTGTACCGGCGTTGATAAGATACATGGACTGCCCGATAAAATTATTATAGTCGTAACGCATGCCGCCGCTTATGGTCAGATTTTTATAATCCTTTTCAAGGATGGCATAGCCGCCTGCCTGAAAATCTGTATAATCGGGTATCTCAAAATCGCCTATATATGGAGTGGGCGGTTCTGCATAATTATTCATAAATTCGTATGTTCCGTTAATCCCTGTTGTTAATTTTAACTCTGTTTTATCGCCTACTGCCTGATACTTTAGTGAATAGGGGATATCCATAACCTCCATATTACAGGAGCCGACTGTACCGGAATCAATGTCGTGATGGATGCTTTTGGTAAAACCCGCGTCAATCTCCAGATTTCCTCTTCCTACATTAAAACTATTTTGCCACCATGCCTGTATTTCACCTAGGTTTTTATCTAAGGCAATAGTGGGGTTGTATGACATAAAATCCGCATTACCCGGGTATTGTTGCCCGTTTTGCGGGTAATTGTACATAAACCTGCCTGTGCTGTCGCGGTTGCCGTCAGGCACTTCTATCCGCCTTTCAAGAACGCTTAAAGATAAACGGCTATATCCCCATGTTCTTGTAAGACCGAGAGTTAACCGTACGTTCTCCTGCCTCCATGCAGTTCCCCATACGTAGCCGTCCTTTGGGTCCCAATAATCATGTGCATCCTCATTACTTGCGCGCAAATCCCATGCGAATCCGTTATGGTTTCCCCCGATATCCGCAGACGCACCGATATATCCGTCGTTCGTTTGATATTCGGTAAGCACACTTCCCTCTGTGGTACCTTCTTCCGCAAAAGGCTGTGTTTTGAAACTTATAACCCCTGCTTCAGCGCTTGCGCCATATTGCAGCGAGGCAGGACCCCGTATTATCTCGGCATCATATATTGAATATGGGTCAATCAGAATGCCATGGTCATCGCCCCACTGAAAATCCTCCTGCCTCAAACCATCGGTCAGGACAAGCACGCGGTCAAAACCCAGTCCGTTTATTTGAGGTTTCGCGGTGCCGGGTCCTTCGGTCGTCATATTTACGCCGGGTTGTGCAGATATGGCGTCTACAACTGTACTATAAGAGTTTTGTAACATTGCATCATGGGTGACCAAGGTTACCGGTATTGGCGAACGTTGGGTGTTGGTAATATTACCAAGTGAAGTAATAACTACCTCGTTTGTCATGCAGCATGAAGAACCCATTTTACAATTACAGATACAATTTCCATTAACTGTCACTTGCTTATCCAATGTAGCATATCCCAAAATCTGAATCTGTATTTCGTAGGTGCGATTGGGTATGTTGTCTATTTCAAATTTTCCCTGGGCGTCAGTCGTAGCAGCTAACTTAAGTTCGGGAATAGAGACCACTGCCCCGGGTATGGGTTGACCACCCGCCGAATCTATCACAGTTCCTTTTAACGACTGTGCGATTGTAAAATTGATAACCATCAATAATGATGAAATCAACGTAATAACGTTTTTCATATAAAACTTTTAGTCCGCCTCTTTAATGCCGGAAAATTACAAACTACACATGCTCTCATCTAAAGTGAGAACACGATGCTTTATTTAAACAGTGGTGATTGATTAGGCGCAGGGCGGATGGAAAATGGAAATATGCGCTCCTTGCAGATATACTTTGCAGTAAGGCGAATAAATGAACGGAGTTATATTGTCCGTGTGAATGAGATGAGTGCAGGAAGCGGCATTAAACAGGGTAATTTCGTATTTTGAATCGGGTATAGCCGGCGAGTTTTTACGCGCATCATCCTGCGCCAATTTCTTCTTCAGCATACATTTGCCGCAACAGTGCATCGAAGGTTTATCCTTGTTCACGCAATACAACTCGGTAATCTGCGCTTTGTTCAACTCATAATATCCCCACAGAATAAGCTTGCTGAAATTGAAAGCAAGTACTGCTAACAATAATATTACAGAAGTAATTCTTTTGAACATTATGATTAAATGTGACAGCAAAAATAGATTTTTTTCCGCAGGTAAACCTGACTTTTGTCAACTACATCGGCTTAAACGAAAAATGAAGCGGAAAATGTTATATTTTTGCAGTGTAAATCCACTAACACGAACCTTTTATGAAGCTGCATCGCGAAGGTTATGGTATAATTCTTGCTTCCTTTTTAGTTTTAGCTGCACTGTGGGGCGTTATATTTTATTTTGTACCTGTAACTGCTGTTAGAGTAATAACGGGCTTGGCAGGTGTTGTTTTCTGGCTGCTCATAATGCAGTTCTTCAGAGACCCGATGCGCCATACTCCCATTGAACCCAATAGTATTATCGCCCCCGCCGACGGCAAAGTGGTAGTGATAGAACAGGTGGAAGAGAACGAATATTTTAATGATAAACGCATTCAGATTTCTATCTTTATGTCGCCGCTCAATGTACATGTGAACCGCTTTCCCGTAGCGGGTAAGGTAAGTTATGTAAAGTATCATCCGGGCTTATATCTTGTCGCCTGGCACCCCAAATCTTCAGCCGAGAATGAACGAACCACGATAGTCGTAAAAATGGCTTCCGGTCATGAAGTTCTTTTCAAGCAGATAGCTGGAGCCGTGGCGCGAAGGATAAAATATTACTGTAAAACAGGTGATATAGCAGTACAGGGCGCCGAAATGGGATTTATCAAATTCGGCTCGCGGGTGGATATTCTTTTACCTGTTTCTTTTAATGTCGCTGTAAAATTAAATGAAAAGGTGAAAGGCGGCGAAACGGTTATCGCGAGCATTTAATATGAAAGTGATTGTCACCGGACTAAGGCGAATAAAATCCGCTCCTGCACAAACATCCCTTAATAAGCTATGGCAGCGTCGATTCGGCTTAATTTTTTCAACGGCGCTCTTTGTCTCTGCCGGAGGCATTATGGCGCAGAATAACAATATATGCGAAAAGGCGGTTGCCATAAATACCTCGTCCGATATTATTGTCAGCTGTAACGGCGCGCCCGACCAATTCTGCACCCGCTATCTGCATAAAGAACATAATGTTGCATGGCTCACTTTTATTGTTCCTTCCGACACAGTACTCACGTTTGATATTATTCCATCCAATAGTGCGCACAACCTCAATTTTCTTCTTTTTAAAGACAGTACGGGCAATTTTTGCGGAAATATAATTTCTACCTGTCCTGTTCCTTTAAGGTTCAATATAGCCAATGCGCTCACTAATCAAAGCAATGCTACAGGGATCTCTTTTACCGCCGAACATAATGCCGGCATACAGGACAGTAATACTAGATACTGCAAACCGCTGAAGGTGAAAAAAGGGGAGCGTTATTATATTTTAGTTGATGACATAACCGGTCAGGGAACGTTTAACTTTCACCTGCACCTTGCTTTTGCGAATGATGCTGCCAACCCTGTACAGGGCGTTTCGGTGATTGATGCAAGACCGGTTAAAGTTGGTCCTCTATCTAAAAACTCCAAATGCACACTGACTATAAAGGTAACCGATAGCGCCGGCGCACCATTGAAAGCCGATGTGTACATTTACGGTTTAACGTCCGGTAATGCGGTGAAAAGGTCGTTTGCGGTGGATTCTTTTGCCCTCGACAGCTTGCAGAAAATTGCCTTATATTGCCACAGATACGGTTATGTTTTTTCAAATATTACCTATACCGCTTTTAGCAATTCGGGAAAAACTACGGTAAATATCATTCTTCAGCGAATAAGAAAAAATGCAACATTCATACTCGGTGGAGTGTCGTTTGAACCTAAAGAAGCAGATATATTGCCCGGCTCTGAAACAACCCTTAAAAACCTGTTAACCTTTCTGCTTATGAACCCTGACCTTAAGATTACGATTAGTGGCTATGTGAACAATCCATATAATGACGAACCCGGAAGAGCCAGACGGCTGTCTGAAAAGCGCGCTAAAGCGGTTTACGACTACCTGCGGATAGACGGCATTAAACCAAGGCGGCTCAAATATCGGGGCTGCGGCAACGATAAAATGCTTTTCCCTCATCCTGTCAATGATTATCAAGAGCAGACAAACAGAAGGGTAGAGATAAGAATAGATTGAACGCTTGAATTCCGGCTGATTGATAAGTTCGCCCCGGTTAGGCGGTTGCTAAAACTGCGCCAATCCTTTATAGTTCTTCTGCCTGTCGAACTTAATGCCGATGAAAATTTCATTGGTGCCGAAACTGTAGTTGCGGATGTCGTTTATTGAGTAATCATAAGAATAGCCGAATGTCAGGTTGTTTTGATAAACATAACCCACCATGGCGTAAACGGCATCCAAAGTTCGGTAGCCGGCGCCTATCCAGAATTTCTTTTCATAGAGCAGACGCAGGTTGAAATCGAACTGTACGGGAGCCGGATAAACATATTCGGCAAGCAGGCAGGGGTCAAGGCTGAAATCGGTTCCGAGATTAAAATTATAGCCGCCTGTGGCGTAATAATGGGTAACAAGCTCGTTTGCCGGGGTGGACATTTGCGTTAGTTGCAACCGGCTTTCCACTATCTGCGGCACTGCAAGACCTACATAAAAGTTATTGCCATACAGGTAGAATCCGCAGCCCAGATCGGGAACAAGAACTGACTCCTGAACGTTTGTCAGCGCCGGGTCGCCTGCCTCTTCAAGATTTATTTCAGAGCCATTCACGGCATATTGCATTATCCCCACCGATAAACCCATTGAAAGATTAAGTCCTTTGGTTATTTCAAGATGGTAAGAGTATGCCGAAGTAAATCCGGTGCGGCTGGTAGGTCCGGTAACATCGGTGTACACATAACCGCCTATGCCTATATGCTGCTGGGTTATCGGGCCATCGAAGGTGAGAAGATAGGTGCGTGGAGCATCGGTTATTCCTACCCACTGATAGCGGTTGTCGGAACATGCCTCAAAATAGGGTTGAGTTCCTGCTACGGCTGGGTTAAGGGTAAAACTGTTTATCATATACTGCGTATATTGAGGCAGTTGTTGCGCCCTGCCTACAAGGGCAGACAATAAAAGCACGGCAAGCAGCGCCAGAGGCGCGCTTCCCTTTCTTTTACCATTATTTCCGCTCATTGTATTCATTTTGCCCAATCACTTTATCTCATCGCTGAATTGTAAGCGGTCCCGTATATGCTTTCGGGAACCGGCTGTCGTTCAAATTAATAATGTAATAGTAGGTCCCGACCGGCACCGGTGCGTTGTCGTACATGCCGTTCCATGGTTTGTAGTATCCCTGCGTACGATACAGCAGCTCGCCCCACCGATTGTAAATCTCCACAACAGCATTGGGGAATTCATTGATGTTTCCAATGTCCCAAACATCGTTCATGCCGTCGCCATTCGGGGTGAATCCATCATAAATTATTATCTGCGGCAATATGAATACCGTTACTGTATCGGAAGATGTACAACCTAGCGCATTTGTTACATATACTGTATACGTGGTGGTAACAACCGGCGATGCAGTCGGATTTGAGATGGTACTGTCATTAAGCCCTGAAGGAGGTCTCCAGCGGTATGTAGAGCCGGCCGGACCTGTAGGATTGCCGCCTATTTGCGCGCTGTTATATATGAATATAAATTGGTCGGGACCAGCACTAACAGGTGGTCCGGGGTTAACCGTTACTGTTACCCTTGAAGTATCGGAGCAGTTGCCTTCCTTGGTTATAAGCTCATAAGTGGTGGTTGAGGATGGCGCCGGAATGGTAATAATTGCAGTATTGCCTACCACGCTTGCCGTATTACTATCCAGCCACCGGTAACTTATTGAACCGGTAGGCGTGCTTTTGCTTCCGTTAAGAGTCAGAAAACTTGCTCCTGTACATATATCCGTATCGTTGCCTGCCGCTGCAATTACGGTTGTGTCGGAAATAAGGGTAACAATATCCGGAATGGTACAGCCGGTGGAGTCGGTTACATAAATGGTATATGTGCCAATTGACAGATTGCTTGCGCTGGCTGATGTCAATCCGTTGGGGCTCCAGGTGTAAGTATAAGGCGCAATGCCGCCTGACGGATTGATGTTTATTATTCCGTCATCGGTGCTGTTGCATGTAGGTTCCGTAAGCGTGTGGCTCTCGGTGAAGACAGGAGGATTGATGAGCGTAACATTATCGGTTGCCACACAGCCGTTGTTATCGGTAACGTTAAGCGAATATGTTCCTGCACAAAGACCTTTAATGGAATCGGAAGTGCCTCCCGGCGGCGACCAACTATAAATATATGCAGGCGTACCGCCCGACACGGCGGCGATTATTCTGCCATCGCAAGAGCCATTACAGGAATCCTCCGTTACTTTAAGATTTATAGAAATGGCAGGCGGTTGGGTAATATAAAGAGTATCAATACCCTGACAGCCGTTCTGGTCGGTGATGGTAACAGTATAGGAGCCGGCTGCAAGACCAGTAACTGACTGACTTGTTTGCAATCCCGGCGACCATGAATAATTGTAAGTGCCGCCGCCGCCGCTTGCAGTTGCCGATGCGCTTCCTGTCGCAGCGCCGTTACACAGAACATTGGTCTGACTTGCGCTTACGGTAATGGTTACATTGGCTTTGATGGCAAATGTTTCTATCAGTTTACATCCGTTGGCATCGGTAAGTGTATCGGTATAGTTGCCCGGACATAAGCCGGTAATGGAAGCGGTGGTCGCGCTATTGCTCCACGAATAGGTATATGGACTCGTTCCGCCGCTCGACGTAACAGAAATGGAGCCGTTGCATACGCCGCTGCAGTTAGCGCCCGTAACTACGGCATTATTAGCTAAAGCCGCCGGCTGGGTTACAGAAACGGTGTCAAATTGAACACAGCCGCCTGCATCTGTAACCTGAAGTGTGTATGAGCCGGCAGCAAGGTTGTAAATGGAGTCGGTGCCTTGCCCTGCAGGCACAGGCAGATTGTTCCAGAAATAGACATAAGGCGGAGTTCCTCCGCTCGGCGTTACATCTATATACCCGACTGTTTCGCCAAAACAGGGTTCGTTAAATGTCACATTTTTAAAACTGCTTACCCCTCCGGTGCTGTTCAGTAATATCGAAAAGGTTGAATCACAACCTTTCGAGTCGGTAACCTGAACGGTATAAATACCTGCAGAAAGCCCTGTAGCGTTATTTGAAGTACTTACAGGAGGAGTCCATACATAGTTATAAGGACCGGTGCCTCCAGTAGGGGCTAAAGAGATGGCGCCATCGCTCACATTGCAGTTGCTCGGCGAGGTGGAAGCGCCGGGCGATAATGGTGCGGGAACAGGAATTGTAACAATATCAGTATCAGTGCATCCGTTAGCATCCCTTAATATCAGCGTATCCTTTCCTCCGCATAGATTGTTGATGGATGAAGATATTTGTCCGCCGGGTAACCACTTATAGGTATATGCTCCTGTGCCGCCGCTCGGGGCAGCTGTTGCCGAACCATCGCAGGTATGGTCGCACGTGGTTCCTGTTACAGTAACATTGCCGGACAGAGCCGCCGGTTCCGTTATGGTAACGCTGTTGCCGCCGGTACATCCGTTGGCATCGGTGACGGTAACGGTATAAGCGCCGGAGCATAATCCTGTGGCGGTCTGATTCGTCTGAACGGGGGCGGTGCTCCATGAATATGCGTATGGCGAGGTGCCGCCTGTGATATTTGCGGTTGCCGTACCGTTGCAGCTTCCGTTACACGAGACATTTGTTGTTGTGAAAGTTACATTGATAGCTCCCGGTTGGGTAATGGTCACCGAATCAAAATATGTACAGCCGTTGGAATCGGTTACGGTTAGATAATATTTCCCGCTGGAAACGTTTTTAAGCGAATCGTTTGTCTGTCCGTTGCTCCAGTGATAGGTGTACTGCGGTGTTCCGCCTGTAACCGTTGTTGCCGCTCCGCCGTCACTCAATAGATCGCAGGTTACATTTATCGGTTTTATGGTAACATTCAGCGGAGACGGCTGTGTGATGGTAACGCTTGCTGTGGCATTGCATCCGTTGGCGTCGGTAACGGTTACCGTGTAAGTGCCGGGCGAAAGATTTACAACTGTAGGAGTAATAGCGCCGCCGGGTTGCCAGTTATATATGTATCCCGGGGTTCCGCCTGTTGCGCTTACTGTCGCGCTTCCGTTATTGGCTCCATTACAGGTTATGTTGGTCGATTTGAGGGTAAGGGTAATAGCCGGGGGCTCGGTAATGGTATAAGAGAATGCTGTATCGCAACTAACATTGTCGTGGATGGTGACGGAATATGTGCCTGCTGACAAACCGGAAATAGAGGAGTTAGTTTGTCCGCCGGGCGCCCACAGGTAGTGATAAGGACCTGTGCCTCCTGTAGGTGCTAATGATATTTTTCCGGTGGGGTTGCCGTTATTGCAAGTTATATCCTGTATGGTAGGGTTAGGGTTTATCGGCACAGGAGCTTTAACCGTATCGGTTATGTTCGAAATACACCCGTTTTTATCCGTTACCGAACAGGCATAAACCCCTGCGCACAGCGCTGTTATGGTGGTGGTGGTTTTTCCGTTACTCCAGGCATAAGAGAATGGTCCTGCGCCTGCTGTTACACTTACAGTTGCAGAACCATCGCAGGTATCAGCACAGGTTACCGCCTGACTTGAGACGATTAAGGTTGGTCCGGCTACATTATTTAAAACAATGAGGAAGGTGGCGGCGCAACCGCTATTATCTGTAATGGTAACTGTATAAGTCCCGGCAGAAAGACCTGTTACAGTTTGCGTGCTTTGTCCGCCGGGCGCCCATGCATACAGGTATGGGGGGCTTCCGCCTGTCGGGTTAAGGGTAATGCTGCCATTGCTGCTTCCGCAGCTCGGTTCATTATTAATTGTCGGATTAGCGCTAATGTTCCCACCCGAAGTGATATTCACGACTACTGAAGAATCGCAACCTTTAGCATCCGTCACCGTAACGGTATATGAACCTACACATAACCCGGTGATAGTTGAAGTGGTCTGTCCGCCCGGAGCCCATGAATAAGAATAGCCGCCTGTTCCGCCGGTTGCGGTTGCAGTAGCCGAACCGTTACATTTGCCTACGCATGTTACATTATTTTGTGTAGTTGATGGCTTCAGTTGAGGAGGGTTCCCAATTCTGGCGCTGTCAATGGTGGTGCAGCCGTTGGCGTCCTTCACCGTTACGGTGTACCCGCCCGGGCATAAGCCCGTTATGGTCTGCGTGGATTGTCCGCCGGGCGCCCATGTATAGGTGTATGGCAGTGCGCCGCCGCTTGGGTTAGCCGATGCAATACCGTCGCATTCATTATAACAGTTCACATTATTGCCGTTCGTGGTTACTGAAATTTTTACTGTAGGCACAATAGTTGCCGTTGCCGAAGCGGTACATCCGTTGGCATCGGTAACGTCTATGGTATATGTGCCTACGCAGAGCCCTGTGGCAGTCGCATTTGTTTGCCCTACCGGAGTCCAATTATAATTATAGGGTGCAGTGCCGCCGGTTACGCTTGCGGTAGCGCTGCCATTGCATATATTGCAACTTGATGTGGTGGCGGAGATGAATACCGAAAGGGGTGACGGCTGCGTGATGGTAACGGCGGCGGTAGCGGTACAGCCATTGTTATCGTGCACTGTAAGGGTATAGCTGCCGGGACAAAGCGCGCTTACAGAGGATGTGGTTTTACCGTTACTCCAGAGGTAATTGTAGCCGGGCGTTCCGCCTGACACAGTCGCCGAGGCGCTGCCATTGCATAATCCGTTGCAGGTTACGTCCACCCTTCCTATATTTATGTTAATGGCTGACGGCTGTGTAATGGTTGCCTGCGCTGTTGCAGTACACCCGTTTTTGTCTGTTACCGTAACCGTATAAGTTCCCGCCGACAAGCCGGTGGCAGTGGCGCTTGTTCCACCTGAAGGCGACCATGAATAACCGTAAGGCAGGGTGCCTCCGGATGCGGTTACCGTAGCGCTTCCCGAATTGTTTCCGTTACATTTAATATCTGTCACCGAACTTATGTTCGCTGTCAGAAGAGCCGGCTGCGAGATGGTTATGTATGCGGAATCCTGACAGCCGTGCGCATCGGTGACCACAAGAGTATATGTTCCGGCTGATTGTCCGGTTATGTTAGGGGTTACCTGCCCGCCGGGCTGCCACGAATATGCATAAGGGGCGGTGCCGCCGTTTACCGCGCTGGATATTGTGGCGTTTGAGTTTCCGTTGCATGCAAGAGGATTGGGGACGGCGCTTAAACTTACAGAAAGGGCTATAGGCGGCTGGGTTATTGTTATATCGGCGGTTGCAGTGCAGCCGTTAGCGTCTGTAACCGTGACTGTATATGTACCGGCGCACAAGGCGGTTATACCCGAAGTGGTTTTACCATTATTCCATAAATAATTGTAAGCGGGAGTGCCTCCGGTAACCGAGGCGGTGGCGCTTCCTGTACAACTGCCGTGACAAGCGACATTGACTGACGAGAACTGAATATTTAGTGCGCTTGGTTGGGTTATTGTGACAGCAGCCGTGCCGGTGCAGCCGTTTTTATCCGTTACCGTAAGTGAGTAATTCCCTGCGCAGAGGGCTGTTATAGAGGATGTGGTTTTACCGTTGCTCCAGGCGTATTTGTAAGCAGGCGTACCGCCGCTTACCGTTGCCGTTGCGCTGCCGGTGCACTGACCGTTACACAATACTTCAACTACGGGCGCTATTGTAATATTTATCTGCGCGGGCTGCGTAATGGTGAACTGTGTAGATGATACGCAACCGTGTGCATCGGTTACGGTTGCAGTATAGGTAGGAGGACTTGCACAAAGTCCGCTGATGGTGGCGGTAGTTTGGGTAAGTCCGGGAGCCCAAGAATAGGTATATGGAGGAGTGCCTCCTGTAGGCGTCATTTTTGCCGAACCGTCGCATACGTTAAAACAGGAATCGTTATTGATAATAGAGAAATTATCGTTCAGGGTCGCGGGCTGTGTAATGGTGAATTGCGCTGTAACTGTGCATCCGTTGGCATCGGTAACGGTTACCGTATAGATAGGCGGACTTGGGGCGAGCCCGTTTACGCAAGGCGTAGTGTTTGTAAGTCCTGGCGCCCAGGAATAGTTATAAGGCGGTGTTCCGCCGTTTGCGGTAACGCAAGCAGAACCGTTATTAAGCCCGTTGCAAGTAACGTTGGTTTGCGATTGGGTAAGGGTAAGCAGCGGGGGCTGGGTGATTGTTACAACGGCAGAACCCGTACACAAGGAATCGTCTTTTACGGTAACTGTATAGTTACCAGCGGATAAACCTGTTATTGTACTTGTGGTTTTACCGTTGCTCCAGTTATAAGTGTAAGGTGCGTTATGACCTCCGGATGCCGATGCGGTAACGGAACCGTTCGATTGCCCGAAGCAACTCACCTCCGATGTTACGGTATAGGTGACCGTTATGGCTTTCGGCTGCCCGATAAAGTAGCCCAAACTGTCTCGGCATTTGTGGGCATCGGTTATAATTATATAATAATATGAATTTAAGCCCGTCACGCAAAGACCTGAATCAATGAATTTCTTTCCGGCCGGCACTATTTGGTTACCGGGTGGTTTGCCAGCGCTCCAGTCGTAGGTATAACTCGGCGTTCCTCCGGTAATTCCAGAGTTGATTATTATCCATCCATTGCAATCACCGTTGCAGGTAGGAGGTTTGGTGCTTTCATTGTTGATAGATATCGGATTGATGCCTACATACCATGTTAGGGTAGCTTGGGCGTCGTCGCAGGTATCAAAAATGGTGCAGCTAATATTGCCGCCGTTCAGGTTTTCGCAAATATTCGTCGCCACCGTATCATATATGGCGGGTCCGTTGTTCAAAATTGCGGGGAACCATTGATATTTGAAAGGATGACCGGTACAGAATGGATTGCCTTCTACCACGTCGGAGATAATAATTTTACCGTTGCAGCAGCTCGCCACGCCGTGTGTTTTGGAGGTATCGTTACAATTGCACGAAGGCAGAATAACGCTGGTATCTTCACTCTGCGGGTTAGATACCCGGTGGGAAGATAGCTGCCGGTTAAAATTGGAGAAGTTTCCGGTTGTTGAAGAATTTTTATAATAGATAGAACCCTTTATAGCCGAAAATCTGAAGTTGGATGATGTGGTGGAATCAATCCGGTTGCTAATGAACAGGGCGGAATTATTAATATTTAATTCCTTATTAGACGGACCCTGAATATTAAGTGTGCCGCACCTTATTATATTGCCGTTAGCCGTTAAAGTGCCTGACGCCAGCGTGAGCGCAGAACCGGAGGAGAGCGTTAGGAACCCATTAGCCAGTGTCCATGAGCCGCTTCCATCGAAACATACATTACAATCGAATGTTCTGCCGTAAGTGCTGATAACATTTCCGGTAACCGCAGATTTGAAATAGAGTGTTCCGCTGAACTGCCAGCTAAGCGATTGTGTGAGGGTAAGCGAGCCGTAAACGGTGAGGGAGGATGATGATGAACCCGCAAGAACCGGGGAATAAACCTCCGGTTGCCAGTCCATATTACGGCAAACGGCTGCTCCGGTTATCAAAACTGTTTCGCCCGGATTATGAAAAGAGTTCCCGTCGAAGAAAACATCGTCGTTCAATGCGGGAATACCGGCTCCGCCTTGCCCGCCGCTTACTATGCTCCAGTTGGCGCGGTTGTTCCAAGTTCCGGAACCGCCTACCCAGTATAGCGAACGCGCCTGACCGGGTAAAGAGAGCGCTGGCAGGGCAAAAAGAAAAAGTATTAATTTGTGTAAAATAGCTCTCCTCAAAACCTATAGGTTTTTTTAATTAGTACTTTTAACGCTTTCTCTGCAAAAATGGTTACAATGCAAATGCAGCAAGTCCAAAGTTATAACAGTTTTTTTAACAACCATGTGTTATTAAAAGAAATATTTTTGCCGCTGAAATTTTATTTAGGCAGTATTGATTGCTTAAGCAGGAGCATGATGACCATAATTACCTATTAATCAATTATTTTAATAATGACCATCAATTTATAACCACACGCTGCACCATGACTTTCAGAATAGCCATATTTGCTTCAGGAGAGGGTACAAATGCGCAGCGTTTTATAGATTATTTCGGAACGACCGGAAATCCTGTAAAGACCGGTTTATCCGAAAAAGAGAAAAATATGGTAGTGTCGCTCCTCATTTCGGACAATCCTTCGTCGAAAGCGCTTGAAAGGGCAAAGAGGGCAGGCATAGCGCACCTGGTTGTATCTGCGGGCGATACGCGGGGCGAACATGGTACTATGGGTTTGAATACGGAGGTATTTACTGATTTTCTTAAGCGAAATGTTGATTTTATTGTGCTTGCAGGTTTTTTAAAATTAATACCGCTTCCCATTTTAAAGGCATTTAAAGATAGAATTGTGAATATTCACCCTGCGCTTCTGCCAAAGTACGGAGGAAAAGGAATGTATGGGAATCGTGTACATGAAGCTGTAATTGCCAATAAAGAACGAAAAAGCGGGATAACCATACATCTTGTAAATGAACGTTATGATGAAGGAAAGATTATTTTTCAGAAAGAATGTCTTGTTAATGAGGATGATACGGTACAATCACTTGCAGCTAAAATCCATGAACTTGAGCATAGATATTATCCTGAAACTGTGGAAAAATTTATCCGCTCGTTGCCGGTATAGAAAATTGACTATTACAACACCAATGACGATGCAGTGACAATTCATGCAGAGTATGAATTTTTCGCAAGATTCATTTGTAGATGGCATATTCATCTAATCTGCCTAAATTGTTGTATATTTGAATAATTTTAAAAACCAAAATATATGTTACTCTTTTTAGATGCAGTTAAACCCGGAGAGATACTACTGATACTCGCCATTGTGCTGCTGCTTTTCGGCGGCAGGAAAATACCTGAACTCATGCGCGGACTGGGACAGGGAATCCGCGAGTTCAAGGACGCTTCGAAGGGAGGCAAGGAAGAAGAACAAAAGAAAACGGATGGTACCACACCCTCTGCGCCGTTGAAATAAGAAAGAGGTTTGGACGGCGTTCTTCAGGAAATTTGAAGATAGAGGTCGTATTTATATCGATATACGGCTGGATATCATGCAGAAATGAGTGGCTCACCGCTCTATATTCCTATCTGATATTATCCCAGTTCAATCGATGAATTGTCCCCATGCATGTTACGATTAGATGAAGATTAGGTCAGAAACATGGATTTTAAAACAAATTATCCTAATTTTGTTAAACCTTTTCAGGGGAAAGAATCTAACCTATAACGATTCCATTACTATTGTGCGAAAAGTTTCATTAATATTCATTTTAATCCTTTCGTCGTTTTTTGTAAGAGCAACGCATCAGGTTTCCGGTTACATAGCGGTTAAATGGTTGAGCGGAACCACCTATCAAATAACTATCTACGATTTTACCAACATTTGCAATACAAGCGCAGACCGAGATACGTTGAGAATATATTGGGGAGATGGGACGAGCAGCGCATTGGAGAGGGGGAACGGAGTTGATTCGGCAGGTTATCCATGGGGACAGATGATTTGCACATGCCGTAAAATAAACATTTACTCCGGCATACATACCTATCCCGGCGATGGCGTTTACCGTATGTGGTTCGACGACCCCGACAGGATGTTCAATATACTGAATATGTCCAACTCCGGAGGACAAGACATGTACCTGTATAATACTTTGATTATATCACCAGCGACCGGCGATAGCATAACATCCCCTGTTATAACAAACCCGGTTACCTGCATATTTGCTTGCGGCGGCGAATGTTATAATTACAATCCGGGGGCATATTCGCCTGTAGGCGACAGCATCTCTTACGTGCTTGGTAAATCATTAACTATTGGCGGTGCAGTAGCCACGGGCTATTTTATTCCTCCGGCGAACGGTATAAGCGGTAATATAAACCTTAATTCTGTAACAGGAACTTTATCGTGGTGCCTGCCCCCGAACCTTGGAAACGATACGGCTACAGTAAATTTTGTTGAGCTTATTGTCGATTATAAGAAATATGATTTCAGAGGACATATTATTGAAGTGCCTGTAGATACTACCGAATGCGAACTTGAGGTAATACTAAAAGGCGATTGTAAGCGCGATACTCCTATTGTAACAGGTCTGCAGGATACATGCGTTCTGGAGGGAACGAACTTGTCTTTAACCTATTTTGGTAAAGATTCTGATCGCTATCCGCTGATTATGTCGGCATCGGGCGAACCGTTTCAGGAAAGCCCGCCCGCTACACAGCAGGTTTTCGGCTCAAACCCTGTCCAGCTTAACTTTAAATGGCAGACCAATTGTTCTGAAGTGAGAAAAGACCCTTATCAATTACTGATATCAGTAACGGATAATGGCAACCCGCCTCTTAATTCCTATTATACCTCCGATATTTATGTAATAGCGCCTGCACCTCTGCATCTGGTTGCAATCCCCTTAGGCAATGATGTTCATCTGCATTGGAACCCTGATATATGCCCGCAAGTTACAGGATACAGCATTTACCGGCATACAGGGTGCTATAAATGGATACATTCGTACTGCGAAACAGGCGTGCCGCCCTCTTCCGGTTATTCGCTTATCGGAACTACATCGGGATATTACGATACCACTTTCATCGACAATAACGGCGGCTCCGGGCTTCCAAGCGGCGCTTATTACGATTATATGGTTGTAGCTGACTTTCCTCTTGCAAATGGCGCTCAAAGCTATGCCTCGCTCGATACCTGTGTGCTGATTAAACGCGATGTGCCCGTAATTACAAATGTGAGCGTTGATACTACAAATGCAAACCATGGAAAAATATTCGTCAGGTGGGAAAAACCTTATGGAGGCAATGGTAATGCCGGACTGGATACAACTGCAAATCCTCCTCCTTACAAGTATGTGCTTATGCGCGCACCGGGAATCTCCAATAACAATTTTACCCGTCTCGACAGCGTCACTTCACAGTACTTTGGTTCAAATATAGATTCCGCTTATACCGATACCGGATTGAATACTTCAGGTTCCGGGTATGTTTATCAAGTTGCATTTTATTATGCGGGTAATACATCGGCAGGAGCATCACCTAGGGCTTCATCTATAGTTCTGACCGTGAAACCTGATAATAAAATGACTCACCTCTCATGGATTTCAAATGTACCTTGGAACGATGATACTTTTACAGTTTACCGGATGAATCCCGCCCCTGCCCCGCAAATCTTTAACCTTATCGCCACCATTTCCGGAAGCCAGAGCGCTTATACAGACAGTAACCTTACGAATGGGAAAACCTATTGCTATTATATAGAAAGTAAAAGCGCTTATTCTGATATATCCATCGCTCATCCTCTTTTCGATTCGTCGGAGGTGATGTGCGCAACCCCCAAGGATACAGTTCCGCCATGTAAGCCCGTATTGAACATTTATCCTAAATGTGAGGAGCAGACCGATTCGCTCGTTTGGCATTATCCCAATTGCCCCAGTAATAACAACGACTTACTGGAATACAAACTCTACTTTTCACCGCTTACAGGCGCCGATGTATCTCTTATCGCCACCATTACCAACCTTGCGGACACGGTATATGTGTTGAACAACCTAAATTCAGTGGCGGGCTGTTATGCAGTGGTGGCAGTGGACTCGGTTTTATATGAAAGTCCGATAGACACTATTTGCGTGGATAACTGTCCGGAATACCGACTTCCGAATGTATTTACGCCAAACGGAAACGGACAAAATGATTACTTCACTCCAATACTTCCATACCGTTACGTTCAAAGCATAGACATTGATATTTTCAACCGTTGGGGACAAGTGATGTTTCATACCATCAACCCGGAAATCATGTGGAATGGTAACGACGAGTCAAGCGGCATGCCCTGCCCCGACGGCGTATACTATTACGTATGCGTGGTAAACGAAGAACACGTTACAGGCATCAAGCCGATAACCCTTACGGGATTTGTACAGATCCTGCGCTAAGGAGTTCAATCATCAGAAACTATAGGGGGATCGCTTAAATTTCTAGTACCAACCCATCATAAGCAAGTCGTATGGAAGATGGCAGTTCCTTTTCTACATCGGCGTGCTTGCCAAGTTGATGACTGATGTGCGTAAGGTAAGCCGACTTCGGATTCCAGGTATTTACAAGGGCTATGGACTCTTGTAAACTGAAATGAGAGATATGGTGTTCTCTTCTTAGTGCATTCAGCACTATAATTTCTGACCCTTTTATTTTTTCCTGCTCCTGTTCCGCGATAAAGTTGGCATCTGTGATATAGGTGAAATTGTTAATCCTGAATGCAAGCACAGGCAGTTTGTAGTGCATTACCTCAATAGGAATAAAGGTAGTTTTTCCAACTTTGAAAGGTTCTTTTCCGATAAGGTGCAACTTTATCTCCGGTATGCCAGGATACTGTTCTTTAGAGAAAATATAAGGATATTCGCGGTTCCGAATGGCTTCCTGTACTAGGCGGTCGGCATAAATATCAATAGGGCGTTTCATTACAAAGTTGAATGCCCGCAGGTCATCCAGGCCGGCAATGTGATCGCGGTGTTCATGGGTATATATTACTGCATCAAGCCGTTTTACTCCTTTACGAAGCATCTGCTGCCTGAAATCGGGACCGGTATCAATCACAAACGTCTCTCCTTCATTTTCTATAAGTATGGAAGAACGCAACCTCTTATCCCTGCTGTCGGAAGAACGGCATACCGCACAATCGCAGGCAATGATTGGAACCCCTTGCGAAGTACCGGTGCCGAGAAAAGTTACTTTCATTTTGAAATGGCGATAACTTAGAAACTTTAAAAGTTAATGAGGATGGCGGTTAATATTATCATGGCTGAAAATTTACTTTGTGCGCAACGGGAGTTAAAAGTTCAAATGTAAAAAAATAAGTGGCTGCCCGCTAACGCCAAGATATAAAAAGAAATATTTTTGCCGGAATAATGCTGCAACAAAACTCATTTTAACCCATTACAAGATTTTATGATAATACAAAACGCTCTTGTTTCGGTGTATGATAAAGAAGGACTGGAACCAATTGTACGCCGGCTGCATGAGCTGCGAATAAACATTTACAGCACCGGAGGCACCCAAAAGTATATCGAATCGCTGGGGATTAACGTTATTCCGGTAGAAGATCTTACTTTATTCCCCTCCATCTTAGGAGGGAGGGTAAAAACACTTCATCCTCGCGTTTTTGGCGGGATACTCGGCAGACGCGACATTGCCACAGATATGGAAGAATTCAGGAAACACGATATACCGCCGATCGACCTCGTGTTGGTTGACCTTTACCCCTTTGAACAAACGGTAGATAGCGGCGCAGACGAAGACGAAGTGATAGAAAAGATAGACATCGGGGGGATATCGCTGATCAGGGCGGCGGCAAAAAACTACCGACATGTGTTAGTTATCCCGTCGAAAAAGGAGTATCCGCAGTTGCTCGGAATATTGAAGGACCGGCAAGGTGATACAACAACGGAACAACGCCGGATACTTGCCGCCAGGGCATTTGAAGTTTCCTCGATGTATGATATGCTGATAGAGACGTATCTATACGGTGTGAAGCAGCTCCGTTATGGCGAAAACCCTCACCAGAAAGCGGCGTTCTATGGAAATCTGGGGCAGGTTTTTACCCAACTCAACGGTAAGGAGTTATCCTACAATAACCTGCTCGATATAGATGCCGCCGTTAATTTAATCTCCGAGTTCAGCGACACCACATTTGCAATAATTAAGCATAATAATTCATGCGGACTGGCATCGCGCCCACAGCTGATCGACTCTTGGAAGGACGCTTTGGCAGCCGATCCGGTTTCAGCATTCGGCGGTATTCTTATCGCCAATAGGGCAATTGATATGCCTTCGGCTTGCGAAATTGACAAGCTATTTTTTGAAGTTCTACTCGCGCCCGGTTTTGATACAGGCGTACTTGAATTATTAAAACAGAAAAAGAACAGGATTATCCTATTGCTTCATCCATTCGCCACCCCTAAAAAGGGTTTCCGTTCGCTGCTGAACGGAATGATTATGCAGGAAAGAGATTGGAAAACAGAAACGGCGTCAGATATGAAACAAGTTACCAAAACCGCGCCCACCGCACAGGAGATAACAGACCTTGTGTTTGCCAATAAAATAGTTAAGCACCTAAAATCGAATACTATTGTGCTTGCCAGAAATAAACAGCTGCTTGCTGCCGGCACCGGTCAAACTTCACGCGTAGATGCCCTGAAACAGGCGATAGAAAAAGCCAATAATTTCGGTTTTGACCTGAAGGGAAGCGTAATGGCTTCGGATGCCTTCTTCCCTTTTCCCGATTGCGTTGA
>JAKAOA010000154.1 GCA_021823405.1 Bacteroidota bacterium | reverse complement strand
GGAGTTGGGCGTCCCGATAGCTATCGGGACGTGAAAAGCGCAAACTCATTTGGCAGACATATCTTGCTATATGTGTTTTTGTCATTTAGTATAGAATTTACAACTTTAACTCACCGACAGAATTCTGTCGTTTTTTGTCGGAAAATGCGTATTTTTTCATATTGCCGGTAGGGTATATTTTAATGAAACATATTGATTTCCAATCATTTTATAAAGATTTGAAAAATTGACGTTATTCCGACCAAAATTGAACCCGATAGCTATCGGGTTGTTAAAATGCACAAATTCAAAGCATCGGCATAACTGCCCGTAAAGGTATTTTACGTTCACAAAATCATTTACGGGCACTATTTTTTCTGTTCTCAAAATCATTTTATAGCAGTTAGAAGTTTATCACATAGCTTATCGATTATATCTCGTAGTTTATATCTTATCGCTCATAGCTTATAGTTACAAAATGCAAATATATACATTAAATATTACATAATACATATATTGTAAAATAGTTATCAACAATCTACCTCACCATGCCTTCTCCTTGAGTAAGGAGAGGGTTCACTTGAACTCAAAAGACCATTAATCCACCTCACCCTGCCTGCTCCTTGTGCGAGGAGAGGGTGAGCTGTAAAAAGATTAACTTTTGCTTAAATCTTGCCTGATAAAGCGATATGTTACAGATGTCTTGACGACATACATTAACTACTTATCAATCACAATCTTTCCTTGTCCCGCTATGTTGCCATTGCCGTCAGTTACTCTAAAGAGATAGAGTCCTGCTGATTGACCGCTTAAGTTTATTTCAGTATTGGAGGAGTTTATATTCGCAGCATATAATTTTTCTCCGAGAACGTTGTAAATCTCCACTTGCGGCTGCGCACCCGAAGCATTATTTAATGGATAATAGAGGTTAAAAATTCCGTTACTCGGATTGGGAAATATTCTACATTCTTCGTCGTTTGTTTTCAATTCATTGATTCCTTGTATCGGACTTGCCGGAACGTGTACATTGTCGATGTAAAGTTGTCCGCCCCAATATGACCGGTTTTCGAACGAAAACATAACCGATTCTTGTCCATATACCGCCGCGGGCAGCTGAATGTACTCCGTCCTCCATTGTGACTGCGTTGGGGTAAAACCAAGTGTGTCACTCGGATTGGATGATATACTGGAGGCAGTGGAAAGGGATGTACCGCCTTTAAAATAGAGTTGTGTCCAGCTTACTCCGCCGTCAAGGGAATAATATACGGCAAGGGTGTCGCTGTATGTGGCATTATAAGGTGCATAAGCAACATCAAAGTAGAGAGAATCTTTGCTTACAAGGGTAAAATCGTAGGCAGGGGTATAAATTTGCTGATTTTCGCCGCCTATCGGGTTAGGTCCGGGTGGCTCATTAATTAAGTAATCACGGTATCCAAGGTTAAAATTATTAAAAAGCATGCAGGTATCGCTTAATCCAAAACCGCCGCCATGTGTGTGAACGTATTGTTGCCATGCGCCTCCATAGGATTGGTATGATGTATTATAGTTATTCGGATTGTTCAGATACCAACCCTTCGGCGGGAATGCGCCGTTAAAACTCTCTGACAGCGGCAGTGAATCATTGGGCTGTACTGCTATATAGTTATTTTTGGTAAGGGTGTCACCACCGCCCGGAGCCGATACTATAAGCGTTACACTGTAAATGCCCGGGGTGTTATATTTTACCAGCGGATTTTGAGCCGTAGAGAATGAAGGGGTGCCACCCGGAAACAGCCATAAATGGGAGGTAATGGAGGTAGGCGTTAAGCTTTCGTCGCTGAAATAGATGGATGAACCGCTTTTTACCGAAACGTTGTTGGCGATAAACTGGGCGGAAGCCGGTGGCGGCTCTATGCCGATTAACGCTTGCTGCAGCGAATCGAAATTATACCCGTAAGGATTAAGGGTGGAAAGCGAGAAGTAGCCGTTCGGCGAACCGCCCCAGCCCCAGTTCATGTAGAAATATCCGTTGCTGTCGTAGCCCTCACAAACCCATGCATGACCTATATCGCCGCCGCCGGTGTATTGTATCATCCTGCCATGGTTAAGTTCATTTTTTAGCATATTCGACCATGCAGTATCGGTAAACTGACCTTTGTAATAGCCATGAATGGTATGCCTGTCGTAGCCGAAAAATTTGGTATAGGCGGTTTGGCACGAAACGGAATCGGCGCCGGCGTTTGAATATGCATTAGGGCAAATTACCTGGGCGTTGCTTCCGCCGGGGTTATAGTTCATATCAATGGCTATGCCGCAATCGAGCATAAGCAGCGCCACAGCAGGATTGGACGGTGCATTAATCGTATCGGGCATATTCGCCCAATTATAATAATCGTTATAGAAGTTACGGCTTAATACACCGTAATTCTGACCGTATTGAGGTGTATTCTCATTATATGTATTGGATAATATTCCGTGAACCGGATATTTCCAGTATTGCATTACTTGAGCCATGGAAGTGGCGCAACAGCCGGTTACCGAACCGCCGGGGCACATGCCGTTAAAGGGCGCGCCTTGGCTCCATACTACATAACTTAAAGGAGGTACAGCGCTTTGCACACGTTTGCTCCTGTGGGTATTGGCAGGTCCGTTCGTATAATCGTTCCATTCAGCAGAAATTTCTGCAGTGGCTTGCAGATGATTGGTTTGGATATAGATAAGTTGCCTGTCGTACATCTTCATCCAGTTTTGAAATTCGGGTGACAAGTCGGTTATGGTATAATGCCCTTTGTCCGCATACCCCAAAATAGGGTAGGAGGCGTTATCGGCAGCTACTATTACAAAACCATCGGTTGCATTAATGTTGAACACATAGTAGAGAGGGTTTCCCTGCGGAGACAGGTTTGTTTCGGCTAAAGTAACTGTTATTATGGGGATTGCCGAATTGCGCCTATAAAAATTAGTGCAAACCTTTTCAGCAACGGCGCTGGGTATAATGGTGGCATTAATATTACCAGCTAAAAATATGCAGGTAAGTAACAGGAGTATCGCCTTTTTCATGTGTATGGGGGTATTTTAAAGAAAACGGATTTCTAAATTCGATGATTGGCATTTAAATTATCGGTAAAGTTAATATTTTTTAGGAATGAAACGGATTCCTCCTTCAGGCGGCGACTTAATTCCTATCCCCAAAAAGCAAAAGGGGTGCGCACCCCTTTTGTCAAATTCCTGCTGTTATTTTACTTTTGCTCGCTTTCGTTCCGTTTCTATCGGTTTACGGAACACCACCTTATTATCGAAAACGTCCATAACAATTTGCGAATTTCTTGATATTTTTCCGGCAAGAATTTCCTTGCTTAATTCGTTCAGAACCTGTTTTTGTATGAGCCGTTTTACCGGTCTTGCTCCGTAAGCCGGATCGTATCCCTGGTTTGCAAGCCAGTTCAGGGCTTCCTCGGTAGCGGTAATTTCAATATTATCCTGCTTTAATTTATCCGTCAGTGAATTGAACTGGAGCGTCACAATTTCTGCAACATCCTTCTTATCGAGAGGCGAGAACATAATGATTTCATCTATCCGATTAAGAAATTCGGGGCGCAATGTTTTTCGAAGTATCTCCATTACCTGAATTCTGCTCCTTTCAAATGCTTTATTTTTTCCGAGTTGTTCCACATCTTCAAAACCCTCGTGTATGATATCCGAACCAATATTGGAGGTCATGATAATGATGGTATTTTTAAAATTTACCGTTCTGCCTTTACTGTCGGTCAGTCGTCCTTCATCAAGCACCTGTAATAGGAGGTTGAACACATCATAGTGTGCCTTTTCTATTTCATCTAACAGTATTACGCTGTATGGTTTGTGCCTTACCGCTTCGGTAAGCTGACCTCCCTCATCGTAACCTACATATCCCGGGGGAGCGCCAATCAGCCGTGATATACTGTGCTTCTCCTGGTATTCGCTCATGTCAATACGTATCATATTATTCTCGCTGTTGAACAGGTATTCCGCCATTGCTCTGGCAACTTCAGTTTTTCCAACACCTGTGGTGCCGAGAAAAATGAATGAGCCGATAGGTTTCTTCGAATCCTGTAAGCCGGCGCGGCTGCGGCGTATGGCATCGGCGACTGCCTGTACCGCCTCATCCTGTCCGATTACGCGTTTATGCAATTCTTCCTCAATGTGGAGCAGCTTATCTTTTTCGCTCTGCATCATGCTTTTTACCGGTATGCCTGTCCAGCGGCTTACCACTGCGGCTATGTCTTCGCGATCAACTTCTTCTTTAAGCATTTGCGAGCCCTTCGCCTTAATAGAGTCCCATTTTTTTTCAAGACCGGTTAATTTTGTTTCTGCTTCTTTTATCTTTCCGTATCGTATTTCGGCAACCTTGCCGAAGTCACTTGCGCGTTCGGCTTGCTCGGCTTCATGTTTCAGGTCTTCTATCTGATGTTTTATGTTATGAATTTCATCCACCACTTCCTTCTCCGATTTCCATTGTGCGCGCAGATCGGAGCGTTTGTCGCTCAAATCCGATATTTCATGATTGAGGGCGCTTAACTTACTCTTGTCGTTTTCACGTTTTATGGCTTCCCGTTCTATCTCAAGCTGACGGATTCTTCTTTCAATTTCATCCAACTCTACAGGCACGGAATTAATTTCAAGGCGCAATTTCGAAGCAGCTTCATCCATCAGGTCTATTGCCTTATCAGGAAGGAAACGGTCGCTTATGTACCGTTCCGACAGTTCTACCGCTGCCACAATGGCTTCGTCTTTGATGCGTACCTTATGATGCGATTCGTATTTTTCCTTAATCCCGCGCAGTATTGATATAGATGCCTGTTCATCAGGTTCGTCCACAAGTATCATCTGAAAGCGGCGTTCCAGCGCCTTGTCCTTCTCAAAGTATTTCTGGTATTCATTGAGGGTAGTAGCGCCAATTGCGCGGAGTAATCCTTTTGCCAGGGCGGGTTTAAGAATATTAGCGGCATCCATAGCGCCTTCACCGCCGCCTGCCCCCACGAGGGTATGTATTTCATCAATGAATAAAATCACGTCCTCGTTATCCGATACTTCTTTAACCACTGCTTTAAGCCGTTCCTCAAATTCTCCTTTATATTTTGCCCCGGCAATGATGGCGGACATATCGAGGGAGAAGATTTTTTTGTTTTTTAGATTTTCAGGTATATCGCCGTTAACCATGCGTTGAGCAAGTCCTTCCACTATGGCGGTTTTTCCTACGCCGGGTTCGCCTACCAAAATGGGATTGTTTTTTGTTCTGCGCGAAAGTATTTGCAGTAATCGCCTTATCTCCTCATCGCGTCCAATTACAGGGTCCAGTTTACCATCTTGCCCCATGGCGTATAGGTTGATGGCATATTTATTCAGAGCATTGTATTGACTTTCCTGACTCTGGCTGTTTACGATTTTACCTTTGCGCAGTTCTTCTATCGACTTTTTCATATCTTTTTCACTAATACCGCTGTCTTTCATCAGTTGGGCAATTACATCTCCCGAATTGAATATACCGAGCAGCAAATGTTCGATGGACACATATTCATCCTTAAATTCTTTTAATAGCGAGGTCGCCTTTAAGATTGACTTATTAGCATCGGAAGAAAGATACTGTCCGGCATTGGAGCCGCCCTTGGGATAGCTTTCCAAAGATCGGAA
>JAKAOA010000153.1 GCA_021823405.1 Bacteroidota bacterium | reverse complement strand
TCTTTTGCTCTCAAAATAGTCCGTCAGTATAGACGAGCATTCTGTTTCGAGTATTCCGACAGTTATTTTAGTACGCGGATGCAATAGTCGGGTTCCTATATTCATGAATCCGCGTTTGGGGTCACGGGCGCCATAAACCAATCTGCCCAGTTGAGTCCAGTAAGAAGCGCCGGCGCACATTACACATGGCTCCAAGGTAATGTACAGGGTGCATTCGTCGAGATACTTACCTCCAAGGTGATTGCTGGCGGAGGTAAATGCCTGCATTTCGGCATGAGCTGTAACGTCGGTAAGCTGTTCGGTAAGGTTATGCGCGCGCGCTATGATTACATCGTTGCATATAATTAACGCCCCCACCGGCACTTCATCCTTTGCAAGCGCCTTCTCTGCTTCTTTTAGCGCTTCGCGCATATAACGTTCGTCATGGTTCATGGCAGCAAGAAGTAATTTTAGTACAAAGTTCGCATTTAAAAAACACTACTGTAAGGGAAAATTTATTTCAGCAATCAAACTATGCCGACATGAATGCTTTGCATTTTCATTCTTTGTCGGTATATTTTGCGTTGCGCCAGCGCTTAACCTAAGGTGGCACGCATTCGCAAAATCGCTTACAGGCAGTATATTGGGTTTATTCTGCCTTGCCCATTCATTCAATCCCATTTTAGTGCGTGCCCCCAAGCTGCGCAAGGGGTCGGGCTATCCGCTGCAAGTCCTCTCCGCCGGATGGCGGTTGCGGGCTTTCCACTTCTATCCCTCACGCAAAATACTGGCAAAACGCACCCCCTCGATGAGGGTAGTTTAGAAAGTAACAATATGGTAGCTTAAAACTGAAAAAAATATTTTAGCGTAGTTACAAACTATGCCGAACGGGGATTTGCTGGGTGAATGACGTACACCTTACCACAAGTTACTACTCATACTCTATAAGGGTTTCATGGCGGTATGTACCATGTATCTATTTCTTACTTGTTAAGCTACAAATACTTATGGTAATATAATCATAAGCGTGCTCTCTGCCATGCACGGGCTCTGTTCCTGCAACACGAATAAAGAAATGATATAATATTTAATTGGAATAGTCATAAAACCGAACTGTGCAATTACCGGCGGATAACAAATAGAGAACGTAAATAATACCAATGTGTAAAGAAATAAGGGCTGCAAGCTATTACGAGAATAATAAACATTGGGTCAGCCACTACATCTTTTACGATAGCCCAATTGGTTTCTTCATGCTTGGTTAATACATTCCTGCCTAAAGCCGCACCATTGATTTCAACCTCCGCATTTGAAAGCCCTTAATATCGCTCTGCACCCATTGCAAACTTTTATTTACCGACAATTCAAAATTGACCTTTATCAGCATAATGCCTGACAAACATCATAAACGCTAAATCGTGGCTGCGATATTTTTGCAGCGAATCAATTGGTTCGGAGATTTTAAGATGAATATACCCCTGTTAAAAGTTAGGAACCTTTCAGTCCGTCTCGATAACGAACTAATCATCGATAATCTTTCATTTGATTCAGGGGAGGGTGACGTACTCACAATTTTAGGTCCTAACGGTGCGGGAAAGACAGTGTTGCTTAAAACGTTGTTAGGGTTATTTCAATACGAAGGAGAAATTGTCTGGCAGAAAAAATTCAGGATGGGTTACCTGCCGCAGGGCTTGAACCAGCTCTCGGTGAAAGAACTACCTTTAACTATCCGCGATTTTTTTAATCTTAGCGATAAAAATCTATCAAAGGCGGATATAGCAGATTACCTGAACATGGTAGGGCTGCCCGAAGAGATTCTACATAAAAAGGCATCTAATCTGTCAGGCGGACAGTTTAAAAGAATGTTGCTCTCCTGGGTTCTTATCGGAAAGCCGCAAATTCTCTTTCTTGATGAACCGACAACTGGATTGGATATAGGGGGCGGTGAAACTATTTATTCCTTGCTAAAGCGAATACATGATAAGGAAAAGCTCACCATATTTCTGGTAACTCACGACCTCAATATAGTTTATGGTTATTCTACAAATGTTCTGTGTTTAAGCAAGCTGGGTTATTCATGCTTCGGTAAGCCCAATGAGATACTGACATCCAAAACGCTTGAAGATATGTTCGGTGACCATATTAAAATCTTTGAGCATAATCATCAAATTAAATGAACAACCAGTTGATATTGACATTGGTCAGCAGTATTTTCATAAGCGGCAGCGCTGCATATTTAGGCACACTTATGCTTTCCAGAAAGATGACCATTGTAGCCGACCCGCTTTCACATCTTACATTGCCCGGAGCCGCATTGTCAATACTGTACGGTTTCGAACTTTTTACCGGAGTTTTCCCTTTTGTAATCGGAGGAGCGATTTTAATTTGGTTTTTGGGCAGGAAGACCAAACTGCCTATGGAAAACCTTACGGCAATAATATTCGCAGCAGGTGTTGGAACGGCGCTTCTCATTTTGCCTATTGATAAGGCGGAGGAGGCACTGGTAGGCAATATTACGAATATCAGTTTTGCGGAAACTTTAATTGCAGTTCTTATTAGCATCACTGTTATTGTATTTGTTGCGTTTATGTATAATAAAATAATGCTGATGAATATAAACGAGGATATAGCGAAAATCAGGGGAATTAATACGAATTCGCTCGATTTTCTTTATCTTATAAGCATAGCGTTGGTAGTCGGTTTAGGCGTTTATCTTGTTGGGAGTATTATTACTGCAGCGCTTGTAGCTATACCTGCCGGAACATCAAAAAATATCTCCAAGAGCGTATCTTCCTATTGGAGAGTTGCAATATTTACCGGCGTAGCAAGTTCAATCGGCGGGGTATTGATAGCTCCATTATTTTCTGCACCTATAGGACCGGTTATCATAGTTATCAACGTCATATTCTTTACCATGTCTGTTATAGTTTCAGAAATAATTAGAACACCCCGTAAAGGATAAAATTTATTTTAATGATTTAAAAGATTTTATTCTGCGGTCAATAAACTATTTTACTTTCTTTTACCCTACACGTTTTAATAATGAGCGTTCTCATATTTATAATTGAGGCAAATCATAATCAATACATTCGGTTTACAATAAATTTGAAGTATTAACCAAAACAATTTTGTATGATTCTGACACCAACCGATTTTTCAGATAATGCCAATCATGCCATTGATTATGCCATAGCGCTGGCAAAACAGATTAAGGATAAAATTTTACTTGTAAACGCTTACCTTATACCTGTTGCAGAAACAACCTATCCTCCCGCTTTTATCGGCGACGAGATAAAACGTGCAGAATTTTCTTCAAATCATCATCTGAAAATGAGATGTGCATCTATCACCGCGGAAGATGGAGTAAGTTGCAATTATATAAGCGAGTTTGGAGAACCAACCAAAGTTATTTTGGATATTATAAGCAAGATTAAGCCCTCTCTTGTAGTAATGGGAACGCATGGTGCCACCGGACTTAAGGCAATGTTCGTTGGAAGCAACACATCGCAGGTAATAGCAAAATCAGAGGCGCCAGTAATTGCGGTCCCGGCGTTGTCAAAGTTCAGGGAGCTAAAGAGGATAATTTATACTACCGATTTTCACAAAAGCGATATAAGGGTGTTGGAATATCTCCTTAAGCTGTTCGGAAATTATCAACCGCATATTCAAATTACCCACATCTATGACGGCGATTTTTTGGAATCGCAGCAAAATGAGTTAAGCGAATTCAAAAAGAAAGTTGCAGATAAAATAAGTTATCAGGATTTATCTTTCAAATTACTTCATGTACAGAATGTACTGCACGAGTTGGGAACGCTTTCCAGAAGCAAAAATTATGATCTTCTTGTAATGTCAAACCACCCAAGGTCATTGTTCGATAGGTTTATTAACAGAAGTATGACCAAAGCCATTGCCCTTAAAACAGAAATACCGTTACTTGTAATGCACCATATTGAGGAATCGGTGGTTGTATCCTGAAGAAGAATGTCAAACCGTTTTTTTATTTATTTAGCTTTTAAACGATTTTGCGTCCCAGTCCCGATAGCTATCAGGACGCCCCACTACTCCTCTTCACTAAACTGCAATTAAAGGGGTTTGTGAATTTTAGCAAATACAATTATAGTCAGATAATTCGGATTAACTTTTGAAAAGATGTCAGTTTCCTAGCAATTTCAGCAGGTAATTTATTTATCAATATCTGGCGGGATGGTGATATTTATCATTCCTTTCTGTGATAAAAGTCACTTATTTGCCAACAAATGAAAAGTTAATTTGCATAAAAATCGGCTTATGAGAATATTTCCGGAAAATGTAAGCACTTATGGGAAGGAGGTGGATAATCTGTTCTGGCTTATAACTGTCTTTGTGGGCATTGCCTTTGTGTCAAGTTTATTCATCCTGTTATATCCTCTGATAAAAAACAACAGCAGGAAAAACCCAAAAGCGAAATATATAACAGGCGAAAAGCGAAAACATTTTAAATGGGTTCTTATCGCATTAGGACTTCTTCTGGGCAGCGATTTTATCATATTATATCAGGAACATGGCGCTTGGACGGAAATAGAGGCGGCGCCTGCCAAAGCTGATGTACATGTTGGAATAATCGCCCGCCAATGGAACTGGATTTTCGTCTATCCGGGTCCTGACGGGGTTTTAAATACAGCCGATGATGTGACAGTAGATGAAATGAATAGCTCCTTGCACGTTCCGGTAAATAAAAATATTGTTTTTGAACTTCGTTCGCAGGATGTCATACATAGTTTTTTTCTTGCCAATGCAAGGTTTAAGCAGGATGTTCTGCCGGGTAGAACTTTAGTACGGTGGTTCAACATCACCAAAGAGGGTAAATACGATATCTCATGTACCCAAATTTGCGGAGTGCTGCACTCCAAAATGAGAAACTTTGTATTGGCTGAATCTGCAGACGCATATAAACATTTCACCGATTCATTATATAGCGCTCATGCGGGTAAAATGGCTTTCAAATAATTAAATCCGGGGTAAAAGTATGGAAATAACAACAACGCATCATCAAAGTTTCTGGACAAAATACCTGTTCTCTACCGACCATAAAGTAATAGGCACGCAATATACTTTGATGGGCTGTATTATGGCGGGAGTGGGGGGTTTTCTCGCCTATGTTTTCAGATATAACCTTGCCTTTCCCAATACTTCTATTCCCCTGTTTGGTCAGTTAAGCGCCCAACAATACAATGTTTTTGTAACAATACACGGAATGATTATGATTTTCTGGGTGGGGATGCCGGTACTCTTATCCGGCTTGGGTAACCTCATTCTCCCTCTGATGATAGGAACGGATGATATGGCATTTCCAACAGTAAATATGCTATCGTTCTGGATATTCTTTATCAGCGCCGTTGTGCTTATGTCGTCATTCTTTGTTCCCGGCGGCGCTTTTGGCGGAGGGTGGACAATGTATCCTCCTTTGTCGGCGGGCGGCTATGTGAACCATAATCCGGATTTTTTTAAAGCGCTTTTCTCCGGTACCAGCTTACTTATATTAGCTGTTGCTCTCGAACTCATTTCTATGCTTATGGGGGGAATAAACTTTCTGGTAACCACCATAAACAAGCGTGCAAAAGGCATGACAGCCATGAGGATACCTATAGTAGTATGGTTCATTGATATAGCCGCTGTTATATTCATGTTCTCTGTAGGTCCACTGGTGGCAGGGGCTTTCATGTTGCTGTTCGAGAGCAACAGCTAATATAAG
>JAKAOA010000025.1 GCA_021823405.1 Bacteroidota bacterium | reverse complement strand
ATTGGAACCGGCGAAACAAAAGGTGCATGGGATTTCTTTTTTAAGGTTCGCGATCGTTACGAAACTTTTATTGATGAGAATTCATTATGCCCTCTAATGTTCATCAGAAGAGTTAACGAGGGTGGCTTTAAAATTAATCAGGATATGATATTTGACCAGGAATATCATGTAATTAACAGCAATGGTAAGCAATTTGCCAATATGCCGGCTTATGTACAGGATATGCTGTCCGCCTTCTATTTTGCAAGAACACTCCCATTCTGCAATGAAATAAACGGTAGAATAGACAGCGTAATAACTTTTGTAGATGACAAGGTGTGGTGCCTTAAAATAAAATTTATTCGATACGATACTATTAATACCGATGTGGGCAGAATACGCTGTATGTTATTTGAACCATTGGTACAAAAGGGCAGGATTTTCAAGAAGAGCGAAGACCTTACCGTATGGATTTCAGATGATTTGAACCATATACCTTTGCGTGCACAAGCGAATCTCTTGGTCGGATCTATAAAAATGGACCTTGTATCTTACTCCGGTATAGCGGAGGAGTTCAATAAATTAAGGTAAGTAACAGATATTGATTAGGGAAGAGCGTTTTAGTTGTTGATTGTGATATCTGACATTATTTCATCAACCATTTCCTTTGGTTTATCGGGTGTAAGGATTATAGATTCTCCTCTTAACGTGTGTATCAATACAAAATTACTAAATCGGGTACCATAAAATTTCATCTTGCCAACTGCGTTGTTACGGTAATTGCCAAAATATCCGAATAAGCCGCCTATACCGAAAATCCTAACCGTTCCTGCCATTTCGGAAGCCGGGACCTGCCGGCAATCAAGAATCATGTGATTCGGGATTTGTATATCACTCCATAATCGTTTTATGGTCAGTCGGTCATAAGTTACATTATACTTGAGGGGACGAACCAAATAGCAATAACCAATTATGGAGAAAAGTATTAATAAGAAAAAAGCTCGTAGCCGGAAAAGAAACTTACCCTTATATTTTTTTCTTGTTCTAACATGCCATATAGCGAGAATGGCTAGCAGAATAATGGTTCCCATTGTAATAAGAATAGACGCTCTGTCGGAAGAAACGGTGAAATCCATCTTCTATTTTTTCAGGCAACCTCTTTACCTGTTCTGCGTGTTTTAAGTGGTATTCGTTTCAATTGTATATCTGTTACAGGATGTACCACCAAAGGTATTTTTTCAAGGCGTGTTTCACTGTTATCAAGCCCGAATGCCTTAGTATCTGATTGTGCGAAATATTTGATTGCGAAGTAACTGCGCAGTATTAATCCTTCTCTAAGTGTGAACTCATTTTCGTAGGACAAGAATTTTTCCAGAATAACGAATTTGAAATCGGCTGCAAGATTGTATTTTTTAAGAGACGGGTAGCGACTCGTAATATTCAATTCATGATTGGCAACCATATCTTCAACAACTTTACGGAATAGTAGGTTCACCCTCGCCTGTACCCGGAAACCGAGTCGGAATTCCACCCTAATTACCTTGTCATCCTCTACCTCATCAACCGTGTATTCAAGGGTATAGGGATTATCGGTACGTTCGATATGGACAAACCAATAGATGTCTGCTCTTTTCGGCTGACGGCTGAATATAGAATAAATTACCTTTTGCTCAATTTCTTCGGGATTATTTGCCTTTACAAGGTATATCAAATTCGACGAAAATTTTGAAATTGTGGTATCGGCGCTAAGGTCTTTGAGCAGAGGTATGTGTTCACGAAGGTTGACAAAATGTAGAAACCTGTTGTTAATCTTTCGTGCGCTGTACCAGATATACATGGTGAATATAATTCCAAACTCGAAAACAAGGAACATCCATCGTTGTGTGATCTTGGCGGCGTTTGCAACAAAAAACGCTGTTTCAACTGAAACAAATACCATAAGAATCAATATTACAAGCCAGATGTGGTATCTTTTAATATAATGAAGATAATAGGACATTAATAAGGTGGTCATCATCATAGCAATTACAATTGAGAACCCGTAGGCGGCTGTCATATTACTTGAATTACGGAAGTAAAGTACAGTTAGCATACAGCCGGACCAAAGTATCCAGTTGAGCGAAGGAATATATATCTGCCCGCGAATGTCGGTAGGATATTTTACTGTGATTCGTGGCCAGAAATTAAGGGCAAGAGCCTCGTTAATTAGGGTGAAAGAACCGCTTATGAGCGCCTGACTTGCGATAATGGTAGCAGCAGTGGCAATCATAATACCGGTGAACAGAAACCAATGAGGCATTATTTCATAAAACGGGTTAAGGTCGCCAAGCGATGGTTTATTTCTAAGCAGCAGCCAGGCGCCCTGTCCGAAATAATTTAGTATCAGTGATATCTTGACAAAAATCCAGGTTACTTGAATATTCTTTCTGCCGCAATGACCAAGGTCTGCATAAAGAGCTTCTGCACCGGTTGTGGCAAGGAATACAGCGCCAAGTAACCAGAAACCTTTGGGGTATTTGGCGAGCAGGTTAAATGCATAAACGGGATTAAGGGCTGCAAGAATATTTGGCAAATGGTATATCTGTAATAACCCTAAAACCGCAATCATTATGAACCATAAAAACATTACAGGTCCAAATGAACTGCCAACGATCTTACTTCCAAACTGTTGATAAAAGAATAAAAGTGTGAGAATGATGATAACAATTGGCATAGGTTCAATAGATGGGTCAAGCCCCTGCAATCCTTCAATAGCCGAAGACACCGAGATGGGTGGGGTAAGTATTCCATCGGCAAGCATCGTGCCTGCGCCTATCATTGCCGGAAGGAACAGGTGTTTTCCGAATCTTCGTACTAATGTATAGAGCGAAAACACACCCCCTTCACCATGGTTATCAGCTTGGAGTGTAAGGAGCATATATTTAAATGTGGTTTGAAGGGTAAGCGTCCAAAATATACAAGATAACCCGCCATAAATAAGTTCTACGGTAATCGGTCTATCGCCCACTACGGCGCTAAAAACGTAGAGTGGAGATGTGCCAATATCGCCAAAAACTATACCAAGAGTGATTAGTATTCCTGCGGCTGTGATTCTCTTTAATTGCGGAGATTCCATTTTAATTCAATGGATGTATTATTTTGAATGTGAGCATATGGGCGGGTAATTTGCTCATGTGGATTTATAATAAAGAAAGGGGGAGTAGTTTGGTTTATGTATGTATTAGAATCGGGGCGCAAATTTATATCAATAATTACTCTATATTATACATTAACGAAAAAAATATTTTACATCGTATATATACTTCAGGAATTTAAACTTTAAAATATTCATTATAAGAATGTTACAATAAGTGAACACCTTTAATCATTCTTCATCATTTATTCATTAATAAGATGTAATTTTGGCATTTATAGCATTAGATCATTATTTCATTGTTATGAAAGGGTTATGTTCTTTAATTTTGCTTCTTATTTGTATTATCCCCGCAAGTTTGATTCATGCGCAAGATTCGCAGGAATCCTTTGATAAACATGCACTTGTTTTTTCGGTAGGATTTGGGGGAAGCGGATATAATATAAATGAAAATTATAGCGCCAGTTCCAAACCGGGTAGGATATTTTCGACAAATTTCGGTACTTCCAGCGCAACTTATCCGGTATCGGTTGAATATGCATTGTTCAAATGGCTTGGAATAGGGGTGACGGGTCAATTTGATTCCTACTACCTTAAAAAGGATTCCATATCGAATTTTCAACCAACAGCAAAAGGATTGGAATTGGGATTATTATTCAATTTACATCTGATAAGAACGCGACATGTCGATTTCCTTGCAGGAGCTTCAATAGGTAATTCTAATTTTACTGAAAATACAGACCCGAATAGCGACCAATTGAATGGAAATTGTCCATGGGTTAATCTTAATGCCACGCTTCGATATTATTTTGGAAGAATCGGTTTATACGGCTCATTAGGTTACCAAACCATGAACTATACAAGTTTAACATCCAATAATTCATCGCTTAACAAAGTACTTCAGTACATACCGACATCGTGGGCTGCAAAGAGTGAGTCCATTACTTTTGGGTTACAACTGCGTCTGTGAACGACTATGTTATAATTATATTTTTATTCCAATAATACATATATCGTCTATCTGTTCATTTGATTCTCCTTTCCACTCGTTAAGATGTGAGCGTAATAATTCTCTTTGTTCCTTCAATGGTGCATCTTGTATTTTTAAAATAAATTCCCTGAATCCTTTCTTCCCAATACGTTTACTCTTATCGCCTCCAAATTGGTCTCTATACCCGTCTGTGAATGTATAAATAATATCACCCGGCATTATGTCTATATTATGAAAATTAAACGGCATATCGTGTTCAATAAATTTCCCAACGGGGAATTTATCATATTGTGATTCAATCAGAAGGGGATTATTCTCTTTATCCTTGCGTATTATCCATATAGGATTATTTGCCGCGGCATAGTTCAATTGCATTTGCTTTAGGTCAAAGCAACAGAATGCCATGTCCATTCCATCTCTTGTTTCTTCAAAACTTCCTTTCGGATTCAAAGCGTTAGTAACATTTCTTCGAAGTTCATTTAAAACCATATCCGGGCGGGTAATATGGCGTACAAGTACAATTTCATTCAGAAACGAGTTCCCAAGCAAACTCATAAATGCTCCAGGTACGCCATGCCCGGTACAATCAGCCGTTGCTACATAAATTTTATCTGCCAGTCGGACAATCCAATAAAAATCGCCGCTGACTATGTCCCGAGGCATAAAAAGGATAAAATATTCTGAAAAAAAATCGCCTAAATTCTCTTGTGGTATCAAAAGGGCATTTTGTATTCGGCTTGCATAGCGTATAGAAGCGAGAATATCGTTATTCTTATGGTCCACTATTTTATAAGCGCGGTCAACCTCTTGCTTTTGAGATTCAATCTTTAACTTCTGATTACGGATTAGTCGATAGCGGTTCAGAAAATAAAAGGCAAATAAAATGGCAATTATCAGAGCCGCAATGACCATATTTTTCAGGAATTGCTGTCTTTTAATTTTCTCTCTTGTTACGGCATCTTTCTGTTCCTGAATTGCATGTTCTTTTTCCTTCCAACTATTAACCGATTCATCTATCTGGTACGACATGATTTTACGTTGTATCGCCGCATTTTGAACAAGTCCGTTCAAACTATCCGAAATTTCCTCCCAGTATAAGGCGTTCTTCAGGTTACCTTGCTTTTTAAACAAGCGATACAAGTCCACTGCAATATCTTTGGAATAATAAGGATTATTACCTATCATTCCTTCCTTAGCAGCGAGTATAAGTGTATCTATACCATTCGCAAACGTATTTCTTTTACGTATAAGAATATTTCCAATATTCTCTAAAGCTATAGCTAATGAAGTACTATTTCTATTCTGTATAGCTAAATGTTCTACCTTCTCGTAATAGTACATAGCGCTGTCATACTTCCCATCGAGTTCATAAATTTCACCCAGATTATTCATGGCAGCCGCCAAATCACTTGTGGCAAGATGACTTTCTATTCCTCGCCTTATGCATTCCATATAGGTCCTTTTTGCTTCCGCAGTATCGCTTCTGAATAAATATGCATTTCCAATTAAACCTAAGGCGTGTAAAACCCCAACATTGTCTTGCATTCTTTTCGAAATGTATAGTGAGCGGTTATAGTCCTTTAGTGCAGTTGAAAAAGTATCATTTATCATATACGCTTCTGAAAGCCCTATTGTTGAAAGCGCTTTCGCAATCATTATACTGTCTTTAAGGGAATCGGCTACCTCCATTGCAATTTTCGCTTGTTTAAACGCTTCTGCAATATCTGTTACCTGATCTGTAAATACTGCGCTCATCATCAATCGGATTTTTGATAGCAATATGCTTCTTCCGCATTTAGCTGTCTCACCAAAAGATATTGCCTTAAAGGCGTATTTTAATAGCTGTTGATATTTACGCTTGGAGTTAAAGTTCGTACAAAGGTTGTAGTATACTCTTAGCTTGGAAGTATCGGAACCGGCTTTCTTTAAAACCGATTCAACAGAATCATCAAGATTCTTCTCATTCGGCAGCGAGGAAACCTGGGCGCTAGATTGATGAAAGAGAAAAATTATTACCGATATAGACGTTATGTAATAAAACTTCCGAATAGTCAAGAATGCCGTTGGTCTGAACTTTAAATGTCTTTCAATCATATTGCAAAACTAATCTATAAATTGAACCCTGATATTGGAATAGGTATACTATTGCTATGAAGTTTTAATACCTTTGCAAAAACTTACAAATAGCAGAATATGAGAAAGAGTTTAATTAACCTATTTTTCTTCGGGGTAATTCTAGCTTTTAGCACATGCGCCTTGGCACAGTCCGGAGGTGATACATCAAAAGGTTTATCTTCAGCAAATTATCGAATTTATTCCGTAAAAGCGGGTAAAGAAGTAGATATGAATGCAATAGTGGAAGATATGAAAAATTACGATGTTGTTTTCTATGGCGAAGAACATAACGATTCAGTTACTCACTATGCGGAGAAGACGCTTCTTGAGGACTTATATAATAAATACGGTAACAAAATTACTTTGTCGATGGAGATGTTCGACCGCGACGTACAGATAATAATGAACGAATATCTGACTGGCTTTATACGCGAACGCGATTTCAGACATGATGCACGCGTATGGAGCAATTATTCCAATTACCGTGCGATGGTTGAATTTGCCAAATTAAAACACTTAGATGTAATATGTGCAAATTCTCCAAGTCGCTACACACATATAGCGGGAGTAGAAGGGGAGAAGGGATTGGAAAAACTCTCTGATGCATCAAAGAAGTTTTTCGCACCATTACCGTATGACACTGCTACAGGCGCTTATTACCAAAAACTTATGGAAATGTCTGGTCATACAATTATGCCGGCAGGGAAAAGTGATACAGCGAAACATTTGTCACCCCCGCCAATGCCTATGATGCACTTCGACCTTATAGTTGCTCAATCCCTTTGGGATGCCACTATGGCTTACTCTATTTCCGAATATATGAAACAACATCCGGAGAAGAAAGTAATGCAGGTAAATGGCAGGTTTCATAGTGAGAATGGTTACGCTGTTGTAGCCCAGCTAAAAAAATACAATCCGAAATTAAGGATATTAATTGTATCCAGTTCTTCAGACGATGATGGTAAATTTCCTGTAATCGACTGGTCAAAATACAAAGATCTTGGTGATTTTATTCTGATCACAGACCCCAAAGTGCCAAAGACCTTTAAGGATTAATCATTCGGAGCTCTCTTTTAAGGTGGACCGGAGAACAGTTAAAAGCTCTCTGCTTTTATTTATGCACCAGTTAACATGATTGCTAAGCACAATAATGGTATTGTGATATTTAACGTCCCGAATAAATGCACAGTTAAAACCATGCCACCAGCCGTCATGATATGTTAGGGTATCGCCGCCGAAGGGCATCAGCCACCAACCATATCCGTAATTCCTGTTCCGAAGCCATCTGCCGTGCGGAGCGAATGCATCGTTAAGGGTGCGTTGGTCAATAATTTTACTTGTATATAGGATATTGTCCCATTTAAGCATATCTCCAATTGTTGAATATACCCCTTTATCCCCTGTTACGCCATCAAGAAAATCAATCCCGGAGCGATTATAATTGGCATTATACCCTTGTACCCGGTTTGGAATTATTGTGTCGGCTTTATTGTAAATAAAGGTATGTTTCATTCCTGATGGCTCGAAAATATTCTTCTTCATAAAGTCCGCAAAACTTGATTTTGTTATTTTTTCGACAATAGCTGCAAGCAGACAATAATTAGTGTTGCTGTAGTTAAAACGTAAATCAGGTTTAAAATATCGGGAAGGATGGTATTTAGTAAGATAATCAACTACTTGTTGGTTATCAATAAACCCATCTTCACTTTTATTAATTGCACTGCATAAATACATATAGTTGGGCAGTCCGGAACGGTGATCAAGTAAATCACGGATGGTAATACCGTGGTATGGGAATTCGGGATAAAAACGTTGAATTGAGTCGCTGTAATTCAATTTTCCCTGCTCTTTCAGCAACATTATTGCGGTTGCGGTAAACTGTTTCGATACGGAACCAAGCTGGAACTCTGAAGAATCGGATAGGGTTGTTTTCAATCTATAATTGGAATAACCGAAGGAACCGCTGAACAGTATCTTGCCATTATGCGCGATAAGCGCATTGCCGTTAAACCTCTGATGGTACGACATGGCTTTAAAAAATGAATCGATAACATAACAATTATTAATTTCCTGCTGCGTTAGAAAGACACTATCCTTTAACTCTTTTCTTGGGACACTGGAATCAACGCTATAGCTATTCACCAATGGTCTGCTGATTATGGAGCGGTAGGATTTTTCAGCTAAACCACTTGCATTTTCAGAAAAGAAATAAACGCCCCAACCGATCAATACGGCAATTATCAAGGAAAAGAACTTTTTGTTTCGCATCGTACCGGGTTAAATAATTGTCATTTCCAATACCAATGATTACGGGATGCAACTATTTTACAATAATCACCAAATACTTGCTCTGACTCCAGAAGGATTTTGCATCCTTTATAACTAGCGTGTCCGATTTTCCTGTTCCATTTATTTTATACGAATCAGTGGGATGGCTGGTTACCAGTTTTTCAAATTTGTTGTAAAGAGGCAATATATTCAGAGCTGTAAGATCGGCTTTAGTAAAGTAGGAGGCATTAAAGTCCTTCTTAAGTTCTGTGGTAGAACCAATGCCTGCAATTCCGCCTTCCTTTGTAACCACCCCTTTCTGTTTAAGTTCCTTCATGGTTCCTATAGCATAATATACGGTGTTCATGTCGTTTGTAATAGTGGATATTTCTTCCTTTTGTTTGGATATTACTTCCATACTGTCATTAAATTTCTGAATCACGTCCTTCAATGACGCATTGGATTCTGCAAGCTGACTCTGAAGAGCGGCAATCTGTGCGTCTTTTTCATTTAGTTCATCGGTAAGGTGTGCTATCATCTTCTGGAGTTCTTCATTCTTTCCCTCACTCTTTTTCAGTTTTCTTTCGAGCCCGGCAATTTCCCTCTTGTTTTTTAACATTAATTCACCAATCGCGCGAATGTCAGAGACAATATTTGCCTTCTCGTCGGTCGTCTCGCCGTTGTTGATGCTTAATATTTTCTCTTTCTCCTTTACGGTATCGAGATTGGCTTCAATATCATTAAAGGATTTGATATAACCCATTATAGCGGTATCCTGCGCCATCGTCCTCCTTAACAAGGTGGAATCTTGTGCGCTTAAGTCCTTAATTTGCTGCTTTTCGCCATTATTGCAGCCGAAAAAGAGCGGTAGAGCTAAGATGGCGGGAATAAGTTTTTTCATAATTTTAAATTATTAATGGTTATTCGGATTTTAGCGAAATTTGGCAAATATACAGATAAAATATGCGCCGAAGAAATCCCATGCTTGCTTATTTCCTTATTTCGATTGTTGCTATTATTGAAATAATTGCCTACCTTGGCGGACGAATACTCCTCTTCGACTGGGGAAAAACCGGTATAACCGGTTTTTATTCGGTAGTTTATCTTACAGAAACGTGTATTGTAATATTACTTACCATACTTATTCCTATGCTCATGCGACGAAAACACTCATACGTGAAAAGCACTTACTATTCTTTTCAGGCAATTGGCATAGCTATGGCTGACCTATTGCCTAAACTACTCTTCAGTTTATTCGTGATAATATCGCTAATAGTGCAAGGTGCCTATGTAATATTCGATAAACTAATATTTCATAGCGCAAAAAATCGTCTCGACCTGGAAACCCTCCTCATAATAGGGGGGCTCCTAGGCATTTTTCTTTTAGCAGCGATAATTCGGGGTATCATCATTGGGAGGTTCGACTTCAGGGTTGTAAGACAGGCGCTTGATTTTGATAACCTACCACGAGCTTTTGAAGGATTAAAAATTGTTCAAATTTCTGATATGCATATTGGTAGTTTTTACAATCATCACGACAGGGTTCAGGAAGCAATTGAGTTGATAAATGAACTGTCTCCCGACCTAATTCTTTTTACAGGAGATATGGTGAACAATACAGCTGAAGAAACAAAGGGATGGAAGGAAATATTTGCCGGGCTTCGCGCTTCAATGGGAAAATTTTCAATATTAGGTAATCATGATTATGGCGACTATATTCGCTGGTCATCGGAAGAAGCCAAAAAGAAAAACCTTCAGGAACTTATAGATTTTGAACGATCTGCCGGATTTGATATTATGCTGAACGAAAATAGGATTATTGAAAGGAATGGCGAGAAAATAGCGATTATAGGCGTTGAAAATTGGGGTAATCCCCCTTTCGCAAGGTATGGTTACCTTCCTGATGCTATGAGGGGTACAGAGCATCTTCCTTTCAGCATACTAATGTCCCATGATCCGTCACACTGGGATGAGGAAGTTTTTGGCAAAACTCATATTGACTTGACTCTTTCCGGGCATACCCATGGTATGCAGTTCGGCATAATAATTGGTAACTGGAAGTGGAGCCCTGTGCAATGGCGATATGAAAGGTGGGGCGGACTATATCGGCATAATGGTCAGTGTCTTTATGTGAATAGGGGATTGGGGCATATAGGATTCCCGGGAAGGGTGGGTATGCTCCCTGAAATTACTCTAATTGAATTAAGAAGGACTAATGTACGATAATGGAAATTTCATAATTATTTATTCGTTCATTTTTAGGGAATTAAAATCTTCTTGAAAGTTTTCAAGATAATCTTGATATCTGTTACTAGATTAATATTGTCAATATATTTGATGTTTAATGTCAGTTTTGCAGGCATAATTACCTTTAAATAGGTTTCTTGCGGATTATCAGACCTCCCAAGAATTTCATTTTCATTGGAATATTCAATGGAAGCATAGTCCGTAAGTCCGGGTTTCACTTGCAAAACCCGCAGTTGTTCCTTATTGTATTTGGCAACATAGTATGGTACTTCCGGGCGGGGACCCACTATGCTCATATCGCCCTTTAATACGTTGAATAACTGGGGTAGTTCATCAATCTTGTACTTGCGTAATAAGTAACCAATAGTTGTAATTCGTTTATCTCTCATGCCAATGGTAAGTTGTCCAGAGCTTGCGGAATCATTATACATAGTCCTGAATTTATAAAGTAAAAATTCGCTGCCGCCTCGCCCAATTCTTATCTGACGATAAATTACCGGCTCAAGTGGAGCGGTTAAGAATATAGCAAAACTGATGAGGAGTAGCAGAGGTGATAATATAATCAAACCGATTAGGGAAAAAGTGATATCAAATATTCGTTTAGCTATAAACATACTTCCTTAACGGAATTAGTAACGGCTGCGACTATAGTTTTTAGTTGTTCATCTGTCAGATTATAATAAACAGGTAATGTAATTTCGCGCGAATAGTTATCCCATGCCACGGGATAATCCTCAATTTTGAAGCCGAGATTTTTGTAAAAACTCATCATAGGTAACGGTATAAAATGAACGTTTACTGAAACTTCCTTCTCGAATACCTTTTGAATCACGGAATCCCTTTTTACCTCGTTTATGTTTTTTATTCTTAAAGGATATAGATGATATGATGATTCTCTTACATCATCTTTAAATACAGGGAGTTCTGCCCAATCATATTTACCAAATTCGTTCTGGTAATATTCTACGATTTGTCTTCTTCTTTGTTTTGTTTCAGTGTCATACCTTTCCAGTTCAACTAATCCTATGGCGGCAAGAATATCGGGCATATTGCATTTATAGCCGGCTTCTATGATGTCATAACGCCATTCGCCCTTTTTTGTTTTGGCTAAAGCGTCTTTCGTTTGCCCGTGCAGCGACTTTATATTTAATTCGCGATATATGACTTCATTTTCGAATGGACTTGGCAGGTTCAGCGTTAAAGCGCCTCCTTCGGCTGTAGTCAGATTTTTAACCGCATGGAAGGAGAATACCGAAATATCGACAAGGGAGCCGGTTCTTCTTTTCTTGTATGTGCCTCCGAATGAATGAGCTGAATCTGCAAGAATAAGTATCCGTCCTAACTTTTTTTGGTTTTCGCCCCGAGGATTAAATATTTTTTTATTTAACTCGGTAATTTTTATTATTTCGTCGTAATTACAAGGCAATCCTCCGAAATCAACGGGCATTATGACTTTTGTCCGGTTCGTTATTTTTTGAGCGATAGAATCAGTATTGATATTAAAATCATCTGTTCGGGAATCGGCAAAAACAGGAGTTGCGCCGCAATGAATTACTACATTGGCGGTAGCGGTATATGTGTATGCAGGCAGAATAACTTCGTCTCCGGGTCCTACTTCAAACCACCTTAAGGCAAGTTCAAGACCGGCTGTAGCTGAATTAAGGCAAAGAACAGAACGGCAGCCGCAATACTCTACTATCTTTTTCTCCAATAATTTTGTCTTGGGTCCTGTTGTTATCCAGCCCGAACGGAGTGTTTCAGAAACTGCCTCAATTGTTTTTTCATCTATACGCGGCGGCGAAAATGGTATCATATCGTTTTTTATATCACAAAATTAAACATTAGCAATGAATTAAAGAATCCATAAAACATTGTTCCGCCTTGGGTTTCTAAAACTGACTCGGTCAGAAAATTAATTATAAGTACTGTCAGAAATATAAAATAGACGAATCTTCTTTGCCTTATACTTAAATACAATGGGATAAATAAACATGAAAGCAGACATAATAACCCTATTAATCCTAATTCTATGGTTACCTGCATGTATTCGTTATGGGCATTCAAACGCGATTTCATTATACCGGTATATTGGTTCTTGGAGTATTGTTTAACCAGTGCGTCTTCTACACCGCCGGTACCTACTCCATACAAAAGGAATTCTTTGATTACTGGCAATGCAGAACGCCAGATTAGTATCCTCGCCTGCGATGATTCGACTGATTTAGTATCCACCGGCTTATCATTAAGCATAATATTCCCTACTGATTGAAATCTTGATGGACCTGTATTAATAATGAAATGTTCTGTTAACGCTGCAATTAAACTAATTATGATAACCGATGCGATGCTGACAGTCCATAATTTCGTAAAACTTATGTAGCGAATTAAGATAAGGAAAATAACAATTCCTGAAGTAATTAGTCCTGTTTTGGATTGTAATAATATGAGCATGAAAATAAGGAAACAGAACAACATTCCAAAGTATCGTTTTTCCAGTTTACTTAACATTGCCTCTTGTCGAGTAATTACGCTAAAACCCAAAGCGAATGCAATGTCAATATACATTGAATAATAGGTTGGATGTAGAAAGAGCGAGAATTCCTTGTATTGAAAAATATACTTATCCTTTGCTAAATATAGCCAAACGGCATGACCCAAACATATCAGACCATTAAGCGTTAAACCGGTCGCAAACATCGCCGTAAAATGTTTTTGCTTTCTAAAATCCATAGCGCCTTCGGAAACAAGTGCAACAGGAAACAAAAGAATACTTAATTTCACCTGAAGGTCGAACCAGCCGGCAGAAGGGTTATGGGTGTAAAACATTCCAAGCAGGTGTAAAAGATAGAAGGAAACAAAGAGCAGTGCCACCTTGTTATTTAAAAATTGAGTAAGCTTACTTTTTAAATTACCTTCAAGAATCCAAAAGGCAATAAATGCAATGATAATGGCAGGTGTAGCATAGATATAGCATCCCAATGCAAAGGGAATTAGATAAAATAGGAGATTTTTTATATTAACTATCCGATGCTGCATTTGGGGAGTTTGAGTTAAGTATATTATAAAAGTTTAATGCTATGGTATCTCTGTTGAAGTGAGTTTTAACAAATTCTCTGCCATTCTTGCCAAAGGTCATAGCTTTATCTCTGTTATTAAATAAATAGATAGCTTTTTCTGCAAGGTCGGACGCGTTATCAGGAATATAATTGAGACCAGCTTTGCCATCATTTATAAAAAGTTCTGTTGCTTCGCCATCAACACCCAATAAAAGTGGTCTTTCCATAGCCATTGCTTCAAAAGATTTTGATGGCAAGGAGCCCTTAAATAGATTCAATTTACGTAATGGGATTAAAGCGCAATCTACGGATTTCCATACTGCAGGCATTCTATTCTTAGGCAGAGTATTGAAGAAGTTTACATTGTGCAGATTCACTTTATACTTCATTGCTGCCAATTTATCTTTTTCCGGACCATCGCCCATTAATAACCATTTTATATTTGGAAAGACAGCAGTTGACTCTGCTGCCTTCAGCACAATTTCCAATCCTTGAGCATATCCTAAAATTCCAGCGTATAATATGAGAAAGGTGTCCTCTGAAAAATTATTCTCCGAACGCCAATTGCTCGCAATTAAATCCGGATCATAAAACGATAAGTCAACGCCATTAGGAAGCCAGTAGACCGCTTTTACGGGAAAACGCGCTTTGATATTAGCGACAATTCCTTTGGTTTGTCCGGTAATAATATAAGCTTTACGATATAAGTGATTTTCAAGATAAGTTGAAAGTTTAAGGAGGTAGCGATTTGTAATAAGGCCTAATTCTTCCGCACTTTTGGGCCATAAATCCGCTACATTAAAAATAAGTTTTGCTCTTTTTGCTCTTTTCAGAACTAGCGCTGAAATACCAAGAAACAGGGGAGGGGATTCGCAAAATAAAAAATCGGCTTTATGAAGTTTGAATAAGCCGATCCAAATGGAAGTAAAAACAAAGGAAAAGTAATTGAGCAGACGGGATAAAATACTCTTACTTTTCCCTACCCATATCCATGACCTGTGGACAGGTATTTCATCCATCAACTCTTTTACATACCATTTACCTTTATATGAGGGATGAATCTGACTATTGGGATAGCTGGGCATGGCAGTCAATACCTCTATTTCCACTCCCATTTTGCGTAAACGTACTGCTATCTCATATAATCGATTTTGGGGCGCACCCACTTCCGGTGGAAAGTATTGTGTAAGAATAATCAGCTTCATCAATTAAATCCTTTATGCCTGTCTATTACATCATCGTATATACTCATGATATCTCTAAAATTCAAATCCCAATTATACAACTTTTCTACCCTTTTTCTTCCAGCTTCACCCATCGAGCGTCGGAGTAGAGGATCAAGAACAAGTTTCTCAATTGCATTTGCTGCGGCTGTGGAATCACACTTTGGCACTATAATGCCTGTTACTCCTTCCTCCACTACTTCTTTAAATCCGCTTACATCGGAAACCACAACCGGTTTTGCACATGCTTCGGCCTCAATGGCAGCCACGCCGAAGCTTTCGCTTTCCGATACTGAAAGCGCGACAAAAACATCTATCATATTGTGGTATATAGGAATGTCTTCCGGCTCTATCCAACCTGTAAACTTTACTTTATCCTCAATCCCGTATAACTGGCAATGTGCTTTTAATGAGGATTCTTCTGAACCTTTACCAACAATAATTAGTCGTAATGGTAATGAAGGATGTCTTTTGCAGAGCTTATCAAATGCGCTAATAAGGTAATTTATGCCATATTTCGGTTCGAGCGCTTTTATAGTACCTATTACAATATCACCTTCATTGAAAAGAGATTTAATCCGTTGAGGTTTGAACTTTTCGATTTCAATACCGAACGGCGTAGTATGAATTTTTTTCTTAGTATATTTTGTGGTTTCAAGTGCCATCGACTGACTGGTAGATAGAACACAATCTGACCTTTTTAAATTTCTTTTTAAAATGAAGCGGTGTAAGAAGGATTTTTTAGGAAAATCATAGATGTCACTACCCCACACAGAGACAATAAACGGATGAAAACCCGTAAGCGCACCAAGTAAACCGTAGCTTGTTGCGTAATGAGCGTGAAGTATATCGGGCTGAAAGGACTTTATGGCTTTTTTCAGTTTTGGCAACGCCCGGATGTATTTTAATTTTTCTACATCGCCTCCAACGGTTTCAAATCCTAATCCATCTGAAAGAAATTGGATATTCTTATTGCCGCTAAACCAACGATTGGCTAATTTACTTAAACTGAACAACCCGATAAGATAGTCATGATTTGCGAGTGATAGTATCCATTTTCTGGAGTGAGCCGAATTCGCATCGGACAAGAAAAGGATTTTTAGCTGCCGTTCAGCCATTCGTTATCGGCTATTTAGCCACATTTACTGCCCTGGTTTCACGGATAACGGTAACTTTAACCTGACCCGGATAGGTCATTTCATTTTGTATCTTTTGAGCAATTTCGAAGGAGAGGACTTCGGCTTCCTTATCATTGAGTTTATCACTACCTACAATTACCCGTAGCTCCCTGCCCGCCTGTATGGCATAAGTTTTCTCTACGCCTTTATAGGACATAGCAAGGGATTCAAGGTCGCGTAATCGCTTAATATACTGCTCTGTCATTTCACGTCTGGCTCCCGGGCGCGCTCCTGAAATGGCATCGCATACCTGAATAATAGGGGAGAGTAAACTGTTCATTTCGATCTCATCGTGGTGAGCTCCTATCGCATTACATACTTCCGGACGTTCCTTATATTTTTCCGCTAATTTCATTCCTAACAAAGCATGTGGAAGTTCCGGCTCATTATCTGGTACCTTGCCTATATCATGCAGCAAACCTGCGCGTTTCGCCATCTTAGGATTAATCCCTAGTTCCGATGCCATAGTTGCAGCAAGGTTAGCTACTTCTCGCGAGTGTTGTAATAGGTTCTGACCATAAGAGGAACGGTATTTCATTTTTCCAACCAACCTTATTAGGTCGGGATGGAGATTGTTTAGTCCAAGGTCTATAACAGTTCTTTTACCTACCTCCGCAATTTCCTCTTCAATCTGCCTGCGGCATTTCTCTACTACTTCCTCAATACGCGCAGGGTGTATCCGTCCATCGGTTACGAGTTGCTGCAAAGATATGCGGGCTATTTCGCGGCGCACCGGGTCGAAACAAGATATGACGATAGCTTCAGGCGTATCATCCACTATCACTTCCACACCGGTTGCAGCTTCCAATGCGCGTATATTTCTGCCTTCACGTCCGATAATGCGTCCCTTCATCTCATCATTTTCTATGTTAAACACCGTTATCGCATTCTCTACTGCTTTCTCGACAGCAACGCGTTGGATGCTTTGTATTACTACTTTTTTTGCCTCATTATTCGCTGTTAGTTTGGCTTCGTCAATTATCTCTTTTACCATTAGGGCTGCCTGTTTTCTTGCATCGTCTTTCAGCGATTCAACAAGTTGTGTTTTGGCTTCCTGTGCCGAAACTTGAGATATTGTTTCGAGCATCAATACCTGCCTCTCGTGTAATTTGGCAACCTCCTCCGATTTCCTGTTTAAGGATTTTAGTTGTTCGTTAAGGTTATTTTTTAAGTTATCAAGTTCTTTTTCTTTTCTTTGTGTCTGCTCAAATTTTTGAGTAGCGGCTTGCTCTTTTTGTCTGATTCTCCCTTCGGCAGAGTTTAATTGTCTATTCTTTTCGTTTACATATTGTTCGTGTTCAGCTTTAAGGTGCAGGTACTTCTCCTTCGCTTCAAGCATCCTTTTGTCTTTAAGGGCATTCGCTTGTAATTCTGCATCGGCGATAATTTTTTTACCCTTTTTCTGAATATTTTTCCTGATTAATGTATAGGTGATGAGTATTCCTAACCCTATTCCTATAAAGGCACCAACTGAAATCAGCGCTATAGTTTCTATGTTTAGATTGAAGTTCATGATTATTGCTTGTTTTTATACAGGAACAGTTTCCTTTATTCGAACTGTAAGCGAATAAAAAGAATGGCGTTTTTTACCTTGGTTAATGGGGGATTTTTAACGCTGTTTCTAAGGCGGCTACCTTGTCCATAACCTTTTCAAGGTTTTTCCGCTCTTTCTCTTCTTTTTCCTGTTGTTGAAAGGCGAGCTGTAACGCACACATGGCAAGCAAATCACGCGGGTCCTTAATGGCGTAGGAACTTTTGTAAGTATTGATTTGAACGTTTATTGCCGTCTCTGCTTTCTTCATTGCATTAAGTTGGTTTGGCAACACGTTTACCGGATATTCCCTACCTGATATGTTCACCTTTATGGTTGTTTGTTCCACTTGTTTTATTCGATTTGTTTCTCCTTACTCAACAAGGTTATACAGTCCTCCACTTCACTTAACAGTTCATCTATTTTGTCACTTATTTCCTGTTTGTTTTGTGAATCTTTACGGTTGTTTTTTGAAAGCGCTGTTATGCTTTCTTCGTTTGTTATTTTAAGTTGCTGCTCAACCTCATTGATTTTCTTAATAAGAGATTGGTTTTCAGCTTCTAAATTACTAATATGATTAATTTGTTCCTGTTGCAAAGATAGAATTTTTTCTATTTCCTTATAAATCTTCTCTAATCGTGTTTCAAGGTCTAACATTGTAATATTCTGTCTTTGGGACAAAATTAATAAAAAGCTGGGAACCTGAAATAAGGCAGTATTGTTGTGACTATGCATAACCCAATTCTAGAACGACGTGGTATATTAAGATTATCAGGGGGTTATTAGGATAAAAAATAAAACCCAATATTAAATTAAAGCTTTATATAAACATATATAAATAATTTATAATCAATACTATGTACTTAGAAATTATGTTCTACAACAAGGTGCTGTCAATGTTGTATAATGGGAAGAGAAGTCGGTTGCAATTTCTATATTTGCGACCTTAACTGCAGTTCATGAGAATCGCCCAGAATTATAAGAAAAACGTTTTTTGTCTTGAAGGCGACTGGCAAAAGGATATGCGCGATAATTCGAGTATTCGAGCCGCACTTATGTTCCTGAAGGAAAACCTTAACATTAACTATATTTATAAGCAGTGCGGCACAAGGGAAAATCTGGAGTATTACCTGACCATGTGGCAGCAAAAGAAGTACGCCGCCTATTCAATTTGCTACTTTGCGTTTCATGGTAAGCCAGAAAGCATACAGGTAGGTAAGGAATTTGTAACACTTGCCGAACTCGCAGATATGTTACAAGGCAGTTGTCAGGATAAAATTATCCACTTCGGCAGTTGCAAAACCCTTAACACGGAACCGGCGGTAATAAAAAAGTTCCTGGAACATACAGGAGCGTTGTGCGTGTGTGGATTTGAAACTGAAATCAATTTTGTTGAAAGCTCGGCTTTTGATATGGTTCTTATTGAGTTATTCCAACAATATAAGGATATGGCAATGCTCGATAAGAACCTTCGCCGCAACTATCGCAGTTTTGTAAAACGATTGCAGTTTAAATTAATGTATCTGTAACAAACATTATCCTTTTATTTCCTTGTATAGTTTTTCTATTGCTTCAGCAAACGATTCCCATTGAAAGTGTTTTTTCTCGTCGCGACATCCGGCAGTAAAGGTTGTCTCACGCTCCGCTTTATGCTCATAAAAATCGGTGAGTGCGGTTGCAATTTCAACGGCAGAGGGTTTAACTACATACCCTACTTTGCGGTTTGGAATTATCTCTGCTAATCCTCCTACATCTGTGACAAGCATTGGTTTCTCGAAATGATAGGCGATCTGGGTTACGCCACTTTGTGTAGCGCTTCGATATGGCTGTACAACCATATCGGCGGCGCAAAAATAATATCTTACCCTTTCTGTCGGAATATAATCCGTATGGAGGATTACTTTATCACGCAAGCCGTATTCGTCTATTTTATTGAGATAATATGAACTGTCACCGTAAAATTCGCCGGCAACCAATAATTTGAAGTTTTTGTTCTTCAGAGCTATTTTTGCCATTGCCTCAAGAAGAAGGTCAAGTCCTTTGTAGCGTCTGATGAAGCCGAAAAACAAGATGTAATTATCGCTCTCGGAGAGCCCTAGCTTATGCTTTGCATCAGATTTTTCCAACCTGTCACCGAAGTCATACATAGGGTGGGGATGCACTTTGACCTTTGCATCAGGAATAAACGAGCGCACGTCTTCGGCAACGCTCTTGCTCATTGCTATAAAACCATGGTAACTTCGCAGAAAATATCTTGTAAGGAGTGCATCGTAAAATTTCTTTTCATGTGGTATAACGTTGTCAAGCACTGCAATATTAACAATGCCGTGTTTTTTAAGCTCCCTGCCGACCATACCCAGCGATGGTGCAAAAAAGGGCATCCAATATTTTGTCAACATAATGTCGGGCTTAAATTCCATAACTGAATATGCAGCGGAACGAAAGGTAAATGGATTAACGGTATCCAACACTCTAACGGCATGAACATCCTCGGAAGTGTCGTTCGCACTTGCGTACTGGGTTTTACCCGGGAATAAAATGCTTGGATATTGGCGTGTGAATGTGAATGCCTTTGTCTGATGTCCTTTTTTGGCGAATGTTCTTAACAACGCTGCATTGAATTGAGCAATGCCGCCCCGGTATGGATAAAATGTTGATAAGTAGGCAATTCGCATAGGTTAGGATGGCTGCGGTAGGGAATCATAGAATACCGTATTATACGTTCTCCGTTTTTTAGGACGATAGGAGCACAGAAGGAGAAAATTTCCACAATCTTTAGCCATGTAACTAATTCTTCTTCAGCGTTAATTCTATTCCTTTAAAAACATCCATAACTGCTATGTCGTTCATGCACGGGTATTTACGGGTGCACTGGAGACCATAGTAACAGTCGCAACCGGTTTGAGGTTCAATAATTATACCCCTTCCATACATTTCAAATTCATGCCGGTTAAAGATATTATTAAAGAGCACAAGGGGCAGTTTTAATCCTATTGCAATGTGCATCATCATGCTTACCGCTGTTACTATAAGGTGACAATTAGCGGCTATAGCCATAAATTCTTCGAGTGAAAAGACGCCGGGATAGTATGCACCCGTGATTTTGGCAAAATTCTTGTTCTTATGGTCTTCATCTTCTCCGCCAAGCAGGATAGGATAGTAATTATTCTTCTGTAAAATATTTATTAGTTCAATCCAATATTTCTCCGGCCAAAGACGGGTAATCCACCTTTTTCCGCAACCGGTATTAAGCCCGATTACTTTTCTCCCTTTTGATTTTTCAGTCAATATTTTCCATTTCTCAACTAAATCGTTGTTAAGGCGCAGCAATGGCTCTTCTTTATTGAATTTAATCTCGCATATATCAAACATCTCCTGCTGGTAGCTTAATATATTATTTTTTGAATCTTCGTCGAATAGTCCGGTGATTATTTTTCTCTCCGCGGCTGAATTACAGCCGGCAAGATGTCCGTTTTTTACTGTAAAACCAAATTTGTTTTTTGCCTTTACAGCGCACAATAACGAACACGCCTCTTTGTCTTTATCTAAATTTATTGCAATATCGAATTCCTGCTGCAGAATGGGTATGATTGCTCTGTATTCAAACCTTAAAATAACATCAATAGCGCCGTTGAGGGGTAATATTTCAGGCGAATTGGTAACCCAGGTGATGTGTGCGTCCGGGTGTTGCTTACGATAAGCAGGCAGAATGGCGGTGGAACGGATTACATCGCCCAGCGCGCCCAGCTTGATGATTAGTATCCTTTTTGAAATAGGTTTATATTCATCGCATCTACATCGTTTACCGCTCATTTTATTAGGCAAACATGGCACATCGCCGCGGAAATGCCTGCAATCGAATCTTACCTCATCTATTTCCATTCTACTTTTATTTTACTCCCTGTTCATCAACATTTATGGTTGTCTCAATATGATATACCGCTTTTTCATTATTTGCCTGCGAGATCAGTTCGCCGATAAAACCGGCTAGGAAGAACTGGGTGCCAAGAATCATGGCAAGCAATCCGAAATAGAAAATAGGTCTGTCTGTCATTTTATATATATGATTCACAAACTTGTCGTATGTAAGGATGGCGGCAATTACAAAACCTGCTAAAAATATCAAGGTGCCTAACATTCCAAACAGGTGCATTGGTTTTCTGGCGAATTTTGTAACAAATCCAATAGAAAGAAGGTCCAGAAATCCATTTACAAAACGATTCATTCCGAATTTACTGGAACCGTATTTACGCGCCTGATGCAGAACAATTTTTTCACCTATTTTTGAAAAACCATTCCATTTTGCAATTACCGGGATGTAACGATGCATTTCGCCATGTACCTGTATATTCTTAACAACCACGTTTTTATATGCTTTCAGTCCGCAATTGAAATCATGTAAATATATACCCGACATTCGACGCGTTGCCCAATTAAAGAGTTTGGTCGGAATTGTTTTTGTAATGGGGTCAAAACGCTTCTTTTTCCATCCCGATACTAGGTCGAACCCTTCTTCGGTAATCATTTTATAGAGTCCGGGTATTTCGTCCGGCGAATCTTGTAAATCGGCATCCATCGTTATTACTACATTTCCACTTACCTTTTTAAAAGCTATGTTCAATGCGGCAGATTTCCCATAATTGCGACGCATTTTAACTCCTTTGATATAACTGTTTTTTGAAAGGAGATTCTCTATTACCTCCCATGAATTATCGGTACTTCCATCATCTATCAGCAAAATTTCGTAAGAATAACCGTGTTGAACCATAACTCGTTGCACCCAAGTACATAGTTCCGGAAGGGATTCGGCTTCGTTGAATAATGGCACAACTACAGAAATATCCATCTATCTGATTTTAAAAATATGGGGTTTAATTATCATGTCCGGATATGATTAGTTAGTATAAGTTACTGTAAATCTGTATTTTCAGCGTCAAAAAATGGTTTTTTTCTTGTACTTATACCAGCCGAAAGCAGGCTAAGAAGGGCTCCCGTTAATATGGAAACCAGGAAACCAATAATTATCATTACCGTAGGTCGAAACATTATGCCATATATTTTCATCGCACTTTCTAATTTATCTGCAGGTATATTCTGATTTGCTATCTGTTCTTGAACTTTTTCAAGCAGTTTACCGGGAAGGTCCGGATGGACTTGAAGATAAATATAATAATGTACAGTCAGAACAACTGCAATCACTAAGGTCATAAGTAGTCCTGCCTTATATCCTTCGCTAAATGTTAGAAAACCGCCATTTGCTTTGCGATACTGGAATGTTCCGATTATAAGGCCTGTTAAAAAAATAAGATAGCCAATCCATCCAAACGCTTTATTGGGATTATCAGGATTGTTCGTTAACTCATAAAAAATAATATATATGATAGAGGTGACGGCTGACCAAAGTAGTATTATGGTTGATTTCTTCATAATTATCTGTTAATTAAAATTATTGGAAAAGGGCATAGTTAAATAAAATTGATTTAGTGGTATATTTGCAAAATTACTTTATTTCTAAAATCTGGCGTTATGGAAAAGAATCTTGTTACAACAGGTACCGAATTTCAGGGTTATCGAATTACAAAGAATTTGGGGGTAGTGAGAGGAATAACAGTACGGTCGAGAAATATATTTGCCAATATAGGCGCATCTTTACAGGCGCTCCGCGGTGGCAACATCTCCTTGTACACCAACCTATGTGAAAAAGCGCGTGAAGAGGCATTTGAATTGATGCTACGGCACGCTGATGCGATGGGCGCAAATGCAATAATTGCAGCCCGTTATGATGCCAACGAAATAATGAATGGTATTACAGAGGTGCTTGCTTATGGCACTGCGGTTATTGTAGAAAAATTATAGCTTCCCAGATCTGGTTTACTCATCTTATGAATACATAACCTCTTTTACCGCTTTTACAAGCTTTGAAAGGTTAGGCAGGGCTGCCTCAATAAGCGTAGGAGCGTATGGCAATGGCACATCGGCAGATGTAACGCGGCGTATAGGGGCATCAAGGTAATCAAAAGCGTCTTTCTGAACTTTGAATGCCACTTCTGCGGCAATTGAGCCAAGTGGCCACGCTTCTTCAAGGATTACTAACCGATTGGTTTTCTTTACCGATTCAAGAATGGTCGTATAATCTATGGGACGTATAGTGCGCAGGTCGATTATTTCAGCGGAAATATTTTCCTTTTGGAGTTCACTCGCCGCCGCTATAGCTATCTTCATTATTTTCCCGAATGATACGATGGTAACATCGGCGCCCTGTCTTTTTATATCTGCCGCACCAATGGGTATAAGGTACTCGCCATCGGGTATTTCACCTTTATCACCATACATTTGTTCCGACTCCATAAATATAACAGGGTCATCGTCGCGTATGGCTGATTTAAGTAGTCCCTTCGCATCGGCGGGATTGGATGGAACTACCACCTTTAAACCCGGACAGTTCGCATACCAGTTGTCAAAAGCGTTTGAATGTTGCGCACCGAGCATACCTGCCGAAGCCGTCGGACCCCGGAATACTATTGGCATGGGCAGTTGTCCTCCCGACATACTTAACATTTTGGATGCAGAATTGATAATCTGGTCTATAGCCACCAGGGAAAAGTTAAAGGTCATAAATTCTACTATCGGTCTTAATCCGTTCATGGCGGCTCCCACGCTAATTCCGGTAAATCCAAGTTCGGCAATAGGGGTATCTATCACGCGCCTGGCGCCAAATTCTTCCAGCATGCCCTGACTGACTTTGTATGCACCATTGTATTGTGCAACTTCTTCTCCCATCAGGAAAATACGTTCGTCGCGCCGCATCTCCTCGGTCATAGCTTCACGTAGTGCCTCACGAAAAAAAACTGTCTTCATACTGTAGTTTTGCCGCAAAGATAGTTAAGATTTAATCATTGATTCCGGCTTAAGGAAGGTTATGCGGATAGCAGTTTTCTTACAATTTCCGAAATGGCTCTGCCATCAGCTTTTCCGGCAAGTAATTTGGTTGCTGCACCCATTACTTTACCCATATCTGCTATAGATTGAGCGCCTACAGAAGCCATTACCCCCTTAATAGCTGTTTCCATTTCCTCCGCCGACATCTGTTTTGGAAGAAAGGTTTCAATCACCTGTGCCTGCGATAATTCTGTTTCCGATAGGTCTTTGCGTTGTTGCGATTTATAAATTTCAGCCGACTCCCGGCGCTGTTTAACCATTTTCATCAATGCCTTTATTTCTGCATCCTCACTCGTTCCTTTTTCCGACGACTTTAACAGTAATATTTCCGCCTTAATAGCTCTTAATGCTTCAAGACGCTTGTTATCCTTAGCGAGCATGGCATTTTTTATCTCGCCATTTATTTTTTCTTCCAGTGTCATAATTTATAGATAATTGACAATCAAATAATATATAAGTACAAAATGTTGCCGAAAATACCTTTGGTTTGAATTTCTGCTCTAATTATAGTTTCCAATTTAAAGCGGGTCCTTCAAAAATTTAATCGTCTCAAGTGGATTAGGGGATGTAAACACCGTATTCCCTGCAACAAGAGCATCTGCGCCAGCCCTAATTAACGGAAGTGCATTATCCAGGTCAACTCCGCCGTCCACTTCTATTTTGGCTTTCGACCTTGTTTCCATAATCAGCTCCTTTAGCCGGAGTACTTTATTGAAAGTATGTTCAATAAATTTCTGACCGCCAAAACCGGGGTTAACTGACATCAGGCACACCAAATCAATATTTGCAATCACATCCTCCAACAGATGAACAGGAGTATGCGGATTAATGGCAATTCCGGCTTTCATACCATTATGTTTTATATTCTGAATTGTTCGATGTAAATGAGTACACGCCTCATAATGAACAGATAGGATTCCGGCTCCGGCTAACTTAAACGCCTCGATATACCTGTCAGGGTCAACAATCATAAGATGAACATCAAGTGGCTTCTTTGCAATTGCCGCAATGGCTTTTATTACCGGAAAACCGAAGGAGATATTGGGTACGAACACGCCATCCATAACGTCAAGATGAAACCAGTCCGCTTCGCTTTTATTCAGAAGGTCTATTACGCTTTTCAGGTCAGAAAAATCGGCTGACAGAATTGAAGGGGCGACCAAAGCAGGCATACGCGAATAAATATAAAGTTCTAAGACAAAGCAAAAATAATCAAATAACTCATGGTGTAAATACCACTCTATTAGCTATTCATTGATATAAGAAACTCCTCATTATTTTGCGTTTTTACGAGTCGCTCTTTAAGAAATTCCATTGCCTCAATAGGAGTCATATCAGTCAGATGGTTGCGAAGTATCCATAGCCGTTGCAGCATATCCTTAGGGAGCAGCAGGTCGTCTCGCCGGGTGCTCGAAGCAACAATATCAATTGCAGGATAGATGCGTTTATTTGACAGTCGCCGGTCTAACTGCAACTCCATGTTGCCGGTACCTTTAAACTCCTCAAATATTACTT
>JAKAOA010000152.1 GCA_021823405.1 Bacteroidota bacterium | reverse complement strand
ACAAAATGAATTGCTCCTGTTTGATTCATAAGGGGGGCTTACTTTTAAGCCCTCAAAAAAATATGCCTGTAAATCAAATACTTAGTCCGCATGAAAAATAAATCTATATTTTTGTCGGACAGTAGTGGTTCTTATTTTAAACAAGTAGAATAATGAACAGGGCAAGGTATAAAAATTCACATATTACATTACCGGCGGTGAAAAATAAGAAGCGATACTGGGGAAAAACCCTATGAAAACAAACCTGCAATTGTACTGTAAATATCTGATGAGCAGCAATGATAATTACACGGCAACGAATTTATCCGAACATTATTACGGGCTAAGCCACGATAGTGTAACTCGTTTTTTGAAAGGACAGCGCCTTACTCTATCGCTGCTATGGGAAAAGGTAAAGCCATTATTGATTCACAACAAAGACGCCCGCATTATTGTAGATGACAGCGTAATAGTATCTTGTAGATTTTAACAGATAATTGACGTAGTACAGGCAGTACATATTATCACCCCTGAAGCTTTTCAACCAGGTCTTTCTTCCTATTTCTCGAACCCTTAGCCGATTTTCCGTTGTCAAGAACTATGGTCCCCCCATCTCCCTTATTGTATCGGGTTATGTTTTACTTCCAGAACTATTGAGAATTATATCGCTATCGTTCAGAATATTATTATTGCAAGCATCAACAAATTCGACGCTGTTGTTGAGGCGGCGCGGGGTGCAGTAGTTGCCGAAGAAGCCAGGCAGACATCGAGTGACGCAAGAAGTAGGATGCCTGTTTAAACAAGTCCTTTATCACCCAAATTTTAAGTAGCTATATTGTGTGGATGCCTTTCGGTTGTTACTCTAACGGCGCTTCATTACCGTTCGCGCTGCCGTTTTCTCCAGGTACGTCCACCGCATTCCCGCCCTCTTTATCTCCTCCGTTTTCAACATTCTCTTCCTCCACATCTATTTTGGCTACGGCAGCGATTGAATCATTGTCTTTCAGGTTTATAAGCCGTACGCCCTGCGTGGCTCTGCCCATCACCCGAAGGTCGGAAACAGACATACGGATGGCAATACCGGAGCGGTTGATAATCATGAGATGGTCGCTGTCAATAACGTCTTTGATGGCGATTAAATTACCCGTTTTATCGGTTATATTCAGGGTTTTCACCCCTTTGCCCCCCCGGTTTGTAATCCTGTAATCGTCTATGTCGGTTCGTTTACCATATCCCTTTTCACTTACTACCAGTACGGTGGTCTTGGGGTCGGAAATACAAATCATACCTATTACCTCATCTTTTGCACCTGCCGGTCTTATGCCTCTTACGCCGGAAGCGTTGCGCCCCATGGGTCTCACCTTCGATTCGTTAAAACGTATAGCTCGTCCCGATTTCAATGCCATGACAATTTCATTGCTTCCATTGGTAAGCCGCGCCTCAAGCAGTGAGTCGCCTTCGCGCACTGTAATTGCATTTATGCCATTTTGTCTGGGTCTGGAATATGCTTCGAGCAAAGTTTTCTTAATTACGCCATTTTTTGTACATAAAATAATGGTGTTGTTGTTAATATAATCCGAATCGGACAAGTTCTTCACATTAATGTAGGCGACCACTTTGTCATCGGGCGCAATGCTCAATAAGTTTTGTATGGCTCTTCCTTTGCTTGCCTTCGCTCCTTCGGGCACTTCAAAAGCGCGCATCCAGTAACATTTGCCCTGTTTGGTAAAGAGCAAAAGGTAGTTGTGGTTTGTTGCAGTGAACATGTGTTCCAGAAAGTCCTCATCACGGGCTTCGGCGGCTTTAGCCCCTCTCCCACCGCGACTTTGCAGCCGGTATTCGGTTAATGGGGTACGTTTTATATAGCCGAGGTGAGAGATGGTGATTACCACCTCTTCGTCAGGTATAACGTCCTCCATTTTAAAATCGGCGCCGGCATATACTATATCAGTTCGTCTTTCGTCACCATATTTGTCCCTTATTTCAATTAGTTCATCCTTCACTATCTTCATACGAAGCTTTGCATCGCCAAGTATCTGGTTATAATAATCTATTTTCTTCTTAAGTTCTTCATATTCGGCAATAATCTTATCCATCTCAAGCCCAGTAAGAGTACGCAGCCGCATATCAAGGATCGCTTTACTTTGAATTTCGGATAACTTAAAATTGCTCATTAATTGATTCTGTGCAACTTCGGGCGTTTCCGATTCGCGAATTATTTTTATCACGGCATCAAGATTATCAAGAGCGATAAGCAGACCTTCCAATATATGCGCCCGCTTTTTTGCTTCAGCGAGATCGAACATTGTACGCCTTACTACTACCTGATTGCGGTGATAGACGAAATGTCCGATGATCATCTTAATATCAAGTGTTGCCGGCCGAAGGTTAGCCCCTTTTTCTTCTTGAAGGTCAATCTCAAACAACTTTCCCTCTTTTATTTTTTCATGCTGCCTCATATCAACCAGAGCAACATTATTTACATTAAAGGAAGATTGCAGTTCCGTTTGCCTGTACAAGTTATTTATGACAATGGTCGGTATGGCATCCTTTTTTAGCTCAATTACTATTCGCATACCATCTCTGTCTGATTCATCTCTTATATCGGATATGTCCTCAATTTTCTTTTCATTAATAAGTTCAGCTATCTTCTTTATCATTTCCGCCTTATTAACCATATAGGGTATCTGGTTGATGATAAGCTGTTCGCGTTGTCCGCCAAGTTCTTCAATACTATGTTTTGCCCTTATTACAATGCGTCCTCGCCCCGTTTCGAAAGCTTCCTTTACTCCATCGTAGCCGTATATTGTACCTCCGGTAGAAAAATCGGGCGCTTTGATGTGCTGCATTAATCCGGCGATGTCTATGGATGGGTTATCGATATACCCGAGTGTGGCGTTAATGACTTCGGTAAGGTTATGAGGGGCGATATTAGTCGCCATTCCAACGGCAATCCCGGATGCTCCGTTTAATAATAGGTTGGGTATCCGCGATGGGAGTACCGTCGGCTCCTCCTCCGATTCATCATAATTTGGAACAAAATCAACGGTTTCTTTATCAATGTCTGTAATCATTTCTTCGGCAAGCTTTCGCAAACGCGCTTCTGTATAACGCATTGCGGCAGGGCTGTCTCCGTCTATAGAGCCAAAGTTGCCTTGTCCGTCAACCAACGGATACCTCAACGACCATTCCTGCGCCATGCGCACCATAGTATCGTAAATGGAGGCATCGCCGTGCGGGTGGTACTTACCCATAACTTCGCCTACTATTTTAGCACTCTTCTTATACGCGCGGTTGGAAAGCACTCCAAGTTCGTACATTCCGAACAACACCCGTCTGTGAACAGGTTTCATTCCGTCACGCACATCGGGCAGGGCGCGCGATACTATTACCGACATTGAATAATCAATGTAGGCGCTTTTCATGTGTTCTTCAATGTTTACCGGGATAATCCTTTCTCCTTCTGCCATAGTTTAAGGGTATGTGGTCAATTATAAGTTTTAGAAGCTCATTTTATATGTGGACGCCGAAATTACTCAAAATACAGGGAAAACGGCTTAAATATTTATCCAATTTTATTAACATTTAGCTTACGGCTTTAATACTCGAGTGGACTTATGCAGGAAAGCTAATTCTTCTTACTTAAAAGCATTTTCAGCAGCGCTGCAATAAGCAGTATGCCAAATGTAAAAAACATCAAGTTATGCGGTAAAGATTCATGAAATGAATCGAAGAGAAGCGATACGCCAACCAGCATGATAAATAGAAGTGCAAGTGTTCTGATGCTCTTGTGGAGGTTGATGTATTCAGATATTTTACCTGAAAGCCAGAACATGCAAATCATACCGCATACAACCGCCAGAGCCATAATGACAAGATTGTGCGTAAGTCCGATGGCTGTGAATATTGAATCGAAAGAAAGGAGCAGGTCAATTAAAACTACCTGAAGAATAGCATTGTAATAGTTTTGGTTACTGACGTTGTGTTTTCTCCGGCTGGAATCCGTTCCGAACGAGGAATTTCGTAAAAGTTGTCTTTGTAATTCCATTACGGTATTCCACACAAGAAATACGCCACCGGTGCAGTGCAGCAAGTCGCTCACGCTAACTGAAAAACCCGATATTTCGAACAGTGCAGTAGTGACTCCCGATAAGACCACCACCCCCCAGAGTAGCGCAATGCGCAAGATAAGGGCAAAGCTATAGGCAATAAACCGGACGGCCATCCGTGATGATTCGGGCAACTTTGAAATAACGAGCGATATAAAGATGATGTTATCTACTCCCAGCACAAGTTCAAGCGCTGAAAGCATGAGCAAAAGAAAGAACGCATGTATCATCGTTTACCGCAACTGCAATTCCCTTTATTGGAAGTATTTGTGAAGTAAGTATCCAGCTTGAGCATCGCGTCTTTAGAAGGATAATCCTTATCGACATCCGAAAAAATGATTTTTTTCTTTTTCATATCGAACGTGCCTATAGTGATTTGAGAGGAATCGGTTGGGTTGTCATTTAGCGCGATGGCAAAATAGTTATCATCCTTATAATACCATTGACCGAGTTTGTATTTAATTTTCGCACTGTCGGCTATAAGCCAGTCATTCTTCTCAAGGTCGTAAACGGTTACCCCGTTCTGGTCGGAGGCATAGTTTGAAAAGAGCATTTCATTATCATCATCTGTAAAGAATTCTCCGCCAACTAAATCGGTTATCTGACCGGTACGGTCAACTACGAGTAGCCGCCCATCAAAATCTCCCAGTTTAAATGCGATAAAAAGATCCTCTCTTGGTTGTTTTACAGGTACAAAAATTCCTGCCGTTCCGCTATCCGCCACTATATCGTCGAAAAAAAGTATGCCGGTAATCTTGTTGCCTTTTCTAACCTCCAGCCATGCCTTACATTCCGGTTCTTCCTGCAGTCCATTGCTTTGTACATGCACAATCTGTATCTGCACCTCGCCAAGTGTAGCATTTTGAATCTTAGTCGACCACTGGTCGGGCGGGTAATCAGCGCTCGAGAATGGCTTTACCTTTGCATGGTGAGCGCCACCTTTGCCTTTTTGGGCGCGGGCATTGTAAAGATTAAAAATCAGGAATAATATGATTAATGGGACTAGTTTATTTTTCATGCTACGATACTTTTTTTGCGCCAAATTACTCATTTATACAATGATGCTAAATTTTATGAAAAAAATAAGCAGTAGCAGTAAACCGGAGATTAAACATTGGGAAAATCGTCTTTTTTTCAATTATTGCAACTCCAATCTTAATAATTATTACATTTGCGCCTCAAATTTTGGGAGCTTAGCTCAGCTGGTTCAGAGCATCTGCCTTACAAGCAGAGGGTCACAGGTTCGAACCCTGTAGCTCCCACACTAATAGAATATAGGGTTTTAGCGGATTCGTTGAAACCCTTATTTATTGAAAGTACAAACAAAAGTACAAACAAAACCAAAGATATGTTACCTTTGTAAGCCCCGCCCTTACATGTCAGGCAGGTTTTTTTATAGTTTCTTCAATACTACCCCTTTAGCCCCAATTCTGGTAAGTTTGCACACATATAATACCCTTAAATGCCCTTTCCGGCTGTAAGAATGGCGGGATAATTCAAATAAACAGACAAATGCAGTCGGCAGACACTTTATTTCCCCGCCGTAAAACCTCATTAGCTTACTTATAGCGTATTTTTTCAGGGCGGGAGCACATAGATGGAACGGGTGAAAAAGTGAATTGCCCCGCTTACTGCAATTAGTATGTAAGCATACGACCAAGTACATCTTGACAGCGGTGTAAGGGCCTCGTACTTTTGTTGCCCAAAAACCAAGCAATGGAAGCAGCGACAGTAACAAGACAGGCCGTTCGCCGGTACACATCAGAGCAAATAACGGAGCATATAAG
>JAKAOA010000024.1 GCA_021823405.1 Bacteroidota bacterium | reverse complement strand
ATCTCGGATGTATCGCCGCAGAAGACATTCGGCTGATTAGAAGTTATCTTCGCCACAGGTTCCGATACGTTTATCGTAAATGGAATTGAGGTAGTAATTCCGCATGAAACAACTGTACACGTATAGGTACCCGGTGTTTTAATATAAAGTACACTGTCGGAACCTGACAAGGGCGCTCCCCATTGTATTACGCTGCCTTCCGAGGCATAAACGCTCACACGCGCAGAATCGCCCTTACATATATTATTGTCAGGTCCAACCTGTATATATGGTGTGGCATACAGGGTAACCTGAACAGTGTTCGACAGTATGTCCTGACAATAACCGGTATCCGAGATGCTGCAATAATATGCGCCCGGCAACTTTACCCATATTTTATTCGTATCGCCGCCAATCTGACCCTGTGGACCATACCATTGCATATTACCGGGTCCGCCGCTGACTGTTAGTTCAATAGAATCACCTGGGCATATTAACAAACTGCCGCCGGATGTAATAGTAAAAGTGGGTGATTGCTTATAGATTACTGTAACGGTTGCCACTTTTGTAGTTGTACATCCATACTTGTTGGTTATTGATGAACGGATGGAATAGGCGCCCGGGAATACCCAAATACTGTCCTTTGTACTGCCATTCGACCAGGTAAAGGCAGCAGTGTCATGCGCTACAAGCAATGTAGAATCACCCTGACATATTTCCAGAGTCCCCGATATTGATATTGGACCTAAAAGCGGAATGGGATATAACCTGACATACACCGAGTCCTTTACTATATTGGTAAGCGTATCGCAATGATTCGCCCTGTAAATGGTATCGGTAATAATATACCACCCTGAATCAGATGGAGTGAAGGTATTCTGGTCCGGACAGTTGGTTCTCGGTGAATAAACGACAGAATTAGGTGTGGCGCCCCACCTGTTGGATACATAACTGTATGGCGGGATGCATAGGTTCACGTTACCTGCAGGATTGGTAACGGAGTCATAGGCGAACATGGTGAAAGATTGATTCTGACAAAGGCGCACGGTATCAAGGTTGCATGTAAGGCATTCGAGTCGCGGCTTGATCTTAACCAGCGGACTGTCGAGCGTAACCTGCACACAGGTAGAACTTGCGCAACCCTGCGAATTTTTAACGTTAAAACAGTACATTCCGTTAGATTTTGCCTCAATCGTAGCGGTAGTTGCAGTGCTTCCCCCCGACCAGAAATAGGTATAACCGCCATATCCGCCTCCAGTAAGCTGAACAGAATCGGCGCAGATAGCTATAGGTTTAGGGTTATACGATTGATTGTTAATCACTACATTATCCGAAATATTTGGCGGCGGCGGCGGCGGTACCATCTTCACATAAACGCTGTCTTTGCTTTCCATACATCCATAAACCGACTTCTCGGTTACCGAATACCACCCTGCCGAAAAAACGGGTATATACGTGCCGTACTGCATATTCGACCAGAGGTAAGTTACGTATGGACCTACTGCGCTGCAAATCCTGGATGACGCAGTAATATAATTACCGGGACAAAGACGAACGGTGTCAGGGCAAGTGGTATCAATACAAACGCCTTCGGCAGGTCTGCTGCAATTATTACCGCTGCGCATGTAAAAGTCGTATGGCTGACGAGTCAAATCAACCGGCTTGGCGATAAACACATCGAGATTGCCCAAATCGTTAAATTGTGCAAATCGACCATAATTGGCATCGGAGCAATACGTAGTATTGCAGCCAGTATCGAAGGTAATGCCATAGCCGATAAAGTTGGGTTCGCAGGGTACTATCATATCGGTATCAAAACTTCCTGCGGCATAAATATCTCCCGTTTGGTCAACCGCAATTCCATTTCCTTGATTATCACCATGCCCGCCTATTTGCCTACCCCATTGCCACACCCCTCCCGAGGAGTATTCGGCGGTAAAAATATCCCAATACCCTACAGAATTGAAGGTGCCTTGGCCGTAACGGTCGGCATAACTGTTCAGCTGACATTCAAAGTTACCTATTATATAAGGGTTACCGGAGGCGTCGCAACTGATACTATTCGCCGTAATCGGATTTTTGGAGCCATCGGAAGTAGCCCATGCCAGCGCGCCGCCCGATGTATATTTTGCCACAAAAATACCATTCGAATAGGTGTTTGAAAGATTTACATTAGGTGAACCGAAAAATGTGAGTACCCCGCCGAAATTACCTGTCATAAGAACATTGGAACCATTATCGGTTGTAATGGAATTGGCGATATTATAAGTTCCTCCTCCTGCCATTGCAAACCATTGTTCATTGCCGCTGCTGTTATATTGAATAAGAAATATAGCATCGTAAAAAGTTGAGTAGTGGGGGTTATCAAAAGTAATAGTATCGCTGAACTGACCTGTAACATATACATTATTCGATATGTCGCAGGCAATACCAATACCGCGGTCGGTGTGATGCCCTATCCCCCCTTTAGCCCATAGGAATGCGCCTGTGGAACCGTCGAGTTTAGCTGTAAATACATTTACATTATTCGCTGCACTGGTAAGAGAATAAGCGCCAAAAGTCGCCGTTCCGGCAAACTGACCGGCAATAAGTACATTTCCGCCTTTATCAATCGTTATGGCGTTGCCTATATCGGCAAGAGGTCCGCCGCAGGTTGTCAGCCATTGTACTGTACCGTTCTGATCATATTTAACTATAAAAACATCGGATGAACCGGCGGAAGTAACTGAAAATGTGCCGAAAGTAGCTGTATTAAAATAGGAGCCGGTAACATAACTGTTCCCATTGGCGTCGGTTGCTATGGCTTGTCCCCTGTCCGAACCGCCGTCACCGCCCTTTTCAGCCCATTGAATTATGCCTACGTTATTGGTCTTTGTTACAAAAACATCGCTTACTCCGGCAGCATTAAGATTATACACGCCAAATGAAGCAAAGCCCGTAAAATAACCCGTAGTAAAGGTATTGCCGTTATTATCAGTCGCTATGGATTCGCCTTCATTATTGGAGTTGCTTACGCTTTTCTGCATCCAATAATTCTGCGCCGTTAAATTGCTTTCGCATGCCGACAGCAATAAAACAATTGAGCCGAACCTGAATAATATGATTCTTGCCCTTTTCGACAAAATTTTATTAGAAAGCCCAAGAAACAGCATTCCTTGATAATTTAAATTATTAAAGTTACACAACTTTTTATTATGAACTGCAATTAGTCCAAAATAATTATCATTACCTTTTATCCATTTAGAATTAAATCGTACTTTTGACCTTTCTTCCAAAATAGTCAAATTGTATGATAAGAAATGAGCCATAGCGACGATATAGTAGAACTGATATTATCGGCGTCTCAAAAAAGGTTTGGTCGTTACGGGCTTTCTAAAACCACCATGAGCGAAATTGCTTCGGATATAGGAATGTCCAAGGCGTCTCTCTACTATTATTTTAAAGACAAAGAATCAATTTTTAAGGCGGTGGCTGCTAAAGAACAGGGCGATTTTGAGGACAAAATGAAAAAAGCGATAAATGCAGAAACCACTGCAAAAAAAATGCTGCTTGATTATAATATATATCGGATAAAACTTTTGCAAAAATTACTTACCATAGCGAAGTTAAGCAATGAAAATTATAAACAGGTAAAGCCGCTTATGCGTCTGCAGATGAATAGCTTTAAGAAGAATGAGATTAGCATAGTCGGTGAAATTCTGAAAACAGGTGCGGAAAGAAAGGAATTCAGAATTAAGGATGTTAATGCCGGCGCTGAACTATTCATTGATATACTGCGCGGACTTCGACAAGAAAGATTCTCGTGCTTTATTGAGAAAGGCATTTTCAATATTCCCTACAAAGAATACCACAAACTGAAAGAACAATCTGAATTATTTACTGAAATATTCCTTAAAGCATTGTGCATCAAATAAAAAATGAATTAAGAACGATATGAAAATCTTCCTCCAAATATTGAAAAAAAGCGGATTTTATATGATGTTTGCCCCGCTCTTACTGTCGCTATACGCAAAAGGGCAATACCGTGCTTCCTTTAATTTCGATACCTGCCTGAAACTGGCTCTGGAAAACTATCCGCTTGTGAAACAAAAAAGTTATTTAGAAGACATTGAAAAAAATAATAAAAAGGAATACAACGGCGCCTGGCTGCCGCAACTTATGGTAAATTCAACAGCAACGGAATTTTCGGAGGTTGTGTCTTTTGACCTTCCTGGATTTCAGGCATTTGCAGCGCTTTTCCCCACCTTTTATAACGACCAATATAACCTTGGCGTAGACCTGCGCCAAACTATCTACGATGGCGGAGTTACGGCACAGGAGAAAAGAACCGATGCAGCTAAAACGGAATCGGAAATGGAGCGGAACGAGGTGGATATATACAAGGTAAAAGCGATTACACTGCAAATTTATTCCGGAATATTGCTGGCAAAAGAAAACCTTAAAATCATTTATTCATATACAGACGCCCTGAAGAGCCGCGAGCAGGAGATCACCTCTTCAGTAAACAACGGCGCCATGCTGCAAAGTAATTTGGACGCCCTTCAGGTGGAAATTTTAAACACGGAGGATAAGATTATAGAGACGAAATCAACCCTGAACGGTTTTTGTCAGGCGCTTTCGCTGCTCATCCGCGAACCTGTTGATTCGAGCGCATCCTTTGCCTACTTTTCCACCCGACAGAAACTGTCATCCGATACCGTAAAACGTCCGGAAATGAAACTGTTCGAACTGCAACAGAGCGAACTTCAGGAGGAGATGATTCTGGCAAACCGTAAAGAACAGCCCCGACTTTATCTTTTCGGCAGCGGTGACTATGGCAGACCCGGATATAATTTTCTCGACCAGAACTTCAGACCATACGGAATGGTGGGCTTAAATCTTACATGGAACATAACAGGGCTATACAATTTGCATTATGACAAAGAAAATCTTACCATTCGCAAAAACATGATTGACGACGAGAAGGAGGCATTTTTATTGGAAACGCAATCAACCATGGCGCGTCAAAGCAACGATATAGAAAAGCTTACTCAACTAGTTGAAAACGATAAACTAATATTAACGAAACGTGCAGCAATGAGTAAAACAGCCGCCGACCATCTTAATAACGGAACCATTACAGCATCGGAATATATAACCCAGCTTAGCGCCGAAAAACAGTCCGCAATGGAACAGCAATTGCATGAAATACAACTTGCGGCGGCTTATATAAGTTACAGAATTACAACCGGAAACTAAAATCAGAAAGAAAAATAAACAATTCAGCATAATGCTGGCAATAAATATATCTAATTATGGAAGAAACCGAAAAGGACAATATGGCGAAGAATGAACAAGGCAAGAATAAGAATAGAAAATTAACGCGCATTATTTTGATTGCCCTGTTGACAGCAGGAGCAGTAATCGGCATAATTGAGTATCATGAAGCGCAGCGATATGAGACAACAGATGATGCACAACTGGAGACGGATATCAGTCCGATATTATCGAGGGTACAGGGCTATATAGCAAAGATTAACTTTGTTGATAACCAAAAGATAAAGCAAGGCGATACCCTTGTAATGCTCGATGATCGAGACCTGCGGTTAAAAGAAGAACAGGCGGAGGCAGCTTTACAAAGCGCATTGGCATCGCTTGAAGTAGCCAAGACAAACGCCCAGTCAACCGAAGAAGACGCCAGAGTGTCAGATTCAAGGAAGGAACAACTTTCAATATTACTCACCAATGCAAGGAGTGATTATGAACGATATAAAAAAATGTTCGATGAACATTCGGCAACACAGCAGGAACTGGACAAGAAGAAAACCGATATGGAAAGCTTGGAAAAACAGGTAGAAGCCGCAAAACAACAGGAAGACGAATCAGTTTCGAGAACAAATTCGGCAAACGAACAGATTAAGGTAGCCGGCAGCATTGTAAGCCAACGCCAGAGTGATTTGGATTATGCCAAACTCCAGCTTTCCTATGCTACCATAACTGCCCCTTTCGACGGTATATTGGCAAAGAAGAATGCCGTAGTCGGTCAGTTGCTGCAAGCCGGTCAGCCGATATGCGCCATCATTAATCCGCAGGATATATGGATAACGGCTAATTTTAAAGAGACGCAGGTAAAAAAGATGAAGCAAGGGATGAAAGTGGAAGTTGAAGTGGATGCCTTTCCGGGGAAAATAGTTCACGGAAATATTGCCTCATCGTCGCCTGCCACGGGTTCAGAATTTTCACTCATACCGCCCGATAATGCTTCAGGTAACTTTGTAAAAGTAGTGCAGAGAATTCCTGTGAGAATCGAGCTCAACAAATCGGATGAACTATACAAACTTCTGAAACCGGGTATGAGCGTTTATGTAAGTGTGGTGCTATATTAGCAGCGTTGCTCACAGAATAATTCATATTGAAGAATAAGGGATGAACAAATTAGGTTTTGATAAATGGATAGTAGTGATTACGGTTGTTACCGCATCGTTGCTGCAACTTATCGATACCTCCATTGTGAATGTAACGCTTACCCAGATGATGGGTAACCTCGGTTGTACGCTTGCCGATATTAGCTGGGTAGTTACAGGATACACTACATCAAATGTAATAATGATTACGTTGTCCGGCTGGATGAGCGCGCGTATGGGAAGGAAAAATTACTTTATCGCTTCTATTGTTCTATTCACGGTGGCATCCATTTTCTGTGGCACATCAACCACCATAACCCAGCTAATTATATTTCGCATTATTCAGGGTATTGGCGGCGGCGGGCTGCTTTCTACAGCTCAAAGCATTTTGATTACCACATTCCCGCGCGAGGATATTGGTATGGCTAATGCCATCTTCGGGATAGGTGTTATAGTCGGTCCTACCATAGGTCCTACGCTGGGCGGCTATCTTACCGACCATTTAAGCTGGCACTGGGTATTTTTCGTTAATGTACCAGTCGGTATTGTAGCCACAATACTTTCGTTGCTATACATTACAGAAGGAGAACACCAGGTAAAGGCAGGCAAAATGGATTGGTTCGCCCTGGCTCTTCTGGTATCCTTCATCGGCTGCCTTCAGGTGGTACTTGAAAAAGGTGAAAGTGAGGATTGGTTCGAAACGCGCTATATCACGGTTCTAACCGTTACATCCATCGTTTCAGGTATAATATTTGTTTGGCGCGAACTCTGGGTGGATAATCCTATTGTAAACCTCCGGCTGTTTAAAGAAAGAAATTTCGCTTTAGGTTCCGTATTCGGATTCATTCAGGGAGTCGGGCTATATGCCTCCGTATTCATTATACCGGTATTCTGCCAGAGCATGCTCGGTTATACAGCCCAGGATACGGGCTGGATATTGATGCCCGGTAGCTTGGCTTCAGGTATTATGATGCCCTTTGTCGGCGCAATGCTAAGAAATGAAAAAATCTCCCCCGTATTTCTTACAGGGATTGGCTTTACGCTGTTCATTGTATTTATGTGGCTTCTTTCAGGTATTAACCTGAATACAACGGCAATGGATTTTTTCTGGCCTCTTATTATAAGAGGGATAGGTATGGGATTGCTCTTTATCCCGCTTACCACTATTACGGTGAACAAACTTCATAACAGGGATATGCCGCAAGGTACAGCGCTTTCCAATATGTTAAGACAACTGGGCGGTTCTTTCGGAATAGCGCTTATGACTACAGCGGTAAGTATCCGTTCTCTTTTTCATTACAGCCGACTCGGAGAGCATCAGACCATTTATAACCCCGGCACGTTCAACCGACTCCATTCGCTTGGTGGGCTTTTTGCAGGAGTAAAAGGAACAAATGTTATAAACGACCAGTCCAAAGCAATTGCAGCCCTGCAAGGAGAAGTTTACAGGCAGGCGATGATTCTTACATATAATGACGTATTCCTTCTTGTCGGTATATTTTTCGCTGTTTGCATTCCTCTTTTACTGCTTTTCAGAGTGAAGAAAAAACAAAAAGAAGCGGGCGCCAAGGAGATGGAGATGGTAGTGGAAATGTAACTTTGGAGAAAAAAAACCGGCGCTAATCAGGCGCCGGCGTATTAACCCCAGTATGAACATATCTATTGGCTTAACTCCGCTTCAGTCAACATTCTCGTGCAGAAACCCATTATTGGGCTTCAATTCCGATTTCCCTTCTTCTCCTTCAGAAAGCGTATATCGTGAAATATTATTTTCGGATGAATGTTCCTGTTCCTCAAAATTCAGGTTTCTTCTTTTATATGCCGGCTCATTTTCAAGTTCGGTAATCCCGCCGGGTGTTCTTAGTTTGTAACTCAATTGACGCAGTTTTTCAATTCTTTCCTGCGCCTTTCTTCTCTGTTCGTCATTAAGCAACTGTTCGGGCGCTTCCTGCTTCGTAACGGAACCCTGTTCCGTCGGCGGTACCGAAGCTGCAGGAGGAACTATATTTACCTTCACTGCCTCAACGGGCTTTTTCACTATCTCAAATTCCACATCGTTATTCTGCACAGCTTCTGCGGGCTTTATAAACGGCTCGGCAGGCGTTTCTTCTTTAACGGACTCAACCGGTTTCAAATCCGGTTTTGGTTCATGTTTCAATTCCGGTTTGCTTTCCATTAAAGGCGCTTGTTGTTGCACCTGTGGAACATCACTGTTCAATGGTATATAAACAGGTTTTACGGAAACTGCCGGCGCCGGCGCAATAGATGAAGTTACGGGCGTAACAGGCGGCTGAATATTATCATCGAGCCGCCGAATAATCTTCTCTGCCTTTTTCTCCACGAATGAAGTTACGGGAGCAGAACTGAAACCAGTGGCTATAAGAGTTACGTTTACCTTGTTTCCCAAACTTTCATCTATGCCGTAACCCTTTATAATATCGGCGGTCTGTCCTGCGGCATCCTGCAAATAGTCGGTTATCTCTCCCAGCTCATCCATAGTAATATCATCACTGCCGCAGGTAATATTAAGCAGCACATAACGCGCCCCCTTAATGTTATTGTCATTCAGCAACGGCGAAGTAAGAGCCATTTCCACCGCTCTTATGGCGCGGTTTTCGCCTTCGGCTGATGCCGAACCCATTATGGCAACTCCGCTGTTTGTCATCACGGTCTGAACATCCGCAAAATCAAGATTGATATGCAGCGTAACAGTTATAATTTCAGCGATGCTCTTGGCGGCTATATTAAGAATGTCGTCGGCATGGGCGAAAGCTTCGTTCAATTTAAGATTACCATACATTTCACGTAGCTTATCGTTATTTATTATAAGTATGGTATCAACATATTTCCGCAATTCAGATAATCCATCCTCGGCTTGCTGTTTTCTTTTTTTCCCTTCAAATGCAAAAGGTACCGTAACAATGGCGACTGTGAGAATTCCTAATTCCTTCGCAACTTGTGCAATAACAGGCGCTCCGCCTGTGCCGGTACCGCCTCCCAATCCCGCGGTGATAAAAACCATTTTGGTGTTAACCGACAAAATCTTTTTTATTTCCTCAATGGTTTCAAGCGTGGCTTTTTTCCCCATATCAGGGATGGAACCCGCTCCTCTGCCTTCCGTTAAACCGGCGCCTAAAGCTATTTTTGATGGAACCGGACTGATGTCGAGAGCTTGCTGGTCGGTGTTGCAAACTATGAAATCGACGCCTTTAATGCCCTGACGGAACATGTGATTTACAGCATTGCTGCCGCCGCCTCCAACGCCAATCACTTTAATAATGGAGGACTGCTCTTTTGGTAAATCGAAGTTAATCATACTTGTTGTGTTTTTTGTTAAGGGTTAATTATATATCGGTAATTATTGATTGTTTTTGTCTCCTTCCACGTTTTCATCGAACCATCTGCCGCCCGCGTGGAGTAGTTTTTCCATTAAATTCTTTTTCTTCTTTTCCTGCTTGGAGTGCTGTACCACTTCAGGCATTTTCACATTCAATTGCTCCTTTGCCACTACCTTTTCAACCTCTTCAAAACCTCGCATAACCAATCCTACCGCCGTGGCATAAAGCGGATGGCTCAATTCGTGCGCTCCCGCAGCCAGATGCTCGTTCGGATAGCCCAGGCGGGTATCCATTCCCGTAATAAATTCAACGCATTGCGGAAGGTTTTTCAATTGCGCTCCGCCGCCAGTTACTACAATTCCCGCAATTAACTTTTTTTCAAATCCCGAATTTTTAATCTCGTAATACACATGCTGTAGTATTTCCTCCATCCGGGCATTGATGATAGATGAAAGAGTGCGAACAGATATTTCCCTGTTCTGCCTTCCCTTTAAGCCCGGGATGACCACTATTTCGTTCTCCATATTGTCGGTAGGTATGGCTGAACCGAACTTTACCTTAAGGAGTTCCGCCTGTGCCCGTATAATCTGACAGCCGGTTTTAATATCATCGGTAATCACATTTCCGCCGAAGGGAATAACGGCAGTATGGCGGATAATGTCATCCTGAAAAATGGCAATATCTGTTGTGCCGCCTCCGATATCAACAAGCACAACGCCGGCTTCGCGTTCTTCAGCAGTAAGCACCGAATCGGCAGATGCAAGCGCTTCCAATGTAAGAGCGCTCATTTCCATGCCCGCTTTATTCACGCATTTGGCTATATTACGGGCGGCGGTAATCTGTCCGGTTATTATATGAAAATTGGCTTCGAGGCGCACACCTGCCATACCTATCGGGTTCTTAATGGACTGCTCGTTATCTACTATGTATTCCTGCGGGAGCACCTCTATAATCTGCTCGCCGGGGGAGATAGCAACTTTGTACATATCTTCAATAAGCGTATCAACGTCGTCCTGATTTATTTCTTTATCAATATTGGAGCGGGTGCGTATTCCCCTATGCTGCAAACTTTTGATGTGCTGCCCCGCTATTCCTACATTAACGAACTTAATATCAACGCCCGACTTATCGGATGCTTCTTTCACGGCTTTCACAATTGAAGCGACCGTCTGGTCAATATTTACTACCATTCCGCGGGCAATTCCTATTGAATCGGCTTTACCTACTCCCATTATTTCTATTTTTCCTTCGTCATTTTTACGTCCTACGATGACTGCGATTTTTGTGGTGCCGATGTCCAGTCCTACCACGATTTCTGATTTTTTTTCCATTGGGTTATTTATTTTTTGGTACATACTATTTGATGATTATATTTCAGGTTGATTTCGGAATAATCGTTCCACTTGTCTGCATGGTTCAGTCCTTCATGGTATAGAACCCACAACTTATCGAATTTTTGCCTCATATTATTTGTGTCTCCTAAAATGATGCGCTGATTTCCCACCCTCGGAATTAGGCAAAATTCACCGGCGCTGTCAACATACACTTCCGGAATAAACGCTTTCCAGAACGGATTATGATAAATATAATCGGACAGCTTATAGACAGACGGTAATAACGAGCGCTCTGAAGTATCGCCTTCCTGATTGACTTTGCTGCGGCAGTTTCGTATATACGGTTCATTTATCTCGCCATTCACCACCATTACAAGTGCGGTAAAATCGGGCGACAGCGGCATCAGTTCACCCTCCGAATCTATATAGTAGCTTTCGTTGTTCTGATTGATAATGCGTACAATCGGCTTTTTTTGCACAACTGTAATATTCACCGTTCCATCGAGTGTGGCGAATACCTGCGCCTCGGCGATATATGGATTACTTTTCAGCATCGCTTCCATGGAAATAATATCCACTTTATCAATATTCTTTTTGGTAATATCACCTTGTTGTCCGTATACAAGTAATCTTATTTCGGCTGGGGTTATAAAGTAATTGGAGTCGTTCTGCACTACTGTAACATTCAGCAACCGACAGCGCGTATGGCTTCGCTCTTTTTCAGCAAAGCCCATCAACCCTACCACCCCTGCAAAAAGCAGTATCCAGAACATTATATTTAACGATTTTCTAAACATTAGCTATTTTATGGAGCAATGCCGTTTTTAAGGGTTCAATTAGAGCGTCTATATCTCCAGCGCCCATAGTAACAAGTATTTCAGGCAGTTCCCGCGTTACTAAATCTATCAATTCATCATCCGCACAAAGTATTTTATTCCTATTCTTAATCTTACCCAATAACATAGCAGAATCTATTCCCGGTATTGGCGTTTCGCGAGCGGGGTAAATATCAAGCAGAATAATTCTGTCCAGCATTTCCAAGCTGCGTGCAAAATCGTCTGCAAAATCGCGGGTGCGTGTAAAAAGATGCGGCTGAAATACCCCTGTAATTTTTTTCCCCGGATAAAGCGCTCTAATAGAACCGATACATGCCTTTAATTCAGCCGGATGGTGCGCATAATCGTCGATAAATACAAGGTCGGGAGTATTAATCCTGTAATCAAAACGGCGTTTTACTCCCTCGAATGTTCCGAGCGCATTCCTTATAATCTCGCTCCCGATTTCAAGCTGCATAGCTACGGCAGAAGCAGCCACCGAATTTTCGATATTATGCAGACCCCCTACTCCAAGATTAACCGATTTAATTTCGCCTTGCGGCATAACTATGTCATACGTATAACGCCCGCCGCTCACATTAATGTTTTTAGCGTAATAATCGCTTTTGCCGTTAAGTGAATAGGTAAATGTTTTACCGTCATACTCTATATCGTCCTTCAGGGTTTGTTTTGTAATAAGACAACCGTGTTCCTTCAGCCGGTTGGCAAAAAGCGAATAAGATTCCCGCACGTTCGCTTTGTCGCCATATATATCAAGATGGTCGGGATCAATGGAGGTGATAACAGCTATATCGGGGTTCAAATTCAAAAAAGACCTGTCGTACTCATCCGCTTCAGCTATCATAGGGCTTGTAGATTGCGGGCTGCCAATCAGCAGATTGGAATTATAATTTTTTGAAATACCACCTAAAAAGGCAGTGCAGTTCATCTCCGCCGATTTAAGAATATGTGTAACAAGCGTTGTGGTCGTGGTTTTTCCATGCGTTCCTGCTACTGCCACTGTAAAATGAGCTTCAGTGATCAAACCCAATACCGCCGCACGCTTCATTATGGTGTAATTTTCTTCTCTGAAAAATCTCAATTCGCTGTGGTTTTCAGGCACGGCAGGAGTATAGATTATGAGAGTATCCGCCCCGGAAGGATGTTCTATGATTTTTTTATCTATTTTAGAAATATCATCGTCGAAGTGAATAGATATTCCTTCGGTCATCATCTCATCTGTCAGAGACGAGGGCGTTCTGTCATAACCGCTCACCGATTTCCCCAGAAACCTGAAGTAGCGCGCCAGACCGCTCATGCCGATACCGCCGATACCTATCAAATAAACATATTTCAATTTCTCAAGATTCATTCAGTTGCCGATAGTTTTAATATCTCCGTCGCTATTGCTGAAGCAGGGTCTTTCGAGGCGAGTTTCGCTATGTTTCCGCCCAAAACCCTGCGCAATTCTTTATCCGAGGCAAGTTTCAGTATGGCGTTTCCTAACTCCGCTTCAGCCCGCCCATCATTAATTACAATCGCCCCATTATATCCTGCTATTTTCATTGCGTTTTTGGTCTGATGGTCTTCGGCAACATTGGGTGAAGGCACAAGTATGCTGGGCAAACCGGCAATACAAAGTTCCGACACGGTTATGGCTCCCGCTCTTGACACAACTGCATCCGCCGCTGAATATGCCAAATCCATCCTTGTAATAAAGTCGTAAACCCGCATAGCCGGGTACTTTCTTAGTAATTCCGCCGCTTGTGCGAAATATGATTTGCCTGTTTGCCAGATTAGCCCGATATTATTTTGAGAAAGCATATCAAGACAACCGCTTATACTGTTATTAATAGTTCGGGCGCCTAAGCTTCCGCCTAAAACAAGAACCGTAAATCCCCCTTCTTTCAAACTGAAATATTCCAATGCCGCCTGACGCTTTTCCCGCAAAGCGGTTATCTCCTGTCTAACAGGGTTTCCGGTTATCACAATCTTATTTTTCGGAAAATATTTCTCCATCCCTTCATACGCCACGCAAATTCTGTCCGCATATCTGCCAAGTATCCTGTTCGTTATTCCGGGATAAGAATTTTGTTCCTGGAGGAGCGCCGGGATTTTTTTTCTTATCGCCGCCCACAATGCAGGTCCGCTTGCATAGCCACCCACCCCAACCACTGCATCAGGATTGAATCCGGCTATTAACTGTTTCGATTTTCTTATGCTCCTTATTAGCTTTCCGGGCAATGAAAAGTTGCTGAACAGGTGGCGGCGCGAGATACCGCTGATATCAAGACCTTCTATCTTATAACCGGCTTTAGGCACCAGTTCCATCTCCATCCTGTTCTTGGCTCCCACAAATAATATTTCAGTTCCGGGCCTCATCTGCTCCAGTGCGCGGGCAATAGCTATGGCAGGAAAAATATGCCCGCCGGTGCCTCCTCCGCTTATTAGTATTTTAAGTTTTTGCGACACTCAATTCATTTTCAGTTTCTCTGCTTACACTTAATATAATTCCTATGGCGATACTTGTAAACCATATTGATGTTCCGCCCATGCTTACAAGCGGTAACGGCTGTCCTGTAACCGGCAGAAGATGCACTGCCACGCACATATTTACAAGCGCCTGCATTACCAGATTCAACGATAAGCCGATAACCATTAAACTTCCGAATGTTTTCGGATTACGGGTTGCAATACGCACCCCCCGGTATAACAATGTCAGATAAAGAAACACCATTACCAGTCCCATAACCAGTCCATATTCTTCCACAAGAATGGCATAGATGAAATCGGAAAACGCCTGCGGAAGAAAATTCTTCTGGATGCTGTTACCGGGTCCTTTACCCAGCGGACCTCCGGTTGCAATAGCCATCATCGCTTCGTCAACCTGAAAGTTGTTCTCCCTGCTTCCCTTTTCAAAATTCTCAATGCGCGATTTCCAAGTGGCAGCCCTGTTGTTCAGATGCGGGAAAGCGAAAACGAGTAGCAGAAAAAGCGCGCCGCCTGAAACAGCAATTCCAACCGTTGAGAGCAAATGCCTAATCCGCGCTTTACCCATGAACAGTAAGAAAAGACAATTAATAAAAAGCAGAAAAGCCGTTGAAAAATTAGATGGGAAGATAAGACCACAGACAATTATTACCGGAATTACCGCCGGTAAAAATCCGGTTTTCCAATCTCTAATCTGCTCTTGTTTTAGGGCTACAATCCTTGCAACATATATAAGTAGAGCTAACTTGGCAAAATCTGACGTTTGGAAAGTAAGACCTGTGCCGGGTATCTGAAGCCAACGGGTGGCATTGCCTTCATTTACACCTTTGAGAAGTGTAAAAAGAAGGAGTGGTATGCTCAAGTAGAGCGCAACCTGCGATATTCTTGAGTAATATGTATATTTTATCTTATGGGTGAAGTATATCAGTAGGAAACCGAATAATACTATAGTAGTATGTTTGATAAGGTAGTAACCTGCATCGCCTGCATGATTACGGTATGCAAGTGATTCAACAGAGCTGTACACTGCAAGAACGGAAATAACGGATAAGAGTAATACAATCACCCAGATCACAAGGTCGCCTTTAACATATTTGAAAATCTCTTTCATCTTCTAAATTAAATTTCCTTCCATTTCCGTCTTACTTTAATAGTTTGATTACTCACGTTTATAGTTCATTATATAATCTTTAAAGCGCTCTTACCGCTTTTTTAAACTGGTTGCCCCTGTCTTCATAGTTTTCGAACCTGTCGAAACTTGCACAAGCAGGTGATAACAGAACAGTATCGCCCGGATTACTTAACTGATACGCTTTCATAACGGCTTCGCCGGCAGAAGACACTTCCGTAATAGTAGGTACAAGCAGAGAAAAAGCGCTTATAATCTTTCTGTTATCCTTGCCGAGGCAAATTATGGCATGAACTTTCTTCTTTACCAGTTCATTCAATACTGAATAATCATTCCCTTTATCAACCCCGCCTACTATCCACACTACAGGGGTTGTCATGCTCTCCAACGCATACCAGGTAGAGTTAATGTTAGTCGCCTTCGAGTCATTAATGAATTCAACATCGTGGATTTTGGCAACCATCTCCAAACGGTGTTCAATATTCTGAAAGTCGGCCAAACTTTCCCGCACCGTATCTTTACGTATATCCATAAGCCGTGCAGCGATGGCAGCCGCCATTGAATTATAGATATTGTGCTTGCCAAAAAGCGATAAATTTTGTACAGCCATGGTTAGTGTGGTTTTATTGGTAGTGATAAATATTTCATTGTTTTTCATAAAGGCGCCTTCTTCCACTTCCCGGACAATGGAGAACGGAAATTTTCTTGCAGCTATATTCCTTTTACTTACCTCCTGCGCGGTTACCTCGTCATCAATACAATAAATGAACGCATCGTTTGCCGTCTGATTCTGAAGAATCCTGAATTTGGAATCAACATAATTCTGCATTTGATACTCATATCTATCCAGATGATCCGGCGTGATATTGAGCAACACTGCAATATCGGCTTTGAACTTATGCATATCGTCGAGCTGGAAACTGCTTAATTCAATTACGTAATAATCGTGCTGCTCCGTAGCCACCTGCAACGCCAAACTCTTACCAACATTACCTGCAAGCCCGACATTTAGTCCCGCTTTCCTGAAAATGTGGTGGGTGAGCAATGTTGTGGTTGTTTTACCATTGCTTCCGGTGATACATATTTTTTGCGCATTGGTATACCGACCGGCAAATTCTATTTCGGAGATAACCGGTATCCCGTTTTCCTTCAATTTTTTAATTATGGGCGCTTTAGCCGGTATTCCCGGGCTTTTAATCACTTCCGCAGCATCCATAATTTTTATTCCTGTATGAGTTCCCTGTTCAAACGGTATATTATGTTCGTTGAGTAATGCCACATATTTATCTTTCACCTTACCCATGTCCGACACCCATACATCCATACCTAACTTACTGGCAAGAATGGCAGCGCCTACGCCGCTTTCGCCGGCTCCTAATACCGCTATTTTCGTTTTTGCCACCTTATCGGAGTTTTAGCGTAACAATGGTTAATACTGCGAGCATGATGCCGATAATCCAAAAACGAGAAACGATTTTCGATTCATGGATATTCAGCTTTTGAAAATGGTGGTGCAAAGGCGCCATTCTGAAAACACGCCTGCCTTCGCCATACTTTCTTTTGGTATATTTAAAGTACGCCACCTGTAACATTACCGACAAGTTTTCAATCACAAATATTCCGCAGAGCAGAGGGAGCAGCAGTTCTTTGCGAATAGCGATAGCGCATACCGCTATTATTCCTCCGAGCGTTAAACTGCCTGTGTCGCCCATAAATACCTGCGCCGGATATGAATTATACCAGAGAAACCCTATGCACGCGCCCACAAAAGCGCTCATAAAAACAACAAGTTCGCCGCAATTGGGTATAAACAAAATATTAAGATAACCGGCAAAAAAAGTGTTGCCTGATACATAAGCAAGCACCATAAGCGTAGCGCCTATTATGCCCGATGTACCTGTTGCAAGTCCGTCTATGCCATCAGTTATGTTAGCGCCGTTCGAGATAAATGTAATAATGAAGATTATGACCGGAATGAATAATATCCACGCCAACCTGCGGGAATGCACCCCCATCCATGAGGTAAGCCATTCGTAGTCGAACTGATTATCCTTCACAAAAGGCAATGTGGTTTTCAATGACCTGCTCTCTTCGTCCGAAAATTTTGGTAAACGCGTGATTCCTGCATCAATACCGGTAATCATTGCGGTTTCTTCTGTTTTTTCCAGTTGCTGCTTTATTACCACATGTTTGTTAAAGTACATGGTGCATCCCACTATTATTCCTATCCCAACCTGACCAATGATTTTAAACTTTGCGCTTAATCCCTTTTTGTCCTTTTTAAAAACTTTTATATAATCGTCAAGAAATCCAACCGTACCCAGCCAAACAGTTGTAATAAGCATCAGCGCTATGTAAACGTTATCAATTTTTGCCATTAGTAAGGTTGGAATAACGATAGCGGCGAGTATGATTAGCCCTCCCATGGTAGGCGTTCCTTCTTTTTCCTTCTCACCAGTCAGTCCGAGCGTCCTAATCGTTTCGCCTACTTGCTTTTTGCGTAAAGCGGCTATAAGCCGTTTACCATAATACGCCGATATAATGAGCGAAATGAGGATAGCAAGCGCGGCGCGAAAAGTTATATAGTTGAATACATTGGCGCCGGGCAGATGGTATCTTTCTCTCAAGTAATGGAAAAGGTAGTAGAACATCAGTTTTGAATATTTTTTAGGTTTTCGGTGAGTACCTCCATGTCGTCGAATGAATATTTTACTCCCTTTATTTCCTGGTATTTTTCATGTCCCTTTCCTGCAAGTAATATTATATCACCCTTGTTCGCAATCTGACAAGCTGCGCTTATCGCCTCCCTTCTGTCTGTAATTGAGACCGTCTTGGCTTTCATGGCAGGGGTTATTCCTTTCTCCATTTCACCTATTATGGCTTCCGGCTCTTCCAATCGGGGATTATCCGAGGTAAGAATTACTTTATCGCTCTTCCGACAGGCGATTGCAGCCATTATGGGGCGTTTGGTTCTGTCGCGGTTACCGCCGCACCCTACTATGGTAATTATTCTTTCGTTGGCTGTGCGCACCTCATTCAGGGTGTCGAGTACATTTTCCAGCGCATCAGGGGTATGGGCGTAGTCCACTATTCCTATTGTGCCGTTCGGGGCTTTAATATATTGGAACCTGCCTTCCACAGCGTTTAGTTTACTTATGTTCTTCAACACCTCCTCTTTATCTTCGCCCAGCAGCACGGCGGCTGCATATATCCCGAGCAGGTTATAGGCATTAAACGCGCCTATCAGTTTTGTATATAATTCTTTACCGTTGATATTCAGAACGAGTCCTGTAAGTACGTTCTCCATTATCTTACAGGTAAAATCAGCGGCGCTCTTTAAGGCAAAAGTTTTCTTCTTCGCCCGCGTGTTTTGAAGCATCACGGTTCCATGCGGATCGTCCTTATTTACCAGTGCGAACGACGATGACGACAGGTCGTCAAAAAACTTTTTCTTCGCCTTTATATATTCGTCAAACGTTTGGTGAAAATCGAGATGGTCATGCGTGATATTCGTGAATATTGCTCCCGTAAAAGTCAAACCCGCTATCCTGCGCTGAACTATGGCATGCGAGCTAACCTCCATAAAGCAATGCGTGCATCCTTCCGCCGCCATTTTTGCCAGCAGGCGGTTCAATTCCAAGGCATCCGGCGTAGTATATGCCGCCGATAACTCTTCATCGATTATCTGGTTACGCACTGTAGATATTAGCCCTGCACGGTATCCCAATTCCCTGAACAGCTTAAATAAAAGGGTAGCGGTGGTTGTTTTACCGTTAGTTCCCGTTACGCCTACCAGTTTCAGTTTCTCCGATGGCTGGTTAAAAAAATTGGAAGCTACTATGCCAAGCGCTTCGGCAGAATTCTTCACACGCAAGTAAGTGATTCCCGCTCTTGTCTCTTCCGGAATATGCTCACAGATAACGGCAACCGCTCCTTGAGTTATGCATGTATCAATAAACCGGTGTCCATCGGTCCGCCCGCCTTTTACAGCAATAAAAAGACCTCCGGGAGTAATATTCCGGGAATCGAAATGTACTTCGGTAACCGGAATATCCGTTTCCCCTATTACCTCTGTCAGAGCTACCTTATATAGTATGTCTTTTAAAATCTTCATCAGGATAGTTTGAGATATACAGTTTGTCCTTTCTGAAACTTTGTTCCCGGCTGAATTGATTGTTCCGTAACCGCTCCGCTGCCTCTCACGTTCACCTTAAGGCGGAAGTTTTCGAGTAAATAAACGGCATCCTGCAAATCAATTCCATGCAGGTCGGGCATTAGTCCTTCCTTCAGCATTTTCCTGTAGTCGCAAGGCAATAGATGCACCTCCGATTTTGCCCATGTACTCTGCACCCAATCAGCGTTATTACTCAATTTATCAAAAGGTAAGGACAAATCTTCGAGTGTCCTGTAAGTATCGGCGCAATTGCCTGTTTTTACGGAAGGTTCGTTATGGTGCTGCTCTGCGTCAGCATTGATGGCGGGTTCAATCTGAATGCTGCTTGCATATACCTTGTCGGCTATCTCCCTGAATATTGGTCCTGCAGTTACATTGCCGTAATAGCCATCGGCGCTTGGAGAATATACAACTACAATGCAGGAATATTCCGGATTATCAGCCGGGAAATAACCTGTAAACGAGGCCTGATAACTCACATCGGCTCCATTCTTATATTGTCCTTTTTTTGCAATTTGCGCCGTACCTGTTTTGCCGGCTATGCCATACAAGGCATTTTTAAGATTACTTGCGGTACCATGCAATACAACGCCCTCCAATAATTTTTTCAATTTGGCGACAGTCGAGGAGGAGCATACCGACGGATTTAATACCTGCGGACTGAATTTTGCAACAATTTTACCGTCTTTAACCAGTGCATCCACGAACTGGGGTTTTACCATTATACCGTTATTAGCTATGGCGTTATAGAGGGTAAGCGTCTGGAGCGGAGTTACAGTCAGTCCGTAGCCGATGGAGAGCCAGGGTAAACTGGTTCCTGACCAATCCTTATCTGTTGGGTTGGGCATCTTAGGATCGCCTTCTCCCGGAATACTCAAATGCAGTGGTTTATCAAGACCGAGGCGGCAAAGCCCGTCAACAAATTTTTTGGGCTGTCCGGCATAGTATTTATATATTGTTTTTGAAATACCGACATTCGATGAAATCTCAAATGCGCGCTGAACCGTTACCCATCCATGCTCGTCGTGGTCGGCATCCTTCATTGTCCTGTCATAATAATTCACTTCGCCGTTCCCCAGGTTTACGCTATCCCTTTGAGGGTTCACATATCCGTCTTCTATTGCCACTAATAACGAAGCAAGTTTAAATGTAGAACCGGGTTCAGTCGCTTCGCCGATGACATAATTATAATCCTCCACGTATTTATCGGTCGAATCCTTACGGGCAAGGTTTGCGATAGCCAATACCCGTCCGGTTTTTACTTCCATTAGCGCTACGCAGCCATGGTCGGCATGGTGTTTAATAAGCTGTTCCCGCAAAGCATTTTCGGCTACATCCTGATAATTTATGTTTATGGTGGAAACAATGTCTTCTCCGTTCTGCGGCTGTAAGTCGTCCTCGTCATTTAACGGTATCCATACGCCACCTGCCGTTTTTTCCATTAGTCCTTGTCCGTCTATTCCTTTCATATACTCGTTGTAAGCCCCTTCAAGTCCGACAGGTTTAATATCTTCTTTAGCATAACCGATGGTGCGTTCAGCCAGGTCACGGAAAGGAAGCTCGCGTTTGGTGGTTTGAGCGATTATTAAACCGCCCTTGTTCTTACCTAATCTGAACAATGGTAATTTCTTTACCGCCTGAAGTTGCTCGTATGAAATGCCTCTTTCGAGCAGAACGTAACGTTCGCCTGCTTTTCGCGCGTTATATAGTAATCTGTAAAAGTCGTTATATGACTTGTCTTTAAATAAATACGCAAGTGCGGTTGCGAGCGAATCGGCGCCGGCGTTAAAAATTTCGTCTGTCAGATAGTCAGTATTTACATCCATCGCTACGTCGTAATATGGAAGCGAGGTTGCTATCAGATAACCGTTCTCATCATATATATTACCCCTTACGGCATTAATTGTGCAAAACGATGTGGTAAGTTGCTCCTGTTCCTTTTTCCATTTTGCCCCATGGGTATATTGAATCATTATCAGGCGAACAATAATAATAACGCCCACAAGGCACATAACGGCGTATATCAGGTAAGCTCTTAACAATATTGCCCTTCTGTTCTCCATCAATGAGTCGATGATTTAATATCCTTGTTCAGAACGATTTTATCAGGCGGTACGAGCGATTCTTTCAAACCCAGTGGCGCTGCCATCTTTGCCACTTCCGATTCCTTGCTTAAATACATGAGTTGCGCTTGCGCAATCACATATCTGGAATGCAAATCCTGTATTTGAGCGTTAAGCTTATCATATTCACGGTCTTTACTTTGGGCGTAATAGCCGTTCGCTATATAGCAAAGACCGAGTAGAGCAAGGTAAAACAGAAATGGAAGATTGTTCAATGTGGCATCAGAGATGAGAAACCTGCCGCTAAGAAGCGCCGTCAGGTTTTTCCTTATTTTATTTTCCTTTACGGGCGCCGCGTCTTGTACGGTTTCTTCAGCCGGTTCAGCCGGCGCAGTCAAAGGCGGCTGTTCTATTTCGAGTATCAGCTTATTCTTCATTATCCTGACCTGCTTTTTCAGCTATCCTTAATTTTGCACTCCGCGACCTGCCATTCGCGGCTATCTCTTCGTCGCCGGGCTCAATCGGCTTTTTTGTAACCGGTTTAAATGGGCATATATCTCTTCCATAAATATCCTTATTGGGAATACCTTCAAAATTTCCGAAACGCATAAAGTTTTTTACCAAACGGTCTTCAAGAGAGTGATAGGAAATTACCGCAAGCCGCCCGCCTGTATTTAGCGCTTCTTCGCTCTGTCTTAGCAAATCTTTCAGCGCCTCAAGCTCCTGATTCACTTCTATCCGCAACGATTGGAATACTTGAGCGAGATATTTATTGGTACCATGTCTGGGCACACAATTTTCTATTGCCAGAAACAGGTCGGAGGCGTTTTGTATTTTCTTATGCTGTCGCCAGTTACCGATTGAACGGGCAAGCGTTGCTGCATTGGTAATTTCACCGTAAACCGAAAAAATCTTCTGAAGACGGGCTACCGGATAAGTGTTCAATACCTCTGCCGCCGTAGTTTGCGCGTTTCTGTTCATCCTCATATCCAAAAACGCATCAAAACGGATAGAGAACCCACGACCAGGAGTGTCTATTTGGTGAGAAGACAAACCAAGGTCGGCCAGAATGCCGTCGACTTTTGTAATGCCTTGCTCATTCAAATACCTTGTCATGTTACGGAAGTTTGCATGTATTACAGTAACTTTTTTTGTTTCCTTTTTAATATTGTCTATCGCGTCTGCGTCCTGGTCGAATGCAATTAATCTGCCATTTTTTAATCTTGCCGCTATCTCCGCCGAATGCCCGCCTCCTCCAAATGTTGCATCTATATATATACCGTCTTCTTTAATCTTTAACCCTTCTATGCATTCCTTCAATAATACCGGCTTATGATACATCTCCTTTTTCGTTAGGTGCGCCGCCCATTACTTCTTCAGCCAGTTTTGCAAAATCGTTCTCTCCCTGTTTCATATATTTTTCATACTCCGGCTTGCTCCATATTTCAATGCGGTTGCCATGAGCGAATAAAATCGCCTCCCGTTTGATACCTGCATAATTCAGCAATATTTTAGGTATTAGCAGGCGACCGGAACTATCCAACTCCACTGTGGTTGCCCCATTATAAAATTTACGAATGAACTCCCTGTTCTTCTGTTTAAAATTGTTCAAGGAGTTAATTACGGCTGTTTCCTTATCCCACTCCTTCATAGGATAAAGGTCGAGTTGCGTTTCCATTCCGCGCTTTAACACAAACCCGTTCTGCTCCTTTTTAGGCAACTGTCTTTTCAACGCCGACGGCAGCATCAGCCGAGCTTTCTCGTCAATATTACATTCGTATTCGCCTATCAGCGCAGCCATCTTGTTTATATATAAGGCGTAAAAGTAAAAGATTTTTTCCCACAATTTACCACTTTTTACCACTTGTTGAAAACTTTTTTCTAAATTTTGCATTCCGGCTACCTTCATCCAAAAAAATAAAATCATACAACCCTTATACTGCGCAATAAACGCATACTATCCGGTATAATCTGAAACCTTGTGGGAGAATTTTCCAGCCGGATTAATACAGTTTCTGACTGTTGAAAACCGGTCTTATCCGATAACCGGATGTGTTTGCATAATGAAAATCGGATATCGGTTTTTATGAATGAACTTATACGGCTTTAGCTGCGGACGCGTTCCTGTTCAGGCATTCAACAGAAAAAACAGAGAAGCATATCATATCTTCTTCATATCAGCTGCCTGTCCCGGCATTTTTTTCATTAGTTTCGCATACAAAAGTTCCATCGTGTCTAAAAAGTGGGTAGATGTGGGAGGGCTCATCAGAAGCAAAGCGCCGGGGGTAAATAAATTCCTTCCCCGATTTATCATCAATTACATACGCCGGATTCTGCACGAAGACGAGATAAACGCCGTTATAAACAACCATGAGAATGAAAAAGGAATTGATTTTGCAAACTCGGTGCTGAAAGAATTAGGCGCCAACGTAATTCCAGTCGGGCTCGAAAATATCCCTGTTCGCGGCGGCTGCCTTCTCGCATGTAATCATCCTCTCGGCGGACTTGACGGCATTGCTATAATCAGCGCCTTAGGCAAAGTAAGAACCGACATAAAGTTTTTCGTTAATGAAATACTTCTTGAACTAAAAAATCTGGATAATATCTTTATGCCTATTAATATTTACGGACATAATTCGCGTCAGGCGCTAATAGAATTAAACAATGCCCTGGCAGCCGAAATTGCAATCCCCATTTTTCCAGCCGGGCTTGTTTCCCGTAAACATAAAGACGGCACTATACGTGATTTACAATGGAAAAAAAGTTTCATTACACAGTCAAAGCGCTATCACAAAGACGTCATCCCCGTTTGGGTTGAAGGCGTAAATTCCACTTTCTTTTACAACCTTGCCCGGCGAAGAAAAAAGTTCGGCATAAAATTCAATATTGAAATGCTTTTCCTGCCCGATGAAATGTTCCGGCAAAAAGGCAAGAATATTGAACTTTATTTCGGAAAGCCGGTTCCATGGGAAACCTTTGATGAAACCCTCTCTGATGCCGATTGGGCTTTGAAATTTCAAGACCGGTTATACCTGAAAAAGAAGACGGTAGTGAACGGTGAACTGTTTTGAAAATTGATTTAGCCCTGCGTACCGAACCGATTTAATACCGGAAACAATGAGCGGACTTATCCGGTTATACAACTTTTACGTTATCTTCGTTGCATGCTAACGCCTTCATCTCTGTTCAATCTAAAACCGCCTGCGAAGTACGCCATCCTTCTTCTCACCGCATTTTGCTTCTATGCCAATACTTTTCCCAATCTCTATGCTCTCGACGATGAAGCCGTCATCCAAAAAAACGATTACGTGCAGTCGGGCTTTAAAGGCATTGGAAAAATACTTACCTCCGATGCCTACCTGAACTATTACAGGCATAATAATTCCAACCAAACTCTGTCAGGCGGAAGATACCGTCCGCTCTCCATTGTTCTTTTTGCCATAGAACATCAGCTCTGGGGCGAATCGCCTTATTTGAGGCACTTGATAAACATAATACTCTACGCCCTTTGCACGTTATGCATCTATTATTTTTTGAGCATAATCCTATCTCACCGTTTGCCTTTGGGTAATGATATTGCTTTCATTTCCGCCCTGCTGTTCACCATTCACCCTATACATACCGAGGTGGTCGCCAATATTAAGAGTTCCGATGAAATTCTGTCGCTGCTTTTTATCATGCTCACCTTCATTTTCAGCATCCGCTACCGTGAAACAAAAAAAACCGGCAATCTTGTCGCAGGTATGTTCGTACTCTTCCTCGCACTCCTGTCGAAAGAATACGCTCTGATGCTCATTTTCCTTATGCCTATCCTATTTTCGCTCCGATATAAAGAAAGGTTATGGAAATCTGTAAGATTTTCACTGCCTTGGTTCGGCGTCATCGCCTTTTATCTCATATTGCGTTTTATTTCTATCGGCATTCCGCACGGGCATTCAATTCCCGATGTGCTGAATGCACCTTATCTCTATGCCTCACCTATGCAGCAGTTCGCTTCCGAAATCTGCGTATTAGGCAAATATCTTGCGATGCTCTTTTTCCCCTACCCTTTAGCTTACGATTACGGATATGCCCAGCTGCCATACCAAAATCTTTCAAGCCCTGTTGTATGGGTGGATGCTGCAGCTTATCTCGTAATTATTTATGCGGCGATAAAGCTCTGGCATAAAAAAAACATCCTCGCTTTTTTTGTCCTGTTCTTCCTCTTCAATCTGCTTCCGGTTTCCAATTTTTTCATGAATATCGGAACCACAATGGGCGAACGGCTTATCTTTCATTCGTCTCTCGGTTTCACTACCATTATAGCCGCATGTATGGCAGCCGGAGGGCTTCGCATTCCTCAAAGGCAGGCATCCGCCTTTATCAAGGGCGTTCTATTTCTAATCCTATTACTCTCTTTTATCGAAGTATATGCGAGAAACAGAGATTGGAAAAACAACTTTACGCTATTTACCACCGATGTAAAAACCGTTCCGAACAGTGTGAAGGCAAATGACAACGCAGGCGCACAATGGCTCAATTATTCCGAAACAATCAACGATACCGACCTCTCGGATTCCATAGCCCGCAAAGCGCTTGACTATATTTTCAGGGCTGTATCTATAGACAGTATCGATGTAACAGGATATATGAACCTCGGAGTTGCATATTGTAAACT
>JAKAOA010000023.1 GCA_021823405.1 Bacteroidota bacterium | reverse complement strand
TTTTAACGGATTGCGCCCCTAAAAAGCTCACTGACAAGTGCAAAAAAGGAATTTTGTTATGTTCTTTTGTCTTGAAACAAAAGAACCAAAAGTTCAAGACCGTCGCTAAAATGCCTAAAAATTATTTTGCTTTTGTTCTTTTACTGTTACTTTTTTTCACCTTCACCCCGACAGGATAAACTTGTCCCGCCATAAGCGGCGGGACTTTACAATTTTATAGGAATATCCATGGATAGTATTAATTGCGAACCTCTTGAAATTTCTTGGCTATGCCATTGTCCGCCATTCACTGTTTTATAAAAATAGAGGTCATCTTTCAACAGGTTTACCATACCATATTCAAAACAAAGCGAGAAGGATAATAATTCCTTATCTGTTTTACGATTTGAATATAGCGTCCACATGAGACCTCCGCTGACAGATACTCCTATCCTGTCTTCTAATTTTGTATATTCAGATGAAAAAATGGTATCCTGATTCATAACCAATTCCGCTCCGCTTTCGTCGAGTAATATATTTGGTCCCGTCATATAAATTAGGGATATACCTCCTATTACAGAAATGATGCTCTTATGATGGTAGATCTTCGCGTTACCTTTAATGGTATCTGTCTCCATACGGGAATGTTCATGTACATGATATACAATATAAACAGGCGTGCGGAAATCACCTGTGCCGCCGGCTCCGTAGATTGTTGTACTGCCGCTGGTTATGCCTGCCATTAGTTCAAATTTAGTGTTTGCGGGAATAATTTCCAGATACAAACTTACAGGAATGGTAAATGGTCCTGTATAGGTCTGTAAAATGGGATTTGCTGGAGGATTAATCCCATTTTTAAATAGTGAATTCCATATCGTCCCTGAAGAATATATTGTTGAATGAGAAAACTCCGGACCTATGCCAATAGACGGTACAAGGGCGAATTGTGTTTGCCCGCAAGCCGTTTTCCAAAACGACATCAAAATGAAAATTGCAAAATACCAAATTCTAATTCGCTTTCTCATTTTTGCTCTCCTTATGCTTAAACCAGTTTTTGTAGTTGATAGGTATGCTATATTGCACCATATAATACCTAAGAAGCAGTTATATTGATTTTTGAGAGATGCCCACAGGATGTGATAAACATAGTAATTCCCATAAGCTAAACCGCATTTCATCCTATAGTGCCCGCCCCCGTATATATAGGGTAATTGCCAACCTCCTATATTGCTATGTCCTGGACATCTCGCAGCACCTATTTTATAACGAGCGCTTGAGTCCGAATGTTCAATATTTCTTATTGTTCCTAAAATTCCTCTTTGCAGTAAATCTACCCCATTCTCAGCATTGTCAAATACCATTATGTTAGGATTAGTTGTATCTTCCGCCAGTAGACTTGCAATTTGTCCTGAATACTTATTCTGCAAAACATAGCTAACCCCTTTATTCACGTCAATTTTGATAATGAATTTGTCTATCTGCACAATCATATCTGGGTTCAAAATAGAACTCATAAATTGAACATCAGTCAATAACGAATCCTCGCTTGTATAATGTGTTGTACTTGAACCGGAACTTCTAAAAGCTTTGAGATATGATGTAAAACTTCCGGCAGAGTTTAATAGATTGTTAAAAGCCGTTGTATCGGAGTTAAATAAATCAACTGTTTTTTCATAAGATGAAAAGTTGTTGAAGGCAAGTCGGTCTCCGATTACAGTTATTTTAATGGCGCTATCCACTGCATTGTGAGAATGTGATAAGAATTTCTTCTGTCCTATTGTCGTATTCGAGGTGTTGTCTGCGCCTGGTTTTTCTATCGTTTTTTTGTTACATGAAATCAAAGAAAGTCCTTCGATAAGTAATGTTATCGTAAGTAAGTAAGTTTTTCATAGCAGTTTGATTTACAAGATTAGTTTTTGGAACATTTTATTTTTAGCAAGGAGCATTTTACTATAGCAAATATAATATATTTTAAGAAACAGGACAGAATATAACTTGCAAAAGGGTCCTGTATTACTAGGTTTTCTCCTGTCAGGTTTGGGTACATAATCAGCGATTGTTTTTTCTGATATTATATCACCCCTTCGGGGTTATGGTATTCCGTTTTCATTAATGGGCTATAATAATTTCATTGCTTCGGGATTAAAATCAAATAATTATTGAAGTCGGACGACAGAGTTATTCACTCTTATATACCGTGAGAGCAAAATTATTTTCTTAACGGCATTTTCCCGAATGTCATTAGCAGATGAATGATGCAAGTAACGGACTGTAGTATTTTAGGAAATGGTATAAAACAGAGAAGAATGCGCCCCTAAAAAGCTCACCGGCAAGTGCAAAAAAGGAATTTTGTTATGTTCTTTTGTCTTGAAACAGAAGAACCAAAAGTTCAAGACCGTCGCTAAAATGGAGCGCAGTTTACACGTCTGCCTTGCCCCGTTTACCCAGTAGGCTCTAATTACAGGTAATGGCTTACGGGGTAATTACTGGTGTCCGGAGACGGCCAGTTTCTTAACTATACTCTGCCTGTTCAGGTTGGTAATCTTTACTAAATAAATACCGGAGGAACTGCCGGAAAAAGGTATTTCTGTTTCGGTATTCTTGATTACGGCATTTGTAATCTGCCTGCCCGTTATATCGGTTACAAGTATTGTTCCTCCGACGAAGGTTTCATCGGTTTCCACAATTACATAGTCCGTGGCGGGATTAGGATATATGTTTACTTTCAGATTCTGAACAGTGGCAGATGGAATGCCATTTGGTGCACAGATTGATTTTGCGGCATTGCTCCAGATTGTTTTAATATCCTGCAGTTCATAACAGTTCATTGGATTGGACACCTGCGACCATCTTGCCGCTATTGTGTCGTATGGAGCCGTTACAATATTTACGCTTGTATGGTTCGGATAAAAAGAAAGCAGCCCCCAGCCCCACTGGTTAATGGTTTTGTAGGTCCATGGCGACCAATTGGTCTGGTAGATGCAATATTGATTAAGCGACCATGCAAGGGAGGAGTCATTAGGTACCTGTGTTTCGCCTACATAGTAGGGCGCTCGCATGCTGTCCGCTTTTTGTAATACGGGCAAATAGGCGCTGTCGAAGTAATGGATATTCGGTGAAAGGGAGCCTGCAGTTAAGCCGTACCAATGGTTTTCATAGAGTACATTATGCCACCGGGAAGTGTCGAAGGATATCCACTCCAGGGCTATGATATGGGAAGGGTCCACCGACCTGACTGTGTCATAAATCAAACGCATCACCGTATCGTTCCAACTGGCAGTCGGTTCGTTGAGTAAATCATACGCCGCAACAGTCGGGTTATTATTGAAGTGTTCCGCCACCGCTTTCCAGATAGAACAAGCGTTAAGTATTACGCTATCCACATTGGAAATACCGCTGTAATTCTTATTTTGGTTGAGCCATACGTGAAAGTCGAAAATTACATACATATTCCGTTGCGCTGCCTGCCCTACAATCCAATCAAACCTTGAGAAGTCGATATGACCTGTTGTGTCGAGGTACCATTGTCGGTTTTCATTCTGGAGGTTCCTCCAGCCAAAAGGCACACGCACGCAATTAAATCCAAGTGACTTAATGGTATCCATATCTGCAGCGGTTATCCAATTATCCTCCCAAATATTTATGAGGTTGGTTACCTGGGTTGGGGAGTAGATGCCTTCCAGAGTTTGCCGTGCAGAACGCCCCTCCGGGTCAGTGGTATCGGTTATTCCGCACATCCAGTCCTCGGTAACCAGCCACCCTCCCAAATTCACGCCGTGCAAAATGACTTGCCTGCCGGAAGAGTCCAATATTTCATTTCCTGCAGTATGTAAAACCCGCTGGGCTTGAACGCCTGTAATCCACAAAAGACATAGTGAAGTGAGTAGGAGGTTCGGTTTAATATGAAGCGTCATGTACGAAGCGATTGATGATTTTGAAGGTATAGTCAGGATTAACAAGGCGAGCAAAATTAATAAATGTGCTGACCCCTTCGATAAATGCAGCTAATTTTAAGTGGCGGTTGCATAGCAGCGTTACCCCCAATCATTATTACAACTTAAAGCTGCGAAAATAGTTTTAGGCGGTTGCTCACGATATTTATCGGGGCTAAGCCAATTGTGGGATATTTACAACTTAAACGATAAGACGGTATTGGTTGAATATCAGGGCATTTTTTCAAATTTCCTATAAGAACTGTTTGTCAAATCAACAACTTTGCCATGAGTTACTATAGGTTTGCGTTTCTCAAAGGACGCTAGATGACCGAATCAGTTATTCTATTGGTTGAAAAGAGAAAGAGTAATTCCGTAAAGCAGGTGTCCCATTAAACTACCTGCAACAACCATCATTCCATTCTCGCCGCATAACATGCACTTGCCCATCATCGCCATCACCACTTGAGCTACAAAAAAAACTGCCAGTCCATATAAAAGTCCCTTCATTATCTTGCTTCTAATCTTCTGTATTACCTTCAGAAATACGAGTATATAAAGAATGCCGAATATTATGCCTATCATAAAATGCATAACCCAGCCAACTATCAGAGGCGTTCCCATCATGCCTGACAAAATTTCAGCGGCGTTCATTTTAGGTAGACCAATCATTGGCGCCATGTACATAAGCGCACTCATCATTACGGTTCCGGCAGTACCTCCAAGAAGCCCTTTCATTAGTTTATTTTTCATAATAATTAGATTTTACGTTCATATTCTATCCTACTTATCTTTTATTCCATAATTAGTAAAAAATCACCCACAATAAAAAAAGCCCGTTTTTGAACGGGCCATAACCAACAAAAAATTTAAACTACTACTTTGCAGTTATTTTAACCATGTCCATGTTGCACTTAGCGCATTTCATTGGTTTATCACTGGTTGCACCGCAACCAGTACAATAGTAGGTTCCGTCCTTAACCATAGCAACATTACATTTCATGCAGTTTCCTGCTTTGTTACTTGTTGCATGGCACTTGGGACACACGTACGTTGTGCTCTTCGATTTCTTAGTTCGAGTTTCAGTTTTGTCAGAAGATTGTGCAAATGATACTGCTGTCATCATGCCAAGGCAGGTTGCCAATAAAATCAGTTTTTTCATTGTATAAAATTTATTAGTTATACTCTTTATACCAGAACCCAATCAAATATCACCCATTAAAGGAATTTATTTTAGTTCTGCCTGCTTTTTTGCCTGCTGAATACACTTATACTTCTGGTTTTGTGCAGTGTGTGCATTGGAGTAACCTTCTTCCTTTACAATCTCATCAATGGTTTTCTTCCGAAAGAACATTAGATTAAGCAACCGGCGGCAATGCGCAGATATTTTATCCATTAACGTTCTAACCTTCCTTTCTTGAGCAGTATGGATTTGATTTGCATAAGTGCCCGAACCATGAAGTTCCGCAAATACTTCTTTTACCTGAACATTCGCTGCACGCTTTGCTTCCCGCAGCCTCTTTAACCATATATTAGAGCTAATCGAATAAATATATGTTTTTAGAGAGGAGCTAAGCTTAAAATCGTCCATCGGCACCTTATCAAGTAATACTATAACGGTTTCCTGAAATACGTCTTTAGCATCATCTACGCTGCCATTGTTACTTAGCACAAATCTCTCAACTGGCGGATAATAAAACTTGTACAGTATTTCAAAGGCACCGCTTTCTTTGTTGCGCAACCCTGCTAATGTTTCAGAATCTGTAGATTTATTTTGGTCATCCATAAGTATAGTATTTACTTCTTAATCCCAAAATTAAGAAATAATCACCCGATTATATCGTGAGAAATCGTTTTATCGTATGGATACGTCTATTAGATTATCCCAAAATTAGGCAGAGGACGGGTTCGTGTTTAATTTCGTTTAATGAGCACAGCACCTTTAAGCGGCGTGTATATAATTGCGCATAAGCCCAATCATGAAGGTACCTTAAAGCTGCGAAAATAGTTTTACTATAATGCACAAATTCAAAACATCTGAATGACCGCCCATACAGGTATAATGAGTCCGCAAAATCGATTACAGGCAGTATAAATTAATCGTATCTTTGCAGTTCGCTTAATTTACTCTGATTTCATAATTTACAAGGGAAGGATTAGATACATCCAACCGATAAAAATATAAATGCCGAACCATTTCAGCCAAAAGTTAAGAATTTTGTATCTGATATTTAAAAGCTAATAAAACAATAACCCCTTCTTTTCGCTAACATCAAAAATGAATCAAATGCTTGAGATAAAAGATTTAAAAGTATCGATAGAAGGCAAACAGATACTGAAAGGTGTAAACCTCACGGTGAACAAGGGGGAGGTGCATGCCATAATGGGACCTAACGGTTCGGGAAAAAGTACACTGGCATCGGTAATAGCGGGACGCGAAGATTATACTGTAGATAACGGCTCCATCACTTTCAACGGCAAAGATATACTTGAACTATCGGCGGACGAAAGGGCAAAGGAGGGGCTGTTTCTGGCGTTCCAATATCCTGTAGAGATACCGGGTGTAAGCACCATTAACTTTCTGAAGACCGCCCTTGCCGAGATAAGGCAATACCGCGGGCAGCCGCCTATGGAAGCCAAGGATTTTCTGAAACTTATGAAAGAGAAGCAGAAACTTGTGGAGATAGAGGCGAACCTTACGGGGCGCTCGGTGAATGAGGGCTTTTCGGGCGGTGAAAAGAAACGAAACGAGGTGTTTCAGATGGCGATGCTCGAACCGGCTCTCGCCATAATGGATGAAACGGATTCGGGGCTTGATATAGACGCATTGAGAATTGTTGCCGAAGGCGTGAACAAACTGCGCACCGGAGAAAACGCGTTTATTGTGATAACGCACTACCAGCGGCTGCTGGAATACATCACCCCCGACTTTGTGCATGTGCTTTACAAAGGCAGGATAGTAAAATCGGGCGGACGTGAACTTGCTCTTGAACTGGAAAGCAAGGGATATGACTGGATTAAAAAGGAATTCCCGGAACCGGCGGTATAAATCTAATATGACTTTGACACAGGAAAAACCGGACTATAAGAGGATTGTTTCAGACGGACAGATAACGGCTGGAAGCGGAGGCATTATTGGAAAATGGCTTGGCGAGGTTAAACGCCGTCTGGGTGATTCCGCACCTGAATTAAAGCAGATTCAGAATAATGCCGCTTCCGAATTTACCAAAACCGGTCTGCCCGGAAAAAAGGACGAGGACTATAAATATACCAATATCCGACAATATCTTCAGGAGGACTTCATCGCCAGCAAGGACGGATTAAATATTGACAAAACAAGTATTGCCCCATACCTATTAAAGGATGCGGTAAATCTGGTTTTTATTAACGACAGATATGCGGCAGAACTGTCGAACCGCGAAATGCTGCCGGAAGAGGTAAGCGCCGGCGACCTGTTTGCTACTCCCGATACCCTCCGCGATAAAGTAACGGATAATTTCAACAAAGCGGCGGGCAGGTCGGATAATCCGATGGCATTATTGAATACCGCTCTTGCCGCTAACGGGTTTTACATCCGGGTTCCGAAAAATTTCAGTTGCGTTGTTCCCGTTCATATCCTCCACATAACATCGGGCGACGGGAAGCGGCTTTATAATCCGAGGAACCTGGTTTATATGGAAGAGAACTCGCAACTTACGTTAATGGAATCCTATTATAATACTGGTAAAGGGCGTATTTTCACCAACTCGGCGACTGAACTTTTCATCAAAGATAACGGCGCGCTTGAAAATTACATAATGCAGGATGAAGGTGCGGGTTCAATGCATAACGATTTGCGTTTCTATACCATCGGCAGGGGAGCAAAAACGAACTGCGTAACGGTATCTTTCAACGGAGGCATGCTGCGGAATGATTGCAATGTATTTATCCCCGGCGAACATGCCGAAGCGCACCTGAACGGTTTATTTATCCTTAAAGGCAATAACCATACCGACAACCATACGCTGGTGGAACACCTTGCCCCAAACTGCAGCAGCAAGGAACTTTACAAAGGCATAATAGGAGACACCGCAACGGGAGTATTCAACGGTAAAATATATGTACACCCTCAAGCGCAGAAAACAGATGCCTACCAGTCGAATAAAAATGTGCTGACAGGCGATAAAGCGACCATTGACACCAAGCCGCAGCTCGAAATTTATGCCGATGATGTACGTTGCTCCCACGGTACAACAACTGGCAAGCTGGACGGGGACGCGCTGTTCTACCTTGAATCGCGCGGAATAAATAAGCAGCTTGCTAAAAAGGTGTTATTGCAGGCGTTTGCCAAAGAGGTAAGCGATGCGATTAAAAATGAAACCTTCAGAGCCGTAGTTGAAAGAAAAATAGATGATTATACAGCATAAGGCGTATTATGGCAATTAAAGCTGAAAAAACGAGGAAGAATTTGGATGTGGAAAGCATCCGCAAAGATTTTCCTATTCTACAGACGAAGGTTCACGGAAAGCGTCTTATCTATCTGGATAATGCAGCAACATCGCAGAAGCCGGCGCAGGTCTTAAAAGCCATTAACGAATATTACACCGAAACGAACAGCAACGTTCACCGGGGGGCTCATTTTTTGAGCAATAAGGCGACTACCCTATTCGAGGAAGCCAGAAATACCATAGCCGCCCACCTGAACGCTGCACCCGAAGAGATAATATATACGCGGGGTACTACCGAGTCGATTAATCTGGCGGCGTATTGTTACGGCGAAGCATTTGTAAAGAGCGGCGACGAGATTGTGATTTCGGCGATGGAACACCATTCCAATATAGTACCGTGGCAAATGATATGCGAGCGCAAAAATGCACGCCTGAAAGTGATACCAATCACCGCATCGGGGGAATTGAAAATGGAGGAGTATGAAAAGCTACTTAACGCCAAAACAAAATTGGTGGCTATAACGCATATTTCGAATACGCTGGGCACAATCAATCCGGTGGAGGAGATTATCGCTCTGGCTCACGCAAAGGGCATACCCGCGCTTATTGACGGCGCACAGGCGGTTCCGCATCTGAAAATAGATGTAAAAAAACTGGATGCCGACTTCTACTGCTTTTCGGGGCATAAGGCATACGGTCCAACCGGAATAGGGATACTCTACGGCAAGAAGCATTGGCTGGAACAGTTGCCGCCATACCAGGGCGGCGGTGAGATGATAAAGGAGGTGACCTTTGAAAAGACCACCTATAACGACCCTCCCCTGCGTTTTGAAGCCGGAACGCCCAACATAGAAGCGTCTATTGCGTTGGCGGCGGCGATAAATTATATTAACGCGACAGGGCTTGAGAATATGGCTGCGCAGGAACATGAACTGCTGCAGTACGCCACCGCAAAATTGCAGGATATAGAAGGTTTGCGCATAATAGGCACGGCAAAGAATAAAGGGAGCGTGATATCGTTTGTAGTGGGCGGCACGCACCCGGCGGATATAGGCGTATTGCTCGACCAGCAAGGAATAGCGGTGCGCACGGGGCATCACTGCACACAGCCGCTGATGCGTATATTCGGGATACCGGGTACGGTAAGGGCATCATTCGCTTTTTACAACACCTTGGAAGAAGTGGATATATTTGTGAAGGCGCTGAATACGGCGCTCGGGATGCTGAAATAGCAGGAATGCAATTATACCGGCTGCAATTGAACCCGATAGCTATAGGGTTGCTAAAAGGGCAGAATAAACCTGACAGGTGGTGCCCCCCTTTTTCATACATGGCTAAATTAGGCATTTTGGTTTGATTTTTGGTTGTTAAATATTCGTGCGGATTAATGCTCCTAAGTTAGAATGCGGATATTTACTGTTATAATCTTCTGTGGATTGGTCTGTTATATTTTGTAAATAACCTCAAAACTTTTACACTTCAAAAAACAGCTTACGAGGCATCATTACGCTATCAATGCTGATATTTAGTGTAACCTGCAGAATCGAGGCATATTTTATCCAGTCCGAAATAGCGGGCTTCCAACTGGTTGATCCAGTGTGTGCAGCCGGGCTGCAAATCCAGTACAAATATGCTTTGCGGTCTGTTCTTCAGCGGGATGACGGTTATCTCCTTTGCGCCGCTGTTGCCCGCTGCCTCAAGTATTTTGTCTCTGCTTAGCATCTCGGCGCTGAAGCCGGTTATATCGCCTCTCGCAAATTCGAGTAACGCCGTACCTGAATTGCCTGTGAACATAATGAGCGCCGACAAGAAAAGCGTCAGGTATAAACGCATTTTCGGATTAAAAATATCCGCCTTTTCCGAAATGCCAAATCGTGTAAAAATGGAGTGCAGGAAGAGAAACCACATAGGAATAAAGTAGCAGCAGCAGGTATTAACCGTGCGGTGCTGACCGAGAATGCCCGTGCCCCAATAGGCAGGATATATGCAAAGAAATAAAATGGCGGCGAGAAGCACAAGAAAGGTAAATGGATTTTCGTTACCAAGAGTTTGAAAAATCCTGGTGCGTTTGGTGAGTAGGCGGCTGATGGGAATAAACAGGATGCTTGCAACAATAAGCGCCCCCGAAGAGAGAAAACTGAAGAAGAACCTTATCATTTGCACCATAGTCATTCCGAAGGAATAGAAAGGGCGGTAATTACCGGTAAAATAACTGCCGCGGTAATGGTTACCCGGCGAGAAAATGACGATGCAGGAGAAAATCAGGGAGAAAATAAATAGCAGGAAGAGGAACGATTTGAAACGTGTTTCTTTATCCGACTTAAGCCATACAAAGAGATGACCGAACAGCAATATGAGCATCTGCACCTCGTTGAAGCCGACCGATATGAACAACAATATGGCGGAGAGAAATAGATGGAAATTTCTGTTTATAATGAATTTTCCACGCACATATCTTATTACAAGTCCCGCATAAAAGAGTGCAGATATGACGCCAAGTATATAGGTAAACGAACCTGTGTACCAATATATGGCTTCGGGCAGCGATGGGAAAAGATTTAAAACCAATGACGAAAGAAGAAGCGCAATCATCGTCTTCACAGTTACCGAAACAGATCTTCCCACCGCCGAAGAAATTACAAAATAGAACGACAGAGGCATCAGGGTCAAAAGCATAAGGGCGGCAAGACGGTATGCCGGCAGCGAATGCCAGATAGCCGGGTTGGCGAGGATGAAAAAATTGGCGGTATAACGCCCGTTCCAGTACATCAACAGGTTCCACTGCGAATGCCAGAAGGGCGACGAGGGAGAATAGCTGAAGTCGTCGGCGGCCGGATAGGCATAAAAACATAGAACGATATATGGAACATACAATAATGAGAAGAGCGATATGAACAACGTTTTTTTTCTCATTTAGCCAATATTGCATCAGTACCGTTCACCCGGCAAAAGATTAGCAGCGGTATTAGCCGGAAGAGCACTGATAACCCCTAACTCGCTATGCGGCGGAGAACAAAATATTAAAAAATAATTCCGCGATTTGTAACAGCTTCAGAACTTGTTTATAGAGAATTTCTTTATTTTTTCCAGCCCTGGCAAATTTAATATTGATACCCCTCTGCCCTTTATCTCTATTATTTTTTCCTGTTTCAGATCCGATAGCGCCCTTATTAAGCTTTCGGTTGAGGTGCCGACTAATTTAGCCAGATCTTCCCGCGAAAAATTGATGGTATGGTCAGTTTCAAACTTTTCGTGCAGCTTAAGCAAAGTGTCTGCAACTCTGCCTCTCACCGAATTATATGCCAGATTAAGCAGTTGTTCTTCGTTATCATGAATGTTATTTACGAGCAGTTTCATAAAAGCCGCCGACACCTCCTGCCTCGAATAGATGAGCGACATAAAATCATGTTTTGGCATTAGGGCAATTTCGGAATCATCTATAACTGTAGCCGAATCGCGGTAGTTACCGCCTTCGAGGATAGGCAGGTAGCCGAAGAAATCGCCTGTTGAGTATAGTCCTGTAATTAAATCCTTACCGTCCTGGCTCATCTTCCATGTCTTAACTTTACCTTTATTCACCAGAAAGATGAAAGAGGGATCGCTGTCTTCGTTGTAAACGGTGTCTCTTGCCTGAAAAAGCCGGACTTTGTAATCGGTGGCTACACTTGCCGGTAAACTGAACTTGTTCGCCGCCTGCACAAATTGAATAAGCCCGTTCAGGTCGCGGGTATAATTCCTTTTAAATGTGGCGCTGCGTTTCAGGCGTGTTTCTATTGCGTTGATGAGTTCTGTTCTTTCAAACGGTTTCATTAGGTAGTCATCGGCGCCGAGTTCCATACCCTTGCGTATATCGCTTTTCTCGGTTTTTGCAGTCAGAAATATAAAAGGCGTGCCTGTTACTTCAGGGTCTTTGCCCAAAACGTTCAACACCCCGTAACCATCTATTTCAGGCATCATGATGTCGCACAGAATAAGGTCGGGCTTTTCACGCTTCGCCAATTCGATACCTTCTTTGCCGTTCTGCGCGGTAACTACATTGTAACCTGCAAGACCAAGCATTTCCGAGGTGTTTTCCCGCATCTCAAGGTTATCTTCTATCAATAGTATCTTCTTCATCATTTTTCAGGTTATGGATTTTAGGTTTTTTGGAGCCCTTCCTGACGTGTTTTTTTATATTTTATTAATTGGCAAAGTTATAGTAAATGTTGTTCCCGCGCCTTCTTTTGTTTTAAAGGTAATGCTGCCGCCCATCAGGTCGAGGTATCTTTTAACAATGTTCAGACCAAGCCCGGTGCCTTGCAGATGGATGGCGTTCTTTGCCCTGAAAAATCTTTCAAAAAGGTGTTCCTGGTCTTCGGGTGGAATACCCATGCCGTGGTCAGTAACGCTTGCCGTCAGTTTGTCGGCGGCATGTTCGGTGCATACTTCAATCATCGTATCCTCGCCCGAGTACTTCCGCGCATTGGAGAGCAGGTTAAGCAGAATATTGCGCAGCATCTGTTCATCGGTGAATACATTGCTTTTTTCGCCTTCGTGTTTGTATTTTATGCTTTGTCCCTTCTTCATGGTGGGTTTCAATTCATCTATCAGTTCATAGGTGAATTTAACAATATCTATAAAGTCGGGTTTCGGTTCCACTTTGCCCTGTTCCAGCTTTTCCAGCGACAAAAAGTCGTTCAGTATGCTGGTTAAATTTCCTATGGATGATTTAATGCGTTTCAGGTGCTTATCTGCCTTCTCGCGCACAAAATCTATGGTTGCATCCTTGTGGTGCAGATACTCCTCTATAAGGGAAGTGGATGAAAGAATGGCTCCGAGAGGGGTGCGGAACTCATGAGACGCCATGGATACGAACCTTGATTTAAGTTCATTAAGCTGTTTTTCCTTTTCGAGGGCTTCCATGATATCCCTTTCGGCTTTTTTCTGATTGGTGGAGTCGCGTTCGACTAACAGCACCTGTTCGGCTACTCCTGCGGAATTATTCAGAGCGACTGCATTAATCAGATATGTCCTTTCCGCCAGATTCACCTCGAAGGTGGAGTTGCCTTTGCCGTTAAACACATCCATAAGTTTCTCCTTCATAAAATCTCTTATCTGGTCGGGCAGCCGCGCCAGATAACTGGTGCCGACAAGCTTTTCGCTTGTTACGCCATATTCATAAAGCTGTTTTCCCTCCACAAACACATAATTCAGATTACGGTCGAACACGTTGATGGTTCCGTCGGGGAAATTTCGTGCTATTATCCTGTATAGTTTCTGACTGTCTTCAAGTTCCTTTGTACGCTGCCTCACCCTGTTTTCGAGGTCTTCGTTTATCCTCCTGATTTGTTCCTCCACCTGCCGCCGCACTGTAATATCGGTTATCAGCCCCATCACGTACGGTTCTCCCTTTTCATTCAGGAAGTGGTTCAAACTTATTTCTACGGGAAATTCGCTGCCGTCTTTTCTTTTCCCCGCCAGGTCGAGCCCTATGCCCATTGACCTTTTGGAGGGCGCCTGATTATACTGATTACGGTGCGCAGTATGCGTCTGCCGGTATTTGTCGGGCAACAGAATTTCTACTGTTTTTCCAATCAACTCATCTTCCAGGTAACCGAACATCTCATAAGTGCGGCGGTTTGCCAGGCATATCTCTCCCGCTTTGTCAACAACGATTAAACCCTCTGCTGCGTTCTCAAAGAGCAGACGGTAAACATTTTCTAACTCGTTTCCTTTTTTATTAAAAGTCATAGGAAGGTTCTTCTAACGCTATAATTGCAAAAATAGAAATTTAATCTCACTTTATTTCCATTTTACGGTATAAAGAACGCTGCCCTTAGGTATAGAAAGGTAAGGCAATGAGGCGCATAATGGTGAAATTCAATAGGATAGAAGTAAGGCAGGACAGATTAGAAGAAGTTCGTCGAAGGAGTGCATTTTTATGGCGGCTTCAAGTTCGCTCCCCTTTTCGGTTTTAAAAACTAAAATATCGGTGTTGTGGTTGGCAATTTCAGTTTCAAGTCGCCTCTTTAACTGTATAACGGGTTCATTTTTACTGAAATATATTGTTCGGGTTTTGCCCTTAAGCCGGTTTTCGATTGCCGATATGCCCGGCTTCCGGCGGCTGTCAGCGGTTTCTGGCCCGCAAACGATGATTGCTCTTTCGGGTAGTGAAGTTGCATTATTCGGAACAAGCAACGCAGGCCAGCTATCGGGTTTCCCGATAAAACTGTATAGAAATTTCTTAACATGCGAATTATGCCCGATGACCAGCAAATCTATCTTATCCTTTTTCACGTTGTTGCCAATAACTGTAGCAGCATCACCTTCTTCCGCCTTAAAATCAATATGTAAACCCGGCGCTCCGAACTCTATCTGCTTACATTCCTTACGGAGTTTCTCTTCGGCTTCCGCCAATAATATGTCCGCTATCCTGATTAATGTTCCCGCGCTTCCCTTTGGCGCCTGATACACTGTTTCGAGTATTATGTTACAGGGCGAACCCTCGAGTAACCTTGCAGCGTATTCGCCCGCAATTACGGCATGCCCGGTAAAATTGGTTGGTATCAGAATATTAGGTTGTTCCCTCACCGTTCTGTTCTTTGCAGTCATAACATATACTTCGCACTAAATTTATCTGCGATAAGAAGTACAAGGATACATTATGTAAAGGGTAAATTAAAACAAGATTGTCATTGCAAAACATGATTTTCGTCATGGCAAGCGAAAATTTGCTGCAATAACCCTGAATCCGCTTAATTTCAGATAGAAACGGGAATAGCTTCACTATTGCAAGGCGGGGAACGGATTATTAGTTCACTTTTTACTTTCCGGCTGCAAAAAAGGGTATCTGTAATCGACTGGTGGCACAAAGTTTTCTTTAATGGTACGGGGCGATACCCAGCGTTGAAGGTTAAATGCCGAGCCCGCTTTGTCGTTGGTACCCGATTTTCGCGCTCCGCCAAAGGGCTGCTGGGCGACAACGGCGCCGGTAGGTTTGTCGTTTATATAAAAATTTCCCGCAGAATTAACTAATTTACGGGTAGCCAGCTCAACTGCTTTACGGTCGTTTGCAAAAATTGCTCCGGTAAGAGCATACGCCGATGTTTTGTCCAGTATGTCGAGTGTTTCTTCAAATTTATTGTCGGGATAGACATGTATGGTAAGCACCGGTCCGAAAAGTTCTTCACACATGGTGCGGTAATAGGGGTCGAGAGCTTCTATTACTGTCGGTTGTATAAAATATCCTGTTGATTTGTCGCATTTACCGCCTGCGATAATAGCCGCGTTTTTATCCTTTTTTGCCCTTCCGATATAACCTTCCAGCTTATCGAAGGACGCCTCATCTATTACCGCATTGATGAAATTACCGAAGTCCTCCACATCTCCCATTTTGAAAGTCGCCATATCATCGCACAGCCGTTCTTTTACCTTTTTCCACATAGATGTCGGAATATATGCTCTTGATGCCGCCGAGCATTTCTGTCCCTGATACTCGAAGGCGCCTCTGGCTAGGGCGACAGCTACAGTTTCAGCTTCCGCCGAGGGGTGCGCTATCACAAAATCTTTGCCGCCCGTTTCTCCTACAAGTCGCGGATACGATTTATAGAGGGCTACATGTTCGCCTATGGTCTTCCAGATTCCGTTAAAAACGGCGGTAGATCCGGTATAATGTATTCCCGCAAAATCGGGGTGGGAGAAAATAGCGCTACCAGCTTCAGGACCTGAAACATGCACCAGATTGATTACACCCGGCGGTAACCCTGCCTTTTCATAGATTTCCATAAGTACTGCAGCGGAATATATCTGCGTGTTGGAAGGTTTCCATACAACGGTATTGCCCATCAGGGCAGGCGCACCGGGCAGGTTGCCGGCGATAGAGGTAAAGTTGAACGGAGTGAGCGCGAAAACGAACCCTTCCAGAGGGCGGTATTCCAACCTGTTCCATGTCAGGGGAGGCGATTCGGGCTGCTGGCGGTAAATCTCCGTCATATATTGAACATTGAACCGGAAGAAGTCGGCGAGTTCGCATACGGCGTCTATTTCCGATTGAAAGGCGTTTTTACTCTGTCCTATCATGGTGGCGGCGTTCATGGCTGCCCGATAAGGTCCGGAGATAAGGTCTGCCGCTCGAAGAAATACGGCTGCACGCTGTTCCCAAGCCATTTCCGCCCACGAATGTCTGGCTTCCAGCGCCGCCGCTATCGCCTTATTTACGTGTGAGGCATCGCCTTTGTGGTAGGCGCCTATTATTTTACGGTGGTTGTGCGGCGGCGAAATATTCACCTTCTTACCCGTACGGATTTCTTTTCCGCCGATATGCATGGGCAGTTCCCTCTTTTCAGACATAAAGCGGCGAAGCTCGGCTTTCAGTTCCGTTCTTTCGGCCGTGCCGGGAGCGTATGATTTTACAGGTTCGTTTTTAGCCGGGGGGACTTGAAAGAATGCGTTTGACATAAACGTGAGTTTATTAATTTAAATGGGGTGGCAAAGGTAGTAAAGTTCCAAATAAACAGGCACAATTAAAATAACATCGCCGTAGCCCGCTATGCTTTAATCGGCAGGGGTATGACAGCTTTTAAAATGGCAGTCATTGTATAAGAGGGGCGTCAGTAGCCACCCGCGTTTTTTATTTTAACAAATTTAACATCTTTAATGTTTAAAAGTCACTTTTTATTCATATACTTGCGCTATAATTGCAGTTGTTTCCAATATGATTCCGACCAGTGTAACAAAGGGTATCAAGATAAGCGTTCAATCCGAATTTGAGACCGCTTATTCGCGACCTTATAAAGGTTATTACGTCTTTTCATACCGTATAACAATAGAGAATACAAGCAACGCAACCGTTAAACTGTTGCGGCGCCACTGGCATATTTTTGATTCTTTGAACGGCTGGTCGCAGGTGGAAGGCGAGGGAGTAGTTTCCATGCAGCCCACTCTGTATCCTGGCGAAGAGTACCAATATGATTCGTTCTGTCCGCTTGCCAGCGAAGCCGGTAAGATGCACGGCACGTATCTTATGGAGAATCAGGAAAACCATTCCACGTTCAAAGTAAATATACCTTTGTTCCAACTGGTAGTCCCCTATAAAAATAATTAAAAACCGGTATTGTTTAGAATGAAAAAGATAATAGCAATTTCAAAAAAAGTTAAGGCAGGAAAGCCAAACATCCGTTTAAAGTTTTCCCCGCTAATAATTATTCTTTGGCTGTGTATCCCGCATTTCTCCTACAGTCAGGTAAATACAACAGGAAAAAACGCCAAAACACAAGGTAAAAAGATTCACACCCAACTGATGCAGTTTTCCGGAGTGGTGGTTGATAAAAGAACCCTGCAGCCCATACCTTTTACTGCCATAGTAATAAAGACCAGTAATTACGGAACTGTATGCGACAACAAGGGTTACTTTTCATTTGTTGCCCAGCCGCTCGATACCATAGAGTTTGCCGCTGTCGGCTATAAAATGAATACATACCTCGTAATACCGGACACAACTGCCGACAGATACGCGCTCATTCACCTGATGGAAAGAGATACAGCTGCTCTTAAAACCGTAACGGTATATCCCTGGCCTGCAAAGGATGAATTTAAAGATGCTTTCCTGAATCTTAACCTTCATGATTTGAACATGGAGAGGGCAAGGCGCAACCTGGCTCTGGCGCAGCAAAAGGCAAACCTTACCGGCATACCGATGGACGGCGAAGCCAATTATATGTACGCCATGCAGGAAGAAAACAATAAAATATACGATGCAGGGCAACTCCCGCTCATGAATATACTTAATCCGTTTGCATGGGGGAAGTTCATACAAGCCCTGCAAAACGGTTCTCTGAATATTCAATAACTGCCAATTGGAAGCGACATTTAAGCCGCCGGTTCTTCCAATATTTTCATCTTTGCACCGTTAATACCAATTTCGGGGAGGACTAAAGCCGGCGAATGACCTTACATAAAATTCATATATTCCGTTCGTTTATCGCCACACTTAAACGGGCGCAGGGCGGCGATTTACGCATTCCTGTGTTAATGGCGTGTTTTGCATTGCTTCCCCTACTCTCTCGCGCCCAAAAACAAGCGGTGGTAACCGGAGTTGTGAAGGATTCACTCGGTCAACCGGTTGCCGATGTGCTGATAGGTATAGTAGGGAGCAAGCAGACAGCAACCTATAGTGATAGTTTAGGGCGGTTCCGGTATATGGTACAGCCGGGAAAGAGCGTCGACATTTACTTTTTCCATCCGGGGTTCATCTCGCAAAAACGAACGGTGCTGCTTAAAGAGGGCGAAGAACTGCAGCTTACTATATCTCTTCGCGGTTCGGCGGGCAGCACATTAGGTCAGGTTGAAATTTCGGAACAGGGACATAACCTTCAGGAGATGAGCACGCTTGATCCGAAAGTAGTAAAAGATATCCCCATGCCTTCGGGCGACTTTAACGCCATACTTGCCACCCAGCCCGGCGTGGTTACCCGCTCCGAGCTCTCATCCGACTATTCAGTAAGGGGCGGCAGCTACGATGAAAATCTGGTTTATGTAAACGGAATAGAAATTTATCGTCCGCAGCTTATCAATCAGGGGGAAGAGGAAGGATTGAGTTTTATAAATCCGGATATGGTGCAGTCGGTTGAATTTTCTGCAGGCGGTTTTGAAGCCAAATACGGCGATAAAATGTCATCGGTGCTTGATGTAACCTATAAAAAACCGACTGCCTTTGCTGCTTCGGCATCAGGCAGTTTACTCGGCGGCGATATGCACATAGAAGGCACTGACGCCAGCCACCGGTTTACCTATATTGCAGGCATTCGGTACAAAACGAACCAGTATCTGTTGAATTCGCTGGATGTACAGGGAAGCTACAAACCGCGATTCGCCGATGCACAGGTATTTATGACCTATGCCATATCCGACAGATGGGAACTTGATGTACTGGGCAATTATGCCCTTGACGAGTTCAATTTTGTCCCGCAAAGTGAGAATACGTCATTCGGAACCATCAGCCAGGCATATAATTTTCAGGTCAATTTTCAGGGGCAGGAGCTTGATAAATTCCAGACCGTAACAGGCGCCACCTCGCTCAACTATAACGCCAACGATAAGTTTAAAATGCAGTTTATCGTATCGGCTTACAATGATAACGAGAGCCAGAACTACGATATTCTCGGCGATTATCTTATCAGCGATTTGCAGAACAACGGTCAGGTGGGTTACGCAATCGGTCAGGGGCTTTACCTGAATCATGCCCGCAACGACATAGCCGGAATGGTGTACAGTTTCCAGTACAACAGTTCCTATTCTTTTAGCCGCAACGAAAAACTGATATGGGGAGCCGAATATCAAAGGCAAGAGTTTACAAGTACTGCAAGCCAATGGAATCTGGTTGATTCCGCCGGATACTCCCTTCCGTATAGTAATTCCGTTCTGAACCTGCAAAATGTAGTGCGCGCCAATGATACGCTCAACGTGAACCGTGCGGAAAGTTATGTGGAGAACATCTTTCGCTGGCAGACCGCCGATACCGGACTTTTTACATTAACGACAGGGGTAAGGGAAAACTACTCCGATATTAACGACGAACTGGTTATCAGCCCTCGCGCAACACTCGCCTATAAGCCCAAATGGAAAAAAGACATACTGTTCCGTTTCTCATCGGGCTACTACTTTCAGCCGCCTTTTTATCGCGAACTTATTATGCTTGACGGAACTTTAAATACAGCTGTCAGAGACCAGGAAGCCATACATTTTGTAGCCGGAACCGATTGGAATTTTAAAGCATGGAACCGCCCGTTCAAGTTTGTGGTGGAGGGCTATTACAAAGATCTGGTGAATGTAATACCGTATAACATCAGCGATGTATATATAAACTACTACCCCGACCTTACCGCTCACGGCTACGTAGAGGGAATTGATATGAAGATAAACGGCGATTTTGTAAAAGGGCTTAATTCCTGGTTCAGTTTATCGGTTCTTAATGCCCAATACAAGATTAACAACGCATCCTATTATTTATACTATAACAGCTACGGACAGCAAATAACGCCGGGCGTTACCGCCAATACAGCCGTAGCCGATAGCGCGAAACATACCGCCGGTTACATACCCATGCCTACCGACCAGGAGGTAACGGCAAGCTTATTCTTTGAGGACTATTTGCCTCGGTTTCCCGATTTTAAGGCGCATTTAAACCTGATATTCGGTACAGGCATTCCGTTCGGTCCGCCGGGAAAACCGCCATACGCCGATACCCTGCGTACACCCTTCTACCAGCGGGTCGATTTGGGATTTTCCTACCTGTTATTAGGCAGAAAGGGACAGGTAAAAAAGGGCTTTACGCGTTACCTGAAAACTGTTTGGGTGGGATTGGAAGTATTTAATCTTTTACAGGCGAATAACGTAATTTCTTACAACTGGATAAGTGATGTAAGCGGCAGGCAGTATGCCATACCGAACTACCTTACGGCGCGAGAAGTGAATGTAACGCTGTCGGTCGCCCTGTAATCGAGGTTGAACTACCCCCGCATTTGACTATTTATCCTCATTCCGAGATTTAAAATTCAATGAATTTAATGATTGCTACTAAATAAAAGAAATTCAGCTACTTTCATAATGCCATTAAATAGGCGAAGAAGATAGATTGTCTAAAAAGATGCAAAGTATTATTTTTTTATAATTTTGCGCCTTCATTTGCAATTACAACAATTTAATTCCACCCAAGTGAAAATAGCAGTACCCAAAGAAACCAAACTAAAAGAATGCCGGGTAGCACTATCTCCCGATGTTGTAAAAGACCTGATAAAAAAAGGATTCACCGTGTCACTTGAAAAAGGCGCAGGCGAAAAGTCCTACTATAGGGATGACGTATATACCGCTGCCGGCGCCGCGATAGAAGCCGACCGGAAGGCGCTGTTCTCCAATGCCGATATAGTAATGTCGGTAAATGCGCCCTCTCCGGAGGAAATCGGATGGATGAAGAAGGAGGCTGTTTTGATTTCGTTTATGTATGCTGCCACACATCCGGAACTTGTGGACGCTTGTGTAAAAGCGGGTATTTCGGCATTTTCTATGGATGCAATCCCGCGTATTTCAAGAGCGCAAAAGATGGATGCTTTAAGTTCGCAGGCAAACCTTGCAGGATACAAATCCGTTATTATAGCCGCCGATGCGCTCGGAAAAATATTCCCCCTTATGATGACCGCCGCAGGTACAATAAAACCGTCGAAGGTGGTGATAATGGGCGCCGGCGTTGCCGGTTTACAAGCCATAGCCACCGCTAAACGCTTGGGGGCAATTGTAGAAGTATCTGATATACGACCGGAAACCAAAGAGCAAGTTCAATCGCTTGGAGGCAAGTTTATAGAAGTGGACTTCGGCGAAAAACTTGAATCGACAGGCGGCTATGCAAAAACATTAACCCCCGAGCAGGCGAAAAAGCAGCAGGAACTTATCGCAAAGCATGTTGCTGATGCCGATATAGTTATTACCACCGCCCTTGTGCCGGGTAAAAAAGCGCCACTGCTTATCAACGAAGCGATGGTGAAGAGCATGAGGAACGGTTCCGTTATAGTAGATATGGCTGTGGAACAAGGCGGTAATGTAAGCGGCAGTAAGATGAACGAGAACGTAGTAATAAACGGCGTGAAGATAATCGGCGAGTCGAACCTGCCGAGTTTGCTGCCGCTGAATGCAAGCGACCTATATGCTAAAAATATATCTACTTACCTCCTTCATCTGGCTACCAAAGATGGCTTTAAATGGGAAATGGAAGAAGAGATAACAAAAGGATCGCTTATTGTGCACAAAGGAACTAAGAAATAATCTTGAGAGACAGAACTTCGTAATTTTTTAACCGAAACTTATTAAAATCTAAATTACAGACATTATGGAACAATTATTCGCATTTCTGGAAGCGCACATGCAGATGCTCTTCATGTTAATTCTGATGATATTTGTCGGGATAGAAGTAATAAGCCATGTGCCATCGGTGCTTCACACGCCTCTGATGAGCGGCGCCAACGCCATACACGGGGTAGTAATAGTAGGTGCAATGCTGGTATTGCTGAACGCCGACCCGAATAATATTGCAACGCTCGTTCTCGGTTTCGTTGCAGTGGTCTTAGGAACGCTGAACGTAGTTGGCGGCTTTGTGGTTACCGACAGGATGCTCGAAATGTTCAAGAAGAAACCTGCGCCCAAAAAATAATCCGGGAGATAATCGGTTACTGATTTAAGATTCAATAAATATGGCAAATGCCTTTTAACTAAAATTCAACGCAAATAATTATGAACTCTACCCTTATCCTCGATCTTATTTACCTTATCGGTTCGGTAACCTTCATCATGGGCTTGCAGATGTTGAGTAAACCGGAATCCGCCCGCAAAGGAAATCTTATAGCCGCTGTGGGAATGACCATTGCCATATTGGGCACTATTTTCCTTCGCAACAGCGTTGCCCCCGTTATTTACGGCTTATTATTCGGCGCTATCGCAATTGGCGGTATAATAGGATGGATGGTTGCCAAAAAGGTGAAGATGACCGCCATGCCGCAGCTGGTATCTCTGTTCAATGGTATGGGTGGCGCTTGCGCCGCGCTCATTTCTGTAATAGAATTCACTCCCCATATAGGAAACTTTAAAGCGCTGATAACCGTTATGGCCGGAATGGTGATAGGCAGCGTATCGTTCGCAGGCAGTATGATCGCCTTTCTGAAACTTAACGGCAACATGAAGAAGGACCTCCGCCTGCCTATGTATAACCTTATCAATAACTTGATACTGCTCGTTATTCTGGCATTGGCTTGCTATGTAATATATTCTGCTTCGGGTACGGAACATGGCGAACACCTCTTCCGCTATGCCCTGCTTACCTTCGCTCTCGCCCTTTTTTACGGTATCATGTTTGTATTCCCGATAGGCGGCGCCGATATGCCGGTGGTAATATCGCTACTTAATTCATTTACCGGGCTTGCGGCGGCGGCAGGCGGGTTTTTGTATCACAATCAGGTGATGCTTACAGGCGGAATTATGGTAGGTTCGGCAGGTACGCTGCTGACTGTGGCAATGTGTAAAGGAATGAACCGTTCGCTCACCAACGTTATTTTCGGCGCTTTCGGCAGCGGCGGCGCTACAGTTACAGCCGGTACAGGTTCGCCTACAGGCGGCAGCGTAAAAGATATTTCGGTAAGCGATACTGCAATTCTGATGAACTACTGCAAGAAAATTATAATTGTTCCGGGTTACGGACTTGCCGTTGCCCAGGCGCAGCATGTAATGCACGAACTGGAGTCGCTGCTTGAAGAACGCGGCGTGGATGTGAAATATGCCATTCACCCTGTAGCCGGACGTATGCCGGGGCACATGAACGTACTGCTTGCCGAAAGCAATGTAGATTACGGCAAATTAGTGGAAATGGAAAACATCAACCCAGAATTTGAAACTACCGATGTAGTATTTGTAGTAGGCGCCAACGATGTAGTAAACCCTGCCGCAAAAACGAATCCTAACAGCCCCATATTCGGTATGCCTATACTTGAAGTGGAGAAAGCCAAGAGCATTATCATAAACAAACGAAGCATGAATGCCGGTTATGCCGGTATTGATAACGAGCTTTTCTATAACCCTAAAACAAGCATGCTTTTCGGAGATGCGAAAAAGGTTATCACCGACCTTGTGGCGGAACTGAAGACGATGTAGAGGTAAGCACGGACAGCGTGCTGGCTGGGGAAAACGAGCCAACCGCTAATGCTAAGGCGATAGAGGAAAGGTTTATCCAAATCCGAGCAACGGAAATATGACCTTGGAATATAGCATAGCCACAAACGAAAATGCAAGATTTGTTCTCTGTGATATGTTGGGGCAGGAAATTTATAACTATGTATTGCCACCGGAACAACAAAAATAAATATCCGGACGAACCTGAATAACGGTGTGTTTATTTATTCCATTATTTCTACAGATAATGTTCTTCTTAAAACGGGCAAGGTCGTAATAATCCGGTAAGGTTTTAAAGGACTTCTCAAGCCATGTCAAAATTATTGCGCATAGCAGTAATCCTTTTTCTGGTGGATAACGTATTTTATTGCTATTCACAAACAAATCTTATACTTACCATCTACAATAAAGCGATTGAACTATGGCCTCAGTATGATGATGCACAACATAATCGAAAAATCATATTGGATAATTTTCCGGAACTTAAAAGGTAAACCTATGCAAACAGGTACTTATACTTATTATGCCAATGGAAGCTACACTGATAGAAAAACATTTGAGAAGAAAGGCAATATAACTCTGGTGAGATAAAATGGCAAAATTTCTGTGCATAATGGCGTTTGCATACACCCCCTACCGTTGGAGTAATGGGGCTACCATGGATACTGTTGTATTAATCGCGGAAAATTACACGGTAACGATAACCGATTCGGGCGGGCTATAGGGGACACCTTTCGGACAAATTATTGATTCAATTGCAACAAATACTAACATTTTACTCCCGTTTCACCCAATAGCGGACTAATTCGTCCCAAACGGGGAGATGGATTGTTCGAAATCATTTTAAGGTGACAAAAATCATGTTTTAATGGTAATATTACATATACCTTTACCGACCAGTCAGTCAGTTTTTATGAAAGATTCGAAAGAAGTTATCCGGATAGAAGCTTTTAAACTCTTTTTACAAAAGAGCTTTAAAGAAGTTACTATGAACGAAATAATGGGTAAAGCAGGCCTTTCTAAAGCAGCCTTTTACCATCATTTTAGAAGTAAAGAACAGGTTTTTGAAGAGGTAATAAATCACTTTTATATTAATCCGTTGAAAACGGATTTCAGTAAATTCTCAAGCGAATCTCTAAAGGAATTTATACAAGATAATTTTAAGGCTATTGATAACATGGCTTCTTCTTTATTCATACGAAAAAATAAAGAAAGCGTTGGAATAAACTATTTCCTACCAATGTTTGATGCTGTTAGAATAATGCCTGAAAGTATTAAGGATTTTAAAGTGCAAAAAGAAAATGAATTAAACGCCTGGGTTAATATAATTAAGATAGCAAAAAGAAAAGGCGAAATAAAATCGCCCCTTAAAGATGAGCAACTTGCCAATCTATTTATTTGCGCAGGCGATGGGGTAGGAATTAATTTCATCTTTAAAGGTAAAACAGAAAATATGCCCAAAGAATTATTAAATATATGGGAAGCAATTTATTCCGAAATAAAAACTTAGTTTTTTTTGAATAATAACCGACCGACCGGACGGTAACTTAATATTAACTAAAAACATAAATAGCATGGAAGAACAACCAATCAAATGAACAAACGGAACAGTCAAAGCATAATGCTAATGACTGATGTAAATGTATTAATTAATAATAACCATAAAAATAAAACAAATGGAAAACGAAAAAAAGGAAAATCAAAAAGCTATTCAAAATGTCAAAATAATAAAGCAATGGGTCGACCTCCTTGCGCGATGGGGGGAGAACCCATCAAGGGATGTACCTTTGGTGTTGGATTTACTGGATGATGAATGTGAATGGTTTCTGATGGCAACTAATGAGCATTTCAAAGGGAAGGAGGCAATAATGCAAATGTCTCTAAAATCTGCTGGTGCCATCAAACACACCGAGGAACACAAACTACAAGTCACAAATCTTTTTGCAAGCGAAGGCAAAGGATGCCTTGAATATGTTCATCGTGCTTTATTGATAATTCCGGGACAAACTAAGCAGACAGCTATCGAAATGCCTATTTGCATCGTATTTCAGCTAAGGAATGGAAAGATTCTAAAAGCAAAGGAGTATTATGAGATTCAGCAAATGTATGGTGCGAGCAACATTAAACCCTTGTATACAGAACAAAAGTAGTATGCGGAGAGAAAAAATGAATAAAGTAATTTAACTTGATACAAGAACTCAGCCCCGCACAGGCCCCTGAAATAAAAAACAGGGGCTTTTTTTAATTCCTTGTACATAACGCACATGAGTTTGTCTGGATTGAAAAGATTTAAGAATGGAACAGTAGCACTTGAATACGTTTCTAAGACATGACTTCGCTTTCGATGTAAAGTATATTAAGTTAACGTGAGTTCGGGTTAAGCGGCGAGCAAAAGTTGAGAGGTTTGTTGGAATTTGATATTGAGCGAAGGTTTTTTGGGGAAGAAGCTGTAAGCAGCCAAGG
>JAKAOA010000151.1 GCA_021823405.1 Bacteroidota bacterium | reverse complement strand
TTCCGATCTTTAAGGTCATGTCGGTATCTTCTACTACATCATGCAGTAAGGCGCACACGATACTTGTGGAACCGAGTCCTATTTCTTCCGCCACGATGCGCGCGACTGCAATGGGATGATAGATGTATGGTTCGCCCGATTTGCGGCGCACTCCTTTGTGGGCTTCAAGCGCTACGTTGAACGCTTTACGTATCAGTTTCTTCTCATCCTCGTCTAATTTACGCCGGCACGAACGCAATAATCCCCTATACCGGTTGAGTATTTCCTTTTTCTCGCGGTTCTCCTGCGCGGTATCAGTTATCTGAACAGTATCCATAATTTCTATAAAAATCTCGATAAAACTGGAGAGTAAAATTACATCTTTTTTTACCTGTCAGCTGAAAAATAGATAAGTTTGTTCCGTCTTATTATATTGATGTAATGAAGAATCATTTACTTTTGAAAGCCGCGGCAGGAGAGAAGGTAGAACGCCCCCCTGTATGGCTGATGCGACAGGCGGGAAGGGTACTGCCCGGTTACCGTAAACTCCGCGGATCAGTGGACGATTTTACGCAACTTGTTAAAACTCCGGAACTTGCCTGCGAAGCAACTATTGAGCCGGTTAAGCTATTAGGTGTGGACGCAGCCATTATTTTTTCAGATATTCTTGTAGTGCCTGAATCTATGGGGTTACCTTACAAGATGATTGAAAGTAAAGGTCCGTGGTTTAAAAAAACGATTCGCGGAAATAAGGAGATAGATGCGCTAAACAATGGCGTTTATCATGACTGGGAGTATGTAATTAAAGCGATAGAAATGGTAAAACGTGAACTGAACGATTCTGTGCCACTGATAGGATTTGCCGGCAGTCCCTTTACTATATTCGCATATATGACGGAGGGAGTCGGTTCAAAAACCTTTTCACAGGCAAAACGATTGCTCTTTGCCGAACCAGATACGGCGCACAGGTTGCTTCAAAAAATTACAGATACCACCATTGTATATCTGAAAAGCCAGATTAAGGCAGGAGCTGATATAATACAAATATTTGATTCATGGGGCGGGATTTTGGGATATGATACTTATAAGGAGTTTTCGTTAAATTATATTTCACAAATATGCGAAGCGTTGAACGGTATGGCGCCAGTAATTGTTTTTCCAAAGGGGGCGTTTTTCGCAAGCCATGAACTGAAAAAACTGAACTGCAATGTAATTGGTCTCGACTGGACGACAGCGCCTGAAGAAGCGAGAAATGCTCTCGGAAACAAATCCTTGCAGGGAAACCTTGACCCATGTGCGCTATATGCAGGCAAAAGGGTGATTACGGATGCTGTAAACAAAATGTGCCGACAATTCGGGAGCCGCGGTTATATTGCAAATTTGGGACATGGGTTGTACCCGGATACGCCGACAGATAATGTAAGATATTTTGTAGAGGCGGTAAAGAATTACAGAGATTGAACTGAATACGAATTTCAAATAACAATGTTCTTTATATCTTTGCGCCCTTCGATTTAAAAGCCCGGGTGGCGAAATTGGCAAACGTTGCGGTCTCAGAAGCCGTTGGAGTAACATCCTTGAGAGTTCGAGTCTCTCCCCGGGCACAGCGAACATTATTAATAAGCTGATTTAAAGGCATCTATACCGTTTAAAACCCTATTCTGTTAAATTGTTGGTATAGGTCTCACTATTCAGGTAATCTGCGAGGATAATTTTCAGGAAGATAAAAATCGATTGAAATTTCCTGTATTAGTTTACCGGATGAATTAGTATGCAAAATCTTCAGTTCTTAAACTTACCGCCGAATTTCCATGAATTGCCGTTGCGGAAAACAATATAGGTGGAGTCCTGTACAATCCGTTCATCCCGGAGCCATCCCTCAATCGTTTTTTTATCTATATAAGCTGTTTGCGGAGTTACCAACTGGTCGAAAGCAACATGTCTGAAAAACAAAAAGTTCCTTTTTGTAATCCATGCACTATACGAATACAAGGGCATGAATGAAATGTGGAAAGAGGTGATTAAATGTGCATAAATAAAATACAATGCCGCCAGGGGTGTAGCTATAAAATATTTGGTGAACCACCATGGCAGACGGGATGCAATAAGACGAATAGGGTCAACCAGATAGATAACTATGGAATTTCCTTCCTTAGCATATACCCAGCAATGGAACTTGCCGCCCGGTTTTGTGTTACGCAATACGGAATCAAAACCGGCTTTGGGTTCCTTTAAATGATGTAACACGCCTATGGAGTATACAATATCATACTTATTATCGCTGTTAAACTTTACCAGATCGTCTTTTATAATAGAGAACTTACTGAATCCGGTCGCTTTCATATTGGTTTGAGCAGCGGTAACCGAATCGCCTAAATCGACTCCTGTTACCGACCCGGGATTCCAGCGTATGAGATGAACTAACAAACTTGCGTTTCCACAACCCAGTTCAAGTACATTTTTCCCTTCTACGTCATTTTTATTAAGCGGTTGAAACCAATCCTCAAACTGTTCGAAAGTATATACTGAACCGGACGGAAGGTTGTTCCATGATGTGGCGAATGCTTGCGCCGTTTTTAAATCGGGAGTATCGGTCAATTTGTGTAAATGTTAAAACTAAATAGGTTAAAGTTAGGCAACATATTTGAAAATCCTTATTATTTCACCGTTTTAAATCTGAATTCGATCTCTTCAAACCCACCTACCCAGAAGCACCAGAATCTGCTGCAAAAGGCGGGACTTAAGTTGGCAAAAAAATTCACAATGACGCGTAGTATCTTTAGAGCGCCAATTGTAAAAGCGGAGATATTCATGTATTTCATCAGGTGAAAAAACGCAATATAGTTCAGTTTAAGTTTTTCAAGTTGGAAATGAACGCCATAATATCCGGACTTGGTAAACGAAGGATTGAAATAATATGGAAACATAACATCGAACCCTGCCTTATGCTCGGAATGCGTAAAACCACGGCTGAAATGGGGGACTTTGATATGCAGGGTGCCGCCCGGTTTCAGAATTCTGTGAAGTTCCTTCATAACTGTAAATGGATTGGTGAGATGTTCAAGTACATGGAAAGCTGCAACTTCATCGAAACTCGAATCGGGAAATGGATAAGGCACCGTGTTCAGGTCATAAACTTTATCAACTTTAAAGTGGTCATGGAAGTCCACATTGAGGTAACCTTCTTTATAATCTTCGCCGCATCCTAAATTCAGTTTATTCATAGGGTTACAGATTAACTTTTTCTTTAATTGTGAATGGATATGTATTCTGGCTTTCGAAATGCGTGCGCATCTGCATTTCGGCAATTACGCCGAGCAAAATCATCAAAATGCCTATTACAAGAAAGATTGAAGCGATAATGGGCAGAGGAGTTTGCACAAAATCCTTTTGGTGAGTCATCTTAAAATAAACGGCGAGCCCGGTTGCAATAAAAGTTACAAATAGGGATAATATCCCCGCCCCTCCGAAAAAGTGCATTGGGCGATACATATATTTATCCAGGAATTTTATTAAGACGAGGTCTAACAACACTTTGTGTATGCGAAACAAACCATAGTTACTTTTACCAAACTTGCGGTGTTCGTAGCGAACGGGTATCTCTGTTATTTTACCCCCTTGCCATTTGCAATAGATCGGTATAAACCTGTGCATTTGTCCGTATAGCTTTACATCTTTAATAACCTCTCTTTTGTATGCTTTCAAGGTGCAGCCGTAATCGTGCAGATATACTCCCGATATTTTGCTTATAAGTTTATTTGCCAATAATGAAGGCAGTTTTCGGGTAAGGAATTGTCCTTTCCAGCGGTCTTTTCTCCATCCGCTAACAACATCGTAGCCCTCTTGCATTTTGTTCAAAAGAAGCGGGATGTCTTCAGGGTCATTCTCAAGGTCGCTGTCAATAAGTATGATAATATCTCCCGTGGAGTATTGTATGCCAGCATTCAATGCCGCGGTTTGTCCATAGTTGCGTTTCAAATTGATGACCTTGGTATTTTTATCGCGAGTTGCTTCTTTTTTTAATTCTTCCCACGAATTATCCTGCGAACCGTCATTCACCGCAATTATTTCATAGGAGTATGAACTCAATGCCTTTCGTATTTTGTCGAACAGCATTGCAATGCCTTCAGCTTCGTTATAAATAGGCGTGATAACTGAAAGGGTAGGCATTTTCTGATTAATTTTTGATTTTAGCACATACGGCTATTATGGAACTGCCTCTTATAAAGCCCGGTATAATAAATAATTCGAGGTAGAACAGCGCCGAAGCCGCTTTGTGAATTATCAGGCTGATTCGATTTTTTGGCGCCCTTATATTTAGGTCTCGGTTCTTCAAAATCATGTTATTCATGCGAATAAGAGGGTACAAGATATGAAAAAAATAGCGACTAAAAATAATTTTAAATCCGCAATCTCCCATTTCCTTTCCAATTGATTCGAGAGTATAACGCCTGTAATGCCCATAATAATCGTCAAAATTCGACCAGAGTTCGTTCCTCCCTGGAACAGTTATCAATAAGTATTTCAGATTCGGAAATCCTTCCACGATTTGTTCAAGAAATTCGCGCGGATTCTCAATGTGTTCAATTACATCGAATAATGATATTATCTGTATCTTGTTTCTCAACTCCGCAGGTAAATTTCCTGCTGCCGTATTATAATAAATCTTACACGAACCTGTGCCCGATTGAGATGGAGCGCCCATATCGACCCCTGTTATGTCTATTCCCGAATTAAAAAGAAAGGAGGTTACAATGCCTTTGCCGCAACCAACATCGAGGATACTCTCTATTTTAAATCGTTTAGCATATCTTAATATTACACGGTTTCTTGCTCTATTCCAATAGGTATGCTCTATCCCCTCGGGGTATGCACGTGAAAATTGTTCACTTGTAAATTCTGTGCCCATTTCTACCTTTTATACTGTTTTGCCGCTATAAATAAACTCTTGCTGACGGCTTTGCAATATAGTAAATATAAAAGATATGCCGCACAGACGACCAGAAATGGATATGAAGGAATAAAGTATCTGTTTTGCGCCAATCGTAATACAACCGGATGGATGAAAATAGAGTAAAGCGGTATAAAGGCAAAAAGTGATTCAGGACTGAACCTGCGGCAATATTTCGCCATTAAAACGATACCTGCGAAACCCGTAACAATTACAAAATAGTACATTATTGTTCCGAAAAACTTCATATACGGTTCCTGGAAATTACCAAAAATGGATAATTTTAGATAATCCTTAGCCATGCGGTAGCGCGATACGAAGTAGTATTGAAACGGCTTTTCCTTCTTCAGCGATTCAATATACTTGTGGCATCTGTCAGCTATTATTGTATAATTGTCATTATTGACTGAATCCACATAAATTGCTTCCCCATTATAGTTATAGGCATAACGAATGATAACCCTGTTCAGGAACTTTTTAAAAGCCCTCATGCTATCGGCATTGTATTGCGAGGTATAGACGATATAAGGCAATCCTACATTTTCTTTTGATATATCGGCATTGTCTTTCTGGATAAGCCAATCTATACTCCAGTTTTCCAAGCCCCATGAGCGTTCCAATTGCCATATAGGAAAGCGATAAGTATCCTTACAGGAGCTTAAATAAATAGAATTGAGGGTAGGCAATATTTTATGATACCTGATCCAATTTCTTACCATCCATACTCCTTCGCCTACAAAAAACGGCGTTAAAAAAAGGACTACATAGAGTAATGGTTTTACTTTATTTCTTAAGAGGTAAACGATAAGCAATATCGTGAAAATCATCAATAACGGAAAATGTGCGGGGCGCATGAACGAAGTCCACGTAAGTTCGACGCCGGATAATATAAAATAAACTTTCTTTCTTTTCTGAAGCGCCGTTTGAAAGTGATAGACAGAAAATATAAGAAAAGATGTGCAAAAACTTTCCGAGATAGGCGAACTATCGGATATAGCGGTGAAAGGGCTTAACAGGAAAAT
>JAKAOA010000150.1 GCA_021823405.1 Bacteroidota bacterium | reverse complement strand
TCCGATCTCCAGAGTGGCCAAATGGGACAGACTGTAAATCTGTTGTCTTACGACTTCCAAGGTTCGAATCCTTGTCTCCCCACTTAATAATTTGTGATTAAGAATAGTCATCCTGTTGTTCATGCGGCCGAGTATTAGCGGAAGTAGCTCATTTGGTAGAGCATCAGCCTTCCAAGCTGAGGGTGGCGGGTTCGAGCCCCGTCTTCCGCTCATAATTTTAGTTAGCCGACGTAGCTCAGTTGGTAGAGCGCGTCCTTGGTAAGGACGAGGTCACGGGTTCAAATCCCGTCGTTGGCTCAAAAAAAGTAGTCGCCGTAGAAAATCCTTCGGGTTGCGATAAGCCGGTTTCCGGGACAAAGGTTCCCGTTTTCAGAATTGTTTTTAATTTTATGTTGCTATTTGTAATGGTAACAAAAAAAAGCATTATTTTGCACCTTTAAATAGCCGGAAGTTAATATAACAACGCTTCATGAACTTTGAATATACCACAGAATCCATGCCCAAAGCAGTAGTATTTCACCTGCAGGGAGAGATAATTGACAAAAACCAGGCAATGGGTTTCCTCGATGAAATAAGCCGATTCATAGCGTCCGGAAAGACCAAGTTCATCCTTGAACTATCGGCATTAAAATATATGAACAGCAGCGGTCTGAATATTCTGGTGAATACCCTTACAAAAGCCCGCAATGCAGGTGGCGAAGTAGCTGTATGCAACGTATCGAAAAAGGTTACCGACTTGTTCGTAATCACCAAACTTGACAGTATATTCCATATTGAACCCACTCTGGAAGACGCGCTTAATAAATTGCAATAAACCAATCACTTTATCATATAATCTGCCGTTGCAACGCGAATAGCAATAAAAAAGCAACACAATTATTCATTTTTTCACCGTTTAAATATTTTCCGAATGAAGACCGATATTCTATTGGGATTACAGTGGGGCGACGAAGGCAAGGGTAAAGTGGTAGATGTGCTCTCGCCCTCGTATAATATTGTAGCTCGGTTTCAGGGCGGTCCGAATGCAGGTCATACCCTTGAAATTGCGGGCAAAAAGCATGTCCTTCATACCATCCCTTCAGGTATTTTCCATTCTAACGTTCTTAATGTGATAGGTAACGGGGTAGTAATTGACCCGATAAGTTTCGTTGATGAAATACGGGAACTCGATTCCCTCGGAACGGACATTTGCAAACGGCTGATTGTTTCAAAGCGCGCGCACCTCATCCTGCCTACTCACCGCCTTCTCGATGCCTTTTCCGAAGCCCAGAAGGGAACGAAAAAAATTGGTTCTACGCTGAAAGGAATAGGTCCCGCTTATATGGATAAAACAGGCAGGAATGGATTAAGGATAGGAGATATTATGGAGAAATATTTCACTAAGCGCTATCAAGACCTCCTCGACAAGCACAAAAAACTGCTCGGTTCATTTGAATATGATGCGAAGGGTTTAGCTGAAAATGAAAAAAAGTGGATGAACGCCATTGATTTTATCAGAAAATCGCTTACCTGTATCGATACCGAATATTTTTTAAACGAGTCGTTGAAACAAGGTAAAAAAATACTTGCTGAAGGTGCGCAGGGTTCGCTGCTCGACATAGATTTCGGTTCGTATCCCTACGTAACTTCATCATCAACCACTTGCGCAGGCGCCTGCATTGGTCTCGGAATAGCGCCATCCCTTATCGGGTCGGTAGAAGGGGTGTTCAAAGCATATTGCACCCGCGTCGGTTCCGGTCCCTTCCCAACTGAATTGAGCGATGAAACCGGTGATAAAATATGTCAGGTGGGTCGCGAGTTCGGGTCAACAACCGGAAGAAAAAGGAGGTGCGGATGGCTCGACCTTCCCGCCCTGAAACGCGCAATCATGTTGAGCGGCGTTTCATCTCTCGATATGATGAAGATAGATGTACTGAATGATTTTGACGAGGTGAAAATCTGCACCCACTATCTTATCGATGGGCAAAAAACCGACCGGCTGCCTTATAACCTTTCGGAAGCCATAAAACCTGTCTATAAATCTTTTAAGGGTTGGGGGAAATTCCCGTTCATGGGCAGCAAATTTGATTCTTTGCCCATACAATTGAAAAATTATATTCAATTTATTGAAGAAGCGGTAGGCGTGCCTGTAAAACTGCTCTCTTTGGGACCTGACAGAGAACAGACCATTTTAAGGTAATCAACAGCAAGAGCGTTACGGATTTCTTCTCCCACCATTTGCGAGTCAGACATCGGATAACGGTTTATTATACCTGTCGCTTTTCTGTATTATCAATGAACCGAGGTAAAAGTTGTCAATTTATGTTAAAATTGATTACAATCCGGTGTGTGGAAATGCAAAAAAAATATTTTTGAAACAGAAATATGGAATTTGAGTGTCAACAAAATAACCGGCGCGGCTATTTTTTCTTGCAAAGGACTGGTTTCCTCTGGCTCTCTATACTTGTGTCCCATTCTCCGCTCTTTTCCCAGAAAACAAGTCAACAAAATGATAAGGGAAAGCAAACCATTCAAATCCGTCATGCAAATACCCTCTCGCGTGATAAAAGTATAGCCAACGGTGCGGAGCGTTTAATTGGCAATGTGTCTCTGGAGGATGACAGCGTGTTGATGGACTGCGATAGCGCCTGGATATTTTCCGATAATTCATTTCTTGCCTTCAGCAAGGTGCACCTGAACAGGCGCGATACTATGGACCTCTATGGCGATTCGCTCCACTATAATGGCAATACCAAACAGGCGGAAATGTTCGGCAAGATTACCTATATTCAAAAGAAAACGACACTTACAACCTCTCATCTGATATACGATGTGAACCTTTCTACAGTACATTACTGGGATGGCGGGACTCTTGTGGATAGTTCCAATACTTTAACCAGCATGCTCGGCACATACAGAATGAAGGAAAAGCTGGCTTGCTTCAAAGAGCAGGTGAAACTCGTTAACCCTGATTATGTGGTTACATGCGATACGATGAATTACTCACCTCCCCTTCAGACCTCCTACTTTCTCGGACCAACACATATAAAAGGGAAAGCTAATTCTATGTATTGCGAAAGCGGGTACTACAATTCATTCAGCGGAATTTCGCAATTCAGCCAACATGCAAGCATAACGGGGAAAAAAGGCGAGAAACTTTCCGGCGACCAGATATTTTACGATAAAACAAATGACATAGGGCAGGCGCTTGACCGCGTTTCATTGCAAGATAGCGCCGATAATATTACCATTACCGGTGAATACGCTTTCTATAACGGTAATGCGAAGTCAATACTTGTAACGTGCAGAGCGCTTATGCTTCAGCAATACGATAAAGATACCCTCCATCTGCATGCCGACACCCTTATAGGGCAAAATATCACGCTTGGAGATACAAATAAGGGTAAAACTAAAGCGCCTAAACTTCTTCTCGCCTTTCACCATGTCCTGTTTTTCAAAAAGGATTTGCAGGGCAAATGCGATTCCCTCACTTATGATGAAAAGGATTCCCTGATGACCATGATGTATTCGCCCGTTTTATGGTCTGATGCCAATCAGCTAACCGCCGACACGATGAAACTGCACATGAAAAACAAAGAGATGAACATGATGGATATGAGGAGCAACGCCTTCATTGCATCGCGCGATACCGCGGCGGCGCCCGGTGATACTGTTCAATTTAATCAGATAAAGGGAAGAAATATGAAAGCATTTTTTGCAAACAATAAGATTCAAAAAGTGAAAGTTATGGGTAATGCGCAGACCATCTATTACGTTTATTCCGATAACAATAAGGAGATGGTTGGCGCCAACCGGGCTGATTGCAGTAATATGCTCATTTTTATCAATGCCAACCGGATTAAAAGCATCACATTTCTCGATAAACCCGATGCCACTCTCTACCCCCAAAAGGACATAAAACCAAGCGATTTTTTGCTCAAAAATTTCCGTTGGCGCGGAAAGGAAAAGCCGCAATCGGTGAATGATATATTTGGCGATTCGCCCTATTAAACCTTATTTCTGACTAAGAACGAAAAGAAATAAAAGTGTGACGATAAGCATAAGAACTCCGAAAATAATCCATGTTCCTTTAAAGTATTCTTTATCGCGCTTTTTATCCTGACGGTACAGCACCATCATCAAAATGGAGAACAGGAACATCGCCCCTAAAAAGAACAGAACTTGATTTTTTGTAAGCAGTTCGTCAATAAGTATCCGGGCTAAAATTGTATTGCCCCAAACTTTTGCAACGCAAAGTGCTGAAATCATAACTGGGAGCTATTCCGGTTACATTCCATTTCCACCAACTCGGCTATATCCCTGACGCTAATATTCTGTTCGCGGTTAAAATGCTTAACTCCGTCTGTCATCATTGTCATGCAAAAGGGACAAGCGGTGGCAATAACTTCAGGGTTCTTATTTAATGCCTCTTCAGTACGCTCAATATTTACATCTTTATTCCCCTTTTCAGGTTCTTTGAACATCTGCGCCCCGCCGGCTCCGCAACAAAAACTCTTGTGCCTGTTGCGGTGCATTTCCTCTAATAGCCCGTCCAGCTTTACAATTGTTTCGCGTGGCGCCTCATATATACCATTACCCCTGCCAAGGTAACAAGGGTCGTGGAACACTATTCTCTTACCTTTGAATGAACCGCCCTCTATTTTTATCCTGCCGCTTTTTATTAGTTCATTTATAAATTCAGTATGGTGCCTTACCTCGTAAACACCTCCTAATGAGGGGTATTCGTTTTTAAGGGTATTAAAACAATGAGGGCAGGCGGTAACTATTTTTTTTATTCCATAACCGTTTAATTTGGTAATGTTCTGCATTGCCTGCATCTGAAACAGGAACTCGTTTCCGGCGCGTTTGGCAGGGTCGCCGGTACATGACTCTTCAATACCGAGTATGGCAAATTTAATACCTGCGTAATGCAAAATGCGTGTAAAAGCGACCGTTATCTTTTTGGCTCTTTCATCAAAACTGCCCGAACATCCTACCCAGAATAGCACATCAGGCGACTCTCCTTTTGCAGCAAGATCAGCCATAATCGGTATGCTTATTTTTATTTCCGCGCCCATTGGGTAAATTTATCTGTCAAAGGTACACTTTTCTTCGAGCCCATTTGTAAACTTGGCGAAGTTCGCCGGAAGGACTTTAACCGGTAATCTTGAGTTGTCTTTTTCTATATATTTGTCATCATAATAGCTCCATTTAAAATATCATAAGGCAGTATAAATTTCCAAACAAACAGAGTTCAATGAATCTCACAGGTAATCCAAATCAGGGGTCGTTTTTTATCCGGTCATTCATCGCAATCTTTGCCGCCCTCTCAATTTTTACGGCATGCAACAACGCCGGAATCAGTTATTCTACCGACTCCGCTACCGGCGTGCAATACCATTTTTTCAATCACGACGAAAAAGGAGCCAAGCCCTCCTTAGGCGATTATGCCGAAGTGACTCTAACACTTAAAAATTCCAATGATTCTATTATTTACGATGCACACCATAGAAGGAATGGCAATGATACATCTCCGACATTTAAACTTACACTTAAAAATACTTTTCCCGGTTGTCTCGGACTTGGTATTACCTTAATGGCAGCAGGTGATAGCGCAAGTTTCAGAGTCAGCGCTGACTCGTTATACCGAAAAACATTCCATTCCGAAATATTGCCCCCATACATTAAGCCGGGTTCATTCCTTACAATTAATGTGAAACTGATTTCATTTCAAACCCCGGAACAAATGACGGCTAACCTCGATAAGCAGATTAAAGAACGAGAATCCGAGATGGAACGTCTGAAAGCAGCAGAACTTCCGGAGATTGAAAAATATCTGAAAGACAGCAATATAGAAGCAAAACCCGAAAGCGACGGCATATATATATTAAAGAGAGTAAAAGGTAAGGGTAAAGCTATTAAGGAAGGCGATTCGGTAGAGGTAGAGTACTCTTGCTTCCTGCTCGACGGAACATTAGCGGAAAC
>JAKAOA010000149.1 GCA_021823405.1 Bacteroidota bacterium | reverse complement strand
GCTCTTCCGATCTAATGTGCCTGATAAGAGATAATAACTCAAAGTAGTGTTAGTTTTCATACCGTCCTCCGTAATTTGGTTATTTAATATGTTTACCTAAACGGTTAATATAATTTAATGTTTCAGTAAATCTAAGGTGAAAGCAATGAATGCCTTTATTAATAGGGTATTCATAGTGAAAGGATTTAGTTATTAACAATGGAATGTGTTTAGATTAATAAATAAGTATGAAACCTAAAGGCGATTTATTCGTTTAAAAAAAGTCGATTTCATATTTAAATGTTGTCGTTCCGAGATACCGGAACTTCGATAAAACTTGATTCTTACCGCATCCTGCCATCTAATACGTACTATTGGATGTCTTTCTTTACTATTTATATTACATTTCTGTTTCTTTTTATTCCATCTCTATAACATCCTCTTACATGTGGACTGGACTGACCTTTTCCATACCATAATTTAGCATTATATTTTTTAAATATTCCGGTATGTACCTAAACTCAATCATATATCTGAAGTTATTGCTGTTCAGCTCTATTCAGCTATTAAACATTAGGACCGTTCAAGCCACTCCGTTATACATTTTTAAAGAGAAAATTGATAAAATAGAAGTAATTGATGATAAATTTTTATATCCAGCAGACACCAATTTAGACATCGACCTAATATCCTATTCCGCTAATTATGAAAAAAGCAATAATTCGGTACTTATTCAGTGGACTGTTGGTTCTCAAGTCAATAACAGATGCTTTACGGTGGAGAAGACAACCGATGGCAGTACGTGGATTAAGGTAGGCGAAGTAGAAGGTGACGGAACAACTTCTGTTACAATTAATTATTTACTCACGGATAATGCACCGGTTCCGGGAGTGACATACTACCGGTTGCAACAGACAGATGACGATGGAAAACAAACAATGTTTTCCCCCGTGGCGGTTAACATCTATCCAGATCAAGAAACTATTGCATTATATCCCAATCCGGTTTGTTCTGTTGCCACGGTTCATTTATATCTGCCTAATAAGCGCACAATTAAAATTTCAATTTCTGATGAAAGCGGGCGAAACATAAATCTACCGGTTATAAGCGCTTGTATGACGCCCGGATGTAATCTAATTCCTCTAAATACTGCACTTCTTCACGCAGGCGTCTACTTTCTCGTTACCTCCGATGGCACAGAATCACATAGTATTAAATTTTTGAAACAGTGACCTATAAAATCTTTATGCCAGATATACTGCCCGTAGGTGATTTTACGACCTTGTTCCTACAACTATCGGGACGCCCAACTCCCACTCTTCACTATACTACACTTAATGGAGTTTGTGCATTTTAACAACCCCATAGCTATCGGGTTCAATCGTAGTCGGTATAAATATGAAAATATTTTACGAGTAATGTCCTTTGGTTACTTTAATTTTTATCATTGTTACTGACATCGCTTTCATTCTTACAATATCTTAATAATAATTTCGCTGCGGTTTACTTTTGAGTTTAGTAATTGAATAATTGGTATCCTAAAAAAGGGACAGAGCACTTTAAATTGTCTACTTCACCCGATAAAACATTTAAAAGTAATGGGATAAAAATGTCGGGATAGGATTTGAAACGGGCTTAGTATTTTCCAATCTCTGACACCCATTGCTTTTTTCATATTTAGTAACGACTTCCATTATTTCGCAAAAAATATAGGTAATTTCCAAAATTGCACTGTTGGGGACAGTGTACCAAATTTATTTTGTTAATAAGTCAAAGAACCGGATACTTGTTCACTAAACATTCAAATTTGGCTTAAAATTCATGAATTTTTCAGCGGGTTAAAGGTAATCCGGAATAAATATCGTATCCTTTTCCGATTAGCTTAAATACTGGCTAACCTATGGTTTTTCTTCATACCTTTGCATCCTTAAAATTCAAAAATAAATATGAAAACAGATGGTTTTGCCTATCGTCACATAGGTCCACGAACAAAGGATATAAAGGAGATGCTGGAGAATTTAGGTTATTCCTCACTGGATGAGCTTATCAATTCGACTGTCCCTGCTTCCATCCGGCTACCAAAACCGCTTAAATTACCCAATTCGCTTACAGAAAACGAGTATGCAGCTCATATACAGGAGCTTGCTGCTAAAAATAAAGTATTCCGAAGTTATATAGGAATGGGTTACTATGGCACAATAACCCCCGCTGTAATTCGCAGAAATATCCTCGAAAATCCGGGATGGTATACTTCATATACGCCATATCAGGCAGAAATTTCGCAGGGGAGATTAGAGGCGTTGATTAATTTCCAGACGATGGTATGCGATCTCACGGCTATGCCTATTGCAAATGCTTCGTTGCTTGATGAAGCGACTGCGGCTGCTGAAGCGATGTTGATGTTTTATCATTCCCGTCCGAAAGAAAAGGAGAATGCAGATACTTTTTTTGTTTCAACTGATTGCTTTCCTCAAACCATTGATGTTTTACGCACCCGTTCAGCGCCGTTAGGTATTAAGGTTGACGTAGGCAATGTGGAGGAAGCGAACAAAACCAATGTTTTCGGAGTGCTTCTGCAATATCCGGCTCTTAACGGAACTGTGGCGGATCATCACTCTCTGGTTAACCATCTGCATGAAAATCAAATTCCGGTCGCAGTTGCGACAGACCTGCTTGCACTCGTTCTACTTACGCCGCCCGGAGAATGGGGCGCTGATGTTGTTCTTGGTAACAGTCAACGTTTTGGCGTGCCATTGGGTTTTGGTGGTCCACACGCTGCGTTCTTCGCCGTAAGAGATTCTTACAAGCGTTTATTGCCAGGTCGTATCATTGGAGTTTCGATAGATGCCGCCGGCAATCCTGTTTTGCGAATGGCGTTGCAAACCCGTGAACAGCATATTCGGCGTGAAAAAGCAACGTCGAACATCTGTACTGCTCAAGCTTTGTTAGCAATAATGGCCGGAATGTATGCGGTATATCATGGTCCGCAAGGCATAAAAAATATCGCCAAGAAAGTACATCAGTCCGCCATTTATCTCGCCAACCAATTGTCACGGCTCGGATACACAATTACAAGCAATAGTTTTTTTGACACCATTGAGGTTAAACTGCCGCCTGGGGTAGAACTGGATACTATAAAAAATAAAGCGCTCAAATCTGGCATCAATTTTTTGTACACATCATCGGGAGTTTGTATTAGTATAGACCAAACTACAAGTCACGTTGATTTGGAGGATATACTGGCGATTTTTGCCGTCTCGGCAGGAAAGGATATCATAAATATTTCCAAGGACGATTTTCAATCAGGAACGCAAAATATTGAACAATTTTTGACCGATGGATTACGTAGAAAGAGCTCATTTTTAACTCATCCTGTATTTAATAGCTACCATTCGGAAACCGGAATGATGAGATACATTAAGTCATTGGAGAACAAGGATATATCACTAACAAATTCAATGATTTCATTAGGTTCCTGCACGATGAAGTTAAATGCGGCATCAGAATTATACCCTATTACAATAGATGGATTCGCCAACATCCACCCATTTGTTCCTGCTGAACAGGTAAAAGGATACTATAAAATGATTACAAACCTTGAAAAATACCTTTGCACTATCACAGGATTTAGCGCAATCTCATTTCAGCCAAATTCAGGTGCACAAGGGGAGTATGCCGGTTTGCTGGTTATACGAGCATACCAGCAGAGTCGTGGGGAGGGACAACGTAACATAGCATTAATCCCTGCATCGGCTCACGGAACCAACCCAGCAAGTGCAGCTATGGCAGGCATGCAAATTATAGTTGTAAAATGCACTGAAAACGGTAATATAGACGTCCAGGATTTGAAAGAGAAAGCGGAACAGTATAAGGATACCTTGTCATGTCTGATGGTTACTTACCCTTCTACCTATGGAGTTTTTGAAGAAACAATCAGGGAAATTACTAAAATAATTCACAAGAACGGGGGACAGGTTTATATGGACGGAGCTAATATGAATGCACAGGTAGGTCTTACTAACCCTGCGTTAATTGGCGCTGATGTATGTCATCTGAACCTTCATAAAACATTCGCAATACCACATGGAGGAGGAGGACCAGGTGAAGGACCTATTGGCGTTGCCAGACACCTTGTCGCTTTTCTGCCTTCACATGTAACCTTGCACAAAACAGATACCGACAATGAAGAAATAAAAGGTACTGCGACAGGCAACATACCATGGCAACACGCGGTATCAGCGGCACCGTGGGGAAGCGCATTAATTCTTCTAATATCGTATGGGTATATTCGAATGCTCGGGGTAGAGGGATGTACGGATTCTACTAAAATAGCTATTCTGAATGCCAATTATATTAAATCGAAACTTAAAGATCATTATAAAGTACTATATACAGGTTCATCAGGCAATGTTGCCCATGAACTTATTCTGGATTGCAGCGAATTTAAGCGCGTTTCAGGAATAGAGGTAACCGACATAGCCAAACGATTAATGGATTACGGGTTTCATGCCCCTACCGTTTCATTCCCAGTTCACGATACGCTCATGGTAGAGCCAACCGAAAGCGAGCCAAAAGAAGAGTTGGACAGATTCATTGAATCCATGATTTCCATACGACGGGAGATTGCAGAAATACAGGATGGACAAGCCGATATAGCCGATAACGTGCTTAAAAATGCCCCTCATACAGCTAGAACCGTAACCGCAGATATTTGGAACCACAAATACAGCCGTGAAAAAGCTGCCTATCCATTGCCTTGGCTTCATGCCCATAAATACTGGGTCCCGGTATCCAGAGCAGATAATGCATACGGGGACAGGAATCTTGTTTGCAGTTGTCAACCGGTTGAAAATTATCAGCCAGTAGCGTTAATCTGAACTAAAGCTATATTGAGATGCCTAACAGAAAAAAAGAGGTAAAAAAGGTAACTACCCATGTTCTGCAAGAAATGAAAGAACGGGGGGAAAAAATAGCAATGCTTACCGGCTATGATTTTTCTCTTGCGCGCATTCTGGACCATGCCGGAATAGATGTAATCCTCGTTGGAGATTCAGCATCCAATGTTATGTCCGGACATGAGACCACTCTTCCAATAACGCTTGATCAGATGGTATATCATGCTTCATCAGTTGTGAGGGCGGTTGAACGCGCATTGGTTGTGGTTGATCTTCCATTCGGAACCTACCAGGGTAACTCCAAACTTGCATTAAACTCTTCTATTCGCATAATGAAAGAATCTGGCGCCCACAGCGTAAAGTTGGAGGGCGGAAAGGAAGTTGAGAAATCGGTAAGGCGAATAATTTCGGCAGGAATACCGGTAATGGGACATCTGGGGCTTACCCCACAATCCATCTATAAATTCGGAACTTATGTAGTTCGCGCCAAAGAAAAAGCTGAAGCCGAAAAACTGTTACAAGATGCCTTAATATTGCAAGATGCCGGTTGCTTTGCAGTTGTTCTTGAAAAAATACCTGCAGTATTGGCGGCAGAGGTAACTGCGAAATTGACGATACCTACTATCGGGATTGGAGCTGGCAGTAAAGTTGACGGACAGGTTCTTGTTTTACACGATATGCTTGGAATAACCAACGAATTCAGCCCCCGGTTCTTAAGACGGTATATGAATCTTTATGATGAAATGAAAGGAGCCGTTTCGAGATATATTTCAGATGTAAAGAACAGAGATTTTCCCGGCGACAAGGAGCAATACTGAATGTTAAAAAATGACAAACTGTCATGCAAACCTCTAAAATAATAAGATGGCTTGTCTGGGTAAGCATGTTTGTCAATCACTTATACCCGTTAAGGGCGCAAGATGGTTTACGTAAGGTAGATAACCGGGCATTCAAATTTGGTGAAATACTAACCTATCGTGTACATTACGGCTTTCTTGACGGGGCTTATGCCACAATAAAAATTGATGACAAAGCGCAGGTAATTAATGGAAGAAGTACATATCATATAATTGGAACCGGCGAAACAAAAGGTGCATGGGATTTCTTTTTTAAGGTT
>JAKAOA010000148.1 GCA_021823405.1 Bacteroidota bacterium | reverse complement strand
AGAGGGATGAGAATGCCGTGGGCAGAAGAATTTCGTTATTACAAAATACAAAGTTGAAAGTGGATATTTCCTTTTTGAGTGATAAAAGTTTGAATCATACACCCCGTAAATACGAACTAGATGTATTTTCGGCGAATATCCCCATCGCTTCCAAAACCGATTTGAAAATATTCTCCATTGCGTCGAGCACACAAGTAAAACGCCTGTTGCCTTTTTTACTTTCATTTAATATCATTAATGAGTCATGCTACGAGTACAACGAGAACATTATTAAATCGCCAAAATATAGTTTGTTCATCGGCTATTGGCAGACGGAGAAGTATTTTCTTCCCATTAGGGATATCATAGGACAAGATTTCCGGTTCAGGACGCCTCCTGTAGGTAAAAATGCTTCGATAGCTTACGAAATGAGCAAACAGAATGCCGTAAGTATGCACATACGAAGGGGAGATTATATACGTAATGAAGAAACAAATAAATTACACGGGATATGTCCACCCGTATACTATGCAGCCGCACTACGGTATATACAGGACAGAGTAAAAGATATTCATTTGTATATATTCTCCGATGAAGCAAGTTGGGTGAAGAATAATATGACCTTTAATGTACCGGTTACAATCGTAGAACATAATAAAGATGGAAACAGTTATGCCGATATGCAGCTAATGAGTTTATGTAAGCATAATATAATAGCAAACAGCAGTTTCAGTTGGTGGGGAGCGTGGCTTAATAACAACCCCGAAAAAATAGTAGTTGCTCCTGCAGCGTGGTTCAATGATACTTCTATCAATACAAAAGACCTAATACCTGAAGGATGGATAAGAATATAGGAGATCCGAAGGTTACCGTATTAATGCCGGTTTACAACGGCGCACAATATCTGCATGAAGCGATTGACAGTATCCTTAATCAGACATTTGCGGACTTTGAATTCCTTATTATCAACGATGGAAGCACGGATGGCAGTTTAGACATCATCAAGTCATATAACGATAATCGTATAAAATTAGTGAATAACGAGACGAACCTTGGTATAGTCGAAACGTTGAATAAAGGCATAAAACAGGCAAGAGGAAAATACATTGCACGCATGGATTGTGATGATATTTCAATGCCCGAAAGGTTGGAAAAACAGGTTAAATTTCTGGAAGTTAATCCGGAAATATCTGTTGTAGCATCACATATCATACTTATTGATAAAAACGGCAAAGAGTTTGATTATTGGAAGCAAGATATGGAAACAAGGACTGTTAAGGAGATTAGTCACTTTTTAGCAATCGAAAACTGTATCGCACACCCAACTGTAATGATGGACCGCAGTGTAGTATCGATAATCGGTTATAACAAACGCTTTAAGAACAGCGAAGATTGGGCTTTATGGCTAATCTTAATTGCGGCCGGCTACAAAATTGCCAAATTGGACGAGATACATTTAAAGTACAGAATTCATACGGGAAGCATTTCTGTAAAACATAATCTTAAGAATCCCATAAAAAACATTTTACGCTTCAAACGCAAATATTTATTTTATAGAGCAGGGCGATTCCAATTGCATACTATAGATTATGATGTACTTAAATCATACATAAAAGGATGCTTGCGATATTACTTCTATTATGCATATATTATCACCGGTAAACTATACAGCACCCATCCCGTAAAATTCGCTAAGCAATATTTTCAAATACAAAAAATATTGGACAATCAATATAAGCCGATAAGCCATATCTTTTTCTTCCCCTTCGCCCTTGCAGGTGGAGCAGAGAAGGTACACGCTTCAATTTTAGAAACAGTAATTCATAGGAATCCGGTAGTGCTTATTACCAGCGACAATGTAAATTCAACTAATGTATCACTGTTTCCCAAAAACGTTCCTGTGATAAGTATTCGTGAATTGTTAAACTGGCCGTTTACAAAAAATTGGCTTATAAAAAAAATAAATTCAGTGTTACTCCGCAATAGGGAAGTGTGCTTATTCGGGTCCAATTCTGTCTTTTTTTACAGATTACTATCCAAACTCCCTGTAGAAATAAAAGCAATTGATTTAATGCATGCTTTTATGCATCCGTATGAAGACGGCGCGGAAAAATGGAGCTTACCGGTTGTCAATAAATTGAGAAATAGAATTGTAGTCACTCATAAGACAGCTGATGATATTGGCAAACAATATTTAAATAATAATATCCTGGAAGCTTTAACAAGAAGAATTGTATGCATAAATAACTTCACACCGCTTAAAACTACTGTACGAAAGGACTGGAGCAGTAAGTTAACAGTACTTTATGTGGGCAGAGGAACTACAGAAAAGAGAGTGGACCTAATATCACATTCAGCAAAAATATTGTCGACACGAAGTGCGAACATTGAATTTCATTTTGTTGGAAACGTTGAAGATGCAATTCCAGAAGGAGATAAACCGTATTGTATTTTACATGGTGAGGTATCTGATGTGAATAAATTAGATGAAATCTATTCTCGAGCGCATATTTTACTCATGACCTCTTCGAGAGAAGGGTTCCCAGTGGCGATAATGGAAGCAATGATGAACGGAGTGGTTCCTATTTCAACCCCTGTAGGCGGTATAACCGAACATATAAAATCCAATTACAACGGTGTACTATTAAAAAGTATTAATGCAGAGGAAGTGATAAATGAAATTGTTAATATTATTGAGTATTTTATTAGTCATAGAGAAGTATTAAGTGCAATTTCAGAAAATGCTCACAATTACGCAATCGAGAATTTTGATAAAAAACGCTTTTTAGAAGCATATCAAGGTTTAATTAACTCCTAATTATGGATTTTCACCAATTTTATAAAGACCTGATTACTTTTAACCGTAAATCTCTTTATTTGCGGATGAGCAAACTGTCAGCAATAATTAAGCGTATCATTATTTTGCCATTAAAGCGGAATTTTACTAACGGAAAAGACTTAAAAGGTATTCCAATAATCATCAATAATCGGAATAGATACACATATTTGCTAACCCTTATTTCGTGGTTGGAAAAAAACGGTTATACGAACATTTACATAATCGATAATGATTCTACATATCCAAAATTACTCGATTACTATTCCAAAATAAAATATACAATTTTCAGGCTAAAAACGAACGTAGGGAACTATTCCCTTTGGAAAACAGAAATCTATAAGCAATTTATAAATGACTATTACATTTATACCGACCCCGATGTGATTCCGGTTGAAGAGTGTCCGGATAATTTTATAGAAGTATTTTTTAATATACTGAAGAAGTATCCACAAATTGAAAAAGTAGGTTTCGGCTTGAAAATAGACGATTTACCTGATTACTTTTCTGACAAACAAAAAGTTATAGAATGGGAAAAAAAATTCTGGGAGAAACCGGTAAAAAATGAGCTATATGATGCAGAGATTGATACTACCTTTGCATTATATCGTCCTTATACAAACATGGGAATCTGGGTGCCAAAGTCATATAGAACGGGCGGTAAGTTAGTTGCCAGGCATTTGCCATGGTATGAAAATACGCTTAATCCGACCGATGAAAATGTCTATTATAAAAACCATATTCGACCCGGAATATCCCATTGGACAGAATCGTCTCCCAAACATTAACCGGAAATCGCTTAACAGGACAGAATGTCAGCCACCCTCATTAGCATCTGCATACCGACCTATAACGGTGAAAAATATCTTGAACAGTGTCTGGATTCTGCTATTGCTCAAACATATAAGAATATTGAGATTATTATTGTAGACGACCATTCTAAAGATGAAACCTGGAATATAGTTAACCAATATAGGAAAAAGGACGAACGAATTAGAATTTATCGGAATGAAAATAATTTAGGACTTGTTGGCAACTGGAACCGCTGCCTTGAACTCGCAAAAGGCGAATGGATAAAATTTTTATTTCAGGACGATTATCTTTCGCCGGAGTGTATTAATATAATGGTTGAGGCGATTTCAATTGAGGATAGGATTATCTCATCCGCCAGGAGATTAGTTCTTGATGAATCGCTTGATGAGAAAACCAGAAGTTACTCTGTTAATCAAACTCTAACCTTTGAACGGCTGGGTATAGTTGCAACATCCCCAGTATTTATATCAGCTAAACAAATAGCTTCATTCGTTGCGAAAAATATATGTATCAATTTTATAGGTGAGCCAACGGTAATCATGTTCAGAAAGGACGTTATAAAAGAATTCGGACTATTCAATCCTGACATTGTTCAGATTTGCGATCTGGAGTACTTTCTTCGGGTTTCATCAAAATATGGACTGAAATATGTCCCTCAACCACTCACTTATTTCAGAGTGCACAAAGGTTCTGCAAGTTCAATTAATACTCTTGACAGATATTTTTTTATGCGTTTCAGCGATCAGGTCATTGTTACTCACGAGCTCCTGTATTCCGATCATTTTTCTGAACTATGGAAAAATCTCACCATGGTTCAGATGTTGAAGGTAAAATTATTTTTTAATATCCGAATGCGTGAAACATTTCTCCAAATAAAAAATAATACAGTAAATGAGAAAGTAAAAGCCAAATTCAATACATTGGATAGTAAATACAATTTTACCTATAAATATAAGCGAAAAAAGATATTAGTTCTTTTGCTCCTGTCATTTGTTAAACCAACAAGACGACTTAAATTATAAACATATGATATACGATTGCTTTACATTTTTTAATGAGCTCGATATCCTTGAGATCCGACTGAACATATTAAATGATGTAGTTGATAGATTTGTACTTGTAGAAGCTACCCGAACCCACCAAGGAAAATTAAAAACACTCCTCTTCAATGAGAATAAGGAGCGTTATAAGAAATTCAAAGATAAAATCATTCATATTGTAATTGACGAATATCCTCCTTATGAGGGTCGGTCTGCATGGATACTTGAACGATACCAGCGAGAGATGATTGCCAAAGGCTGGACGAATTGTCAAGAAGACGATATTATTTTAGTTTCGGACGTTGATGAAATTCCTGCGCCTGACAAAATCTCCAAATTTAAAAACAGTAAAGGCGTATTTATCTTCCGCCAACGTATGTATTGTTACTATCTTAACTGCGAAAACGTAAATCGCGCAGGCAATTACCGATGGGACGGTACTGTAATGAGTCGATATGGCTATAAATTATCACCAATGCAGTTACGAGAATTAAGTATAATTCGAGGTGGCTCATTTTCAAGTAGAATTCCCAGACGACTTTATAATATCTTGAAGCTTATACGATGGCAAATATCGCACAGGATTAAAATCAAAAGCGTTCAGGATGGAGGATGGCATTTTACCTATCTCGGCGGGACCGATATGATTATCCGTAAACTGGAGGCGTTCGCACATACTGAATTTAATAAAAAACAATACAAAAATCCAGATAAAATAGAGGAAATTATTAATACCGGAAAGGATATCTTCAATAGAGAATTCAAGTATGAGTTTGTACCTTTGGATAATTCATTCCCGGCTTATATTGTAAATAATAAGGAAAAATATAAACGTCTTATCAAAGGAAACAACGAACAACCGGAATGAAAAAATATATCGGCATAATACTATTTATTTGTGCCATGATAGTTGGTCTCTGCACATATAAAAACTATGGGATATCGTGGGATGAAGGGTTCCAAAGACACCTCGGGCTAATGACCTACCACTATTTCTCTTATGGTCGCGATTCCTTGATGAATTGTAACAACAGTCAGTATGGAGCTGCCTTTGAACTGCCTCTTATAATAATTGAAAAGGGCTTTCATCTGAAAGATAGTCGCGAGATATTTCTAATGCGTCATCTCGTAACTCATATTTTCTTCCTCATAAGCGCCTTGGTTTTTTTTCTTCTGATAGACCGCTTATTTAAGAGTAAAGTGCTGGCTTCTATTGGGTTTCTTTTACTGGTGACTCATCCGGTAATTTACAGTCACTCATTTTATAACTCGAAAGATATTGTATTTCTTTCTATGAACTGTATATGTTATTATCTCGCTCTGGTT
>JAKAOA010000147.1:1658-6073 GCA_021823405.1 Bacteroidota bacterium | reverse complement strand
ACAAAATGAATTGCTCCTGTTTGATTCATAAGGGGGGCTTACTTTTAAGCCCTCAAAAAAATATGCCTGTAAATCAAATACTTAGTCCGCATGAAAAATAAATCTATATTTTTGTCGGACAGTAGTGTTAATAAATACAAAAGGTTGACGCGATACGATAACCGATTTTGGATTTATAATTAATGGTATAGTTATGTATCAGAAACACCTGCCAATGCCGATAACCCAACGCCATTGAAAGTAGTTTTGGTCAGTGGCAGCAGGTTCGTTCAGGAAGAAAGGCATATCAAATCTGATTGTGAGCGGTTTACATGTTTGCAGCGGTCCCCAACGCTGTATAGTAAGGGCTACGCCTATACCGGCGTCGGCGCGAAGAGTACTGAATTGGATATTCGGACTATTTATCTGGCTTATTGAAATATAGCCCGCATCGCCAAAAAGGTAGGTAGCCAAAGCAAAGTCGTTGCGGAGAATGGGCTTCCTTAGATGTAAGAGACGATTAAAATCAAGTTCACCGTTAATGGCAGCTCCGGTATTGCCGTTATAGGCATAAATAAGATTTTTCTTTGAATCAAGTTCGGGGACTACATATCCTGCATAACCGCGAAGATTAAGTCCGCCGCCTTCCTGAAAATGGTTTTCAGATGCCCCGTAGCCGGTCCATTCGCTCGGAACTATGCCTTGTGCGGCGGTAAAGGGGTTGCTTTCCAGGTCTTCTGGGTTAGCGCCGGCGGTATAAAGCTCCGCCTGATAGGGTATATTAGTACCTGTTCCATATTGTCCGAAGAGACGTAAATGAAGGTCGAGGCGTTTGCCAAGCTGCTGCTGGTTAAGCCAGGTAAGAGTCGTCTGGGAGTAACTGTAGTCGGTTGTTAACAGCGACGCGCGGAATTGTATATCGATAGAACCTTTACCTGACTGCGAATAGTGGTACTCGTGTTTAAGCCCAAAGGTAATGGTGTTATCAAATGCACCCGGTTGCCACAATTCAGGGTAGAGCAGATAATTGGTATCCCATGCATGCGGCATACAGAGAGCTTCGAACTGCGTGTAAATAGTGTTTTTTCTTGAGTTATCCTGCAGATTAAAATTAATTTTACCCTCGTCGATGCCGTTTGCACTCTGACAGAACAGGTCTAACGCCGAATTACGGATGAAGTTGTTTGTGGGTGTTTCATAATTCAGCGAAAATGCAACACCTTCATGAAGGTTAATATTGGGCGTGGAGTGAGGCATGTTCTGAAAGAATCCGGTATTAAAAAACAGAGAGGCGTTTAACTTGTCGAGGTATTTCATATAATCTCCGTTGACATGAACGCCGAGTTTCAAACCGTCGTAGCCATTATACCACAGAGAAGGACCAATAAATGCCTCATAGTTTGTCCAGTCAGGTATGTTATAAATCTTGGAATCGAAGTAGGTTTTAATAGGAAATGGCTTCGTATTATTGAGCATATTAATATCGGCAAGTCGCCGCGATGTATCTATGGTTACCGATTTTATGCCGTGCGGAATTGTTACTGTTGCATCGTAAAAAGGTTCTATTTTACCCCAGCCAATCCATCGCGGGAGGGTCTGCGCAGCGGTTTTCTTCCGGAACCAGCCGTTAGGAATATAGAAGTTGTATGCGCTGTCGGCTTCCGAAACTACCGTAAACTCAATAGGCATTTGCATTTCGCCTTTTCTAACAAAGCGAATGGTATATTGGTCTTTCTTTTTGCCTCTTTTAATTGATTTAATGCCGTAATCCAGGTATTTCGCCGTGTTCAGCCATTCATCGAAGAACCATGTAAGGTCGGTGTGGACAAATTCTGTAATAGAGTTCCGGAAATCATTCAGGTAAGGGTGGCAGAACTTCCACTGGTTGAAATAATGTTGCATGGCGGCAAAGAACAATGAATCACCAAGCACATATTGCAAGTTATAAAGCATTGTGGCGGTTTTGAAATAGACCTGATTATATCCTCCGCCATGGCCTAATGCGCTGTGAAAATCGTCTGATGATGTGTTTAGTGTGACATCGTTAAATCCATACAATTGGTTGTCGAGATAACCGAGATAAGTATATACCATTCTAATTGTAGCAGGGTTGGAGAACTGTCTAACGTATTTATTGGAAGGAGGATAGTCGATGATGTATTTCCCGTTCAGTTGTTTATATGTCCAGCATTCAACGAACTCTGTAAATCCCTCATCAAGGGCTGCCCGGTATGTTTCATTATTGCCAACCATTCCGAAAAACCAATTATGGGAGATTTCGTGGGCTAATAGTGAACGGTAATTTGGCTCATAACCGCCGTCGAGCGTCAGCATAGGATACTCCATACCATCCCGCGCGTCGGCAACTATCATTTTAGGATATGCGAACATTCCGAAAAATTTGGAGTTACAGGCGATTACCGCAGCCGTATATAAAGCCGAATTCTGCCACCCTGCTGCATGCATCTCTTCAGCAAAACCATAACACTTTATGCCATGCCAGGACGCCTGGGCAATTCGGTAAGTAGGGTCAGCGGTAAGCGCAAAATCATGCACGTTTTCGGCATGAAACAGCCAAGTTTTAAATGTATGGTTACGGCGGATTATAATAGATGGTGCTGAATTAAATGGCTTTCGTGCAAAGTTCCTGATATCGAGTTTACTCATCAAGGTATCCGGAAGCATTTCCTTTTCGTTCAGCAGGTTTCCTGTTGCAGCGACAATATAGTTGTTCGGAAGGGTAAAAGCAACATCATAGCAGCCAAAATCGCCATAAAATTCATGTGCGAGGTGCTGCTGTACATCCCATCCGAATTTTTTATCATATACGCATATCCGCGGGTAGAAGTGCACACAGTCGTAATGCTTCAGAACTGTATCTCCTCGTTTGTTCTGCCATGCAATGAACATTTTCATACGGTTCCGGTTGCCCCCTTGGTCAAAATATGTCCTGAATGTGAGGTGAAAAGTAACGTTCTGACCCGGATATATGGGTTTATTCAGATAAACCTTCATAACGGTGTTGTCAAGTTCGGTTTTTAATTGAACCCCATCCATCATAATTGATTTAACGGCGCATCCGCTATCTTCCGACTCATATTTACCGAATTTTGGCTTATAGTCGTTATTTATTGATAATGAAGTATAATACGAATCTTTATTCTGTGCATTGGTATAGAGGTGAAAAAACACATAAGGCAGGGTATCGGGCGAATTGTTCCAATATGTAAGCGTTTCATCACCATCAATTACATCCAGCGAATCGTTTAGCCGAGCAAGTATTTTGTAGTGAACATCCTGTTGCCAGTAACTTTTGGAAGGAGGTCTATTCTGCCAGTAATAGGGGTTGGCAGGGCTCCGGTAGGTATCCGGTGGAAATGAATAGTTCTGTCCGGGAGCGGAATGCGCTATAATTAACAAAAAACAGATGCCGCCATACAATACAAAACGCAAAGTTATGCCGCTTTGGCTAAGATATTGAAAAATAGGTGATAAGGCGTTGGTATTTCTTTTCATTCAGCAATTATCAGCCATGCAATATTACATATTTCTCAATACTTCATAATTTCTTCATAATGGCATTATACCTTTGAGCTATAATTAACCAATAAACCAATCATCGTCATGAAAAAGTTCAGTGTAATCTTAGCCGCTCTGGTTCTGTTTGCCGGAGTATCATTTGCAGGTGTAAAACAAGACCAAACCAAGGGTAAGAAAGCAGCTACAAAGAAAGAAAAGAAAGCTGCTCCTGCCAAGGAAAAGAAAGCTCCTAAAAAGGAAAAGAAAGCCGCAAAATAATCCGGTTCTCAATCCGAAATTCAGGAAATCCCGTTCTGAAATCAACCGGAACGGGATTTTTATTGTTCAGGAGGCAAGAAATTCCCTTATCTTGGTTTCAATAATTCCGCAAGGCAGCAACGCCGGTTTACCGGTTACCGTTATTGTAATTACGTTGTCTGTAATGGCATAAACGCCCTCTATAAGCCCGACAAACGGAAGAGTAATGTTTAGCTTCCCTGATTTTATATCTCCGGTAAGCGTTCCGCCTTGAAGTTCAAGTTTGGCAGTCGCTTTTGTTAATAAATCTTCGGGGTTAGTAGAAATTGTAATATTAAACGGGTCGCACATATTATTATCGTTTGGAAGTAAATAAAATTATATTAAAATTCATTCTGGTATTTTACAATTTTCCTCTCAACGCTTCCGCAGTATAGGATTTTTTGCATTTCAGAATATCACGTGATAATCCCTGAAAGACAAGATTGCCCCCCTGGTCTCCTCCTTCGGGACCAAGGTCAATGAGCCAGTCGGCGCATTTAATTACATCCGGATGATGTTCAACGACTACAAGAGTATGCCCCCTGTCTACCAATAGCCGGAAGGAATTAAGCAGTTTTTTTATATCATGGAAATGCAATCCCGTAGTCGGTTCGTCA
>JAKAOA010000147.1:0-1648 GCA_021823405.1 Bacteroidota bacterium | reverse complement strand
GTCAAACACGAAAAGCGTATTGCCTGTTCCCGCTCCCTTGGTCAGGAAGGATGCCAGTTTTACACGTTGAGCTTCACCCCCGCTTAATGATGATGATGATTGACCAAGTTGTATATACCCCATCCCTACATCCTGTAATGGCTTTAGTTTATCAATGATTCGCTTTTGCAGGGCGCCTGTTTTTTCCATGCCGAAGAAATCGATTGCTTCATCTACAGTCATTTCGAGAACTTGAGCAACATTTTTGCCTGAATATTCCACTTCAAGTATGTCACTTTTGTACCGCTTCCCATTGCATTCATCGCATAAAAGATGTACATCTGCCATAAACTGCATTTCAATTTCAACCATACCTTCGCCTTCACATACATCACATCTGCCTCCGGGTACATTAAATGAAAAAGTGGCCGGACTATAACCTCTTACCTGTGATAGCTTCTGTTCGGAAAAGAGAGTGCGGATATCGTCGAATGCTTTCAGATAAGTTACAGGATTGGAACGCGAACTTCTGCCGATAGGACTTTGGTCAACCATTTCCACTTCCCTGAAATGGTATCCGTTAAGCGTAATCTTATTAAATGACGGTCCGGATGATACCAAAGACATAGTGCCGGACATACGTTTCATAACAGGGTACAGGATACCTTTTACAAGCGATGATTTTCCAGAGCCGGATACACCGCTGACCACCGTAAACCTGCCTATTGGGAACTTTACGTTTATATTTTTAAGGTTATTCTCGCTTGCACCGCTTATCTCTATAAAATTTGTGGTCGCTTTTTTGCCCCCACGCAAAACTTCAATGGTCTCTTTGCCGTTAAGATATTGTGCAGTTAGTGAATCCTTTTCATTCGCCAAATCGACAGGCGCGCCCTGAAATACCAATCGCCCTCCGTTATTGCCAGCCAGCGGACCTATATCAATTATTTCATCAGCGGCGCGCATAATATCTTCATCATGTTCCACCAATATCACCGTATTGCCCAAATTTCTCAATTGTTGCAGTACTTTGATGAGCCGGATGGTATCTCGGTGGTGCAACCCTATACTTGGCTCATCCAGGATATATAATGAGCCGACTAAACTGCTTCCCAGAGAAGCGGCAAGATTCAACCGCTGCGATTCTCCACCTGACAGGGAATTAGATGCTCTGTTCAGCGTAAGATAACCAAGCCCTACATCGGTAAGAAATTGCAGACGGCTTGAAATCTCCTTTATCAGCCGGCGCGATGTTTCTAAATCGCTTTTATCAATTTTTTCCGATAGGTTTCCAAAAAATGATACGATATCATTAACCTGCGAAAGAACGATATCAAAGATTGACTTTCCTGCTATTTTTACATAAGCGGCATCCTTACGTAAACGGGTACCCTTGCATTCCGGACATGTTGTTTTACCTCTGAAGCGCGATAACATAACCCTGTATTGTATTTTATAGCTTTCCTGTTGGAGGTGTCTGAAGAACTCGTTTAATCCCGGGAAATGTTGGTTGCCTTCCCATACCTGCTTTTTTTCTTTCTCGCTAAGAGTATAATATGACCTGTGTATTGGAAAATTGCATTTCCTGCTTCCCATCACCATCTGGTCTTTCCACCAACTCATTTTTTCACTCCTCCAGCAAGCCACCGCACCATCATATATCGACAAA
>JAKAOA010000146.1 GCA_021823405.1 Bacteroidota bacterium | reverse complement strand
CGGAACAGATACCTTTATGCTGTCTGCCTTTGATTCGAGAATTTTTATGCCGATTTGACTGAAAATTTCTTCAATATCGTCTCCATGAATGCGGCATCCGGCGAGCCGCCATACATATTCGAGAGAAAGGTCGATAACAAGCCCTGTCTTTATCTCTCCGGTAGCAGGATTTATAATTTCTCTATCGGGCGGATAAACGTCAATTATGCCTGATGATACTTTTCCTCCGCCTGATTCAATAATAAGTTCTACCGCACGTTTCAGGGCGTAGGGAGTTCCGTTAATATCCGTTCCCCGTTCAAAACGGTAAGCCGAATCAGTGTGAAGTCCAAGGCGACGGGCAGTTTTACGGATCGCCGACTGATTGAAGCAGGCGCTTTCGAGAAAGATGTTTGTGGTGGAATTCTTTACACCGGAATCAATCCCGCCATATACTCCGGCTATGCACATGGCTTCCCGTTCGTTGCAGATGAGCAGGTCGGAAGGCGCTAATTGTCTGGTAACGCCATCGAGAGTAATTATCGATTCGCCCTGTTTTGCATTGCGAACTACCACTTTTCCGCCTTTTATTGCATCGGCATCGAAAGCATGAAGCGGCTGTCCTGTCTCCAGCATCACATAGTTGGTAACATCCACTATATTATTAATTGGACGCACCGATACAGCGAGCAGGTAGTTTTTGAGCCATTGCGGCGACTCGCCTACCTTTACCCCTGTCAGCGATATGCCGGTGTAGCGCGGGCACGATGACGGTTGCTGAACCTCCACGTTTATGGGGCATCTTTCTCCTGAAATATAGGCGGAAACAGCCGGTAGTTGTAACACGGTTTTTCCTGCGGAAAACGAATCATCGTTTTTGGCGCGCAGGTTAATGGCGGCAGCCAGGTCTCTCGCCACGCCGATATGCGGAATGGCATCCGCTCTGTTTGGTGTAATGTTTATCTCGAAAATGGTATCTGTATATATATTGAAATACTTTGCTGCCGGTGTGCCGGAGACGGCATTGGCAGGTAAAACCATAATGCCTTCATGTGAATTGCCTAACCCTGTTTCATCTTCCGCGCAAATCATGCCTTCGGAGAATACACCCCGTATCTTACTTCTCTTTATGGTCATCGGTTCGCCTTTTAACGGATGAAGAATGGCGCCTTCCAATGCCACAACAACTTTCTGTCCTGCCCTTACATTGGGCGCTCCACAGACAATCTGCAATATCTTACCTCCGACTTCAACTGTAGTAACCGATAGCCGGTCGGCATTGGCGTGTTTCTCACAGGTCAATACTTCCCCTACAACAACGTTCTTCAAGCCGCCTTCAACGGTTTCAAATGGCTCAACCGCCTCCACTTCCAGCCCGACTCCCGTGAGCAGCATGGCGGCTTCGGCGGGCGCAAGGTCTGTTTTGACGTATTGTTGCAACCAGTTGTATGATATCTTCATGGGCTGACCCTTAAATGAAATACCGGGTAAGGGTGCAAAACTAATTTTTTTCGACGAACTGTAATGGCAAACGGACTGTCGCGCCCATTTATGGATTTTTTTCAAAAGTCACGGAAATACCCCTATATTTTTGATTTTTTTCCGCCCTGCTGTCATTTGTCATACTGTCCGGTTAAAAAAGAACATATTTTTACATAACAAAATCAATTTTAAATCAAAGCAATATGGATATAAACACTGATGAACCGTTGAAAGCGCTGAAAAGCCAGATAATGGAATATATCGAGCTGAAAACTGAATTACTGCGGCTGACGGCAGCCGAATATGCAGCCAAAACGGCATCCTTCATGTTTGCAACCGTTGTGCAGGTTTTCATCCTTTTCATGTTCATTTTATTCCTTGCCGTCTCTATCGCATTTTTCATTGGCAGCTGGGTGCACAGTTATGGTTTGGGATTCCTTATCTCATCAGGTCTTTTTTTACTCTGGTTTATCGGTTTTATCGTCTTTGGGAAAAAGCGGATTCGCAACCTGATAGCCCGTAAAATAATTGAGTTTACAACAAAATAAGCGGAATTAATATTCAGCTACACCCGCAATAGGGTTGATTAACTACTAAATAAAGTAAGATGGATGCACTTGAAGACCTCAACAAACAGAAAGCCGAATTAGCTGTAAAATGCAAAGCAAAATCGGAACAAATCAGCCGGCAGACCGACTACATTATCGGTAATTTTGGCAAGATAGCCATTGGCAGCCTGCTTGGCGATGTTCTGAAAAAGAACAACCCGGATACCAAATCAGAGATACTTAAAATACTTGTAGCCGAGGGAATAGATACGGCGGTGAACATACAGAAGGACCCGCACGATATAAAAGATAAACTGATAGGTGCATTGAAAAAGTCGGCGACAGCCGTAGTAAATGTTCTTCTGAAATAGCGGTAAAATTGATATTTTGAACCCGTTATACAATAGCAGTGGCTAAAAATCACGATATTCTACCGCATGGATATTATTTGATTTTACCCTTGTAGTAAAAGTTTCTCCGTTAGCAATTAATTAAGCATAATTCTTATATCTTTGCGCCCTTTAAAATAGATATAGGTAAGAATAAAAATCAATTTTTATTATATTATGAATATGATTTTATGTATTGTTCCTCTGGTAGGCGTTCTAGGACTTATATATACCTTTTTTGCGTCTCGCTGGGTGGAGAAACAGGATGCGGGAGACGATAAAATGAAGGAAATTTCAGGGTATATCGCTAAAGGCGCGATGGCTTTCCTGAAAGCCGAATGGCGCAACCTTGCTATTTTTGTTGTTATTGCAGCTGGTCTGCTTGCGTACCTCGGCACCACCGTACCCGATTCCAGCCCGATTATCGCCGTATCGTTTTGCATTGGCGCCGTATTATCAGCCACTGCCGGATATATAGGCATGCGCATAGCCACCAAAGCCAATGTGCGTACCACACAGGCGGCGCGCACCGGCATGAAGAAAGCATTGCTGGTTTCATTTACCGGCGGTTCTGTTATGGGTGTGGGTGTTGCAGGGCTTGCCATACTCGGACTGGGGAGCTTATTCATTGTTTTTTATCAGTTGTTCGTACCGCAGGGCGCCGCTATCACCGGACCAGAAATGAAAAGGGCTATTGAGGTGCTTGCCGGTTTTTCGCTCGGCTCGGAAAGCATTGCATTATTCGCCCGGGTAGGAGGCGGCATATATACAAAGGCAGCAGATGTAGGCGCCGACCTGGTAGGAAAAATAGAAGCCGGAATACCGGAAGATGATCCGCGTAATCCCGCCACCATAGCCGACAATGTTGGCGATAACGTAGGCGATGTAGCAGGCATGGGCGCCGACCTCTTTGGCTCATTTGTTGCAACTATACTGGCAACTATGGTGCTTGGACAGCAGGTAATTGAGGGCAACGCCGATAATTACGGGGGCTTATCGCCTGTAATACTGCCCATGTTCATAGCCGGTATCGGATTAATATTCTCAATGATTGCTACCTTCTTTGTAAGGATAAAAAATGATAATTCCAGCGTAATGAATGCCTTGAATATGGGCAATTGGGTATCCATTATTTTAACCGCAACGGCGGCATTCTTCGCTGTTAGGATACTCCTGCCGGAAAATATGACCTTGCGCGGTGTTCCTTTCACCTCCCTCGATGTGTATTATGCCATTCTAACCGGTTTGGTGGTAGGAACAGTTATAAGTTTTATCACCGAGTACTATACATCCATGGGAAAACGCCCTGTGCTTAAAATCGTAAGGCAGTCGGCAACAGGTCATGCCACCAATATTATAGGCGGTCTGTCAGTAGGTATGGAATCTACCGTTGCTCCGGTTCTTATTCTTGCCGCGGGTATCGTGGTTTCGTTCTATTTTGCAGGGGTTTACGGCGTAGGTATTGCCGCCGCCGGAATGATGGCGACTACTGCCATGCAGCTTTCCATTGATGCCTTCGGACCAATTTCAGACAACGCAGGGGGTATAGCGGAAATGAGCCGACTGCCCGAAGAAGTGCGCAAACATACAGATGTATTAGATGCAACAGGCAACACCACCGCAGCCACAGGCAAAGGATTCGCAATTGCGTCCGCCGCCTTAACATCTCTCGCACTTTTTGCGGCATTTGTAGGCATCGCAGGAATTCATGCCATTGACCTATATAAAGCCAACGTTCTGGCGGGATTGTTCGTTGGCGGCATGATACCATACATCTTCTCATCGCTGGCAATTTCAGCTGTCGGGCGGGCAGCCATGGATATGGTGAACGAAGTACGCCGCCAGTTTAAGGAAATACCGGGCATAATGGAATATAAAGCTACGCCTGAATATGAAAAGTGCGTAGCCATTTCCACTCACGCCTCGTTGCGCGAGATGATTGCGCCCGGCGCCATCGCCCTTATTGTCCCTGTTATTGTCGGCTTTACCTTCGGTCCCGAAGTTCTGGGCGGATTGCTTGCAGGGGTTACCGTTAGCGGGGTACTGATGGGCTTATTCCAGAGTAACGCTGGAGGCGCATGGGATAATGCAAAAAAATCATTTGAAAAAGGGGTTGAGATAAACGGACAGGTCTATTACAAAAAATCGGAACCGCACAAAGCATCCATTACCGGCGATACAGTAGGCGATCCGTTTAAAGATACTTCGGGTCCGTCTATGAACATACTTATTAAGCTTATGAGCATTGTGTCCCTCATCATAGCGCCACATATTGCACAAAAGGCGACCGACCAGAACAAAACCTCATCCTTCAAAACAAAATCGCCTGTTAATCAGGTTTACAACATTCGTAATGGCAGTTTGCCGGTTGCAGCTATTACTGCTGTAAGATAGTTTATCCGGTATGCTGCAGGATAAAGAAGACAAGTCCCTGCTTTGGAGAAGAATACGGCTTTATCTCTTAGGATTTGGCATCGGTCTTCTCTGCGTTTACTTCATCTACGGAGGGAAAAATATAAAAATCCTTACTCCCGGCATGCTTAAACTTGACCAGCTGGCAGCCCAGACCATAAGCTTTACCGACACAGCCATCTGTGAGATGAAATGCGGTAATATCAGCAAGGACGAAGTAAAACAGGCGATGACTGACGCTAAAGTGGATACTAAAAAGAGTGTTTCATTTAATACCCCGCACCTGTTATTCAATTTCACCGGTCATACCCCCGGCGGAAGAAAACTGAATATAATTTGTATACAGGCCGATACTGTTACAAGGATAACCATGGTGCGTGATATGGCAAAACCGGATACGTGCAAATGCCCGTAATGAAGGAGTGCACAACGACGAAAGTTCAAGACAAATCGCCGATATGCAAACCAAATACAATACACAAAGAAGGAACAGACCATATTGCTTTTATCGGCTGAACATAAACGTCAGCAAGCGGTAATTTATTTCATACTTGCATTAAGCGCCTTATTGCTCTCTTTTATATGGTTCATCTACCGCAGTTACCGCCAGGAGCTTAAAATTAATCGCGAACTGGATGCTAAAAACCGTAAACTGTCGGAAGCCAACAGCATTATTGCAGAAAAGAACAAGGACATTACCGACAGTATCAAATACGCTCTCCTGATTCAGAATGCCCGACTGCCTGAAAAAGCCGATATACTCAAATATCTGCCTCAATCCTTTATTCTTTACAAGCCAAAAGATATTGTAAGCGGTGACTTTTATTTTTTTCATAAAAAGGATTCATATCTCTATATAGCCGCCGCCGACTGCACGGGTCACGGCGTGCCCGGCGCCATGATGAGCATGATTGGGAGCGAAAAACTGGAATATTCTATAAGTAAAAACGATGAACCCGGCGGAATACTCGCTTTGTTGAACAATGAAATTCGCCATGCCCTAAAACAGTCCGATGCTTCATATTCATCGCACGATGGTATGGATATTGCACTCTGCCGCCTTGACCTTCAGGCGCGCATTATTCTATTCGCAGGCGCCAACCGCCCGTTATGGCATATCAGCGCCAATAATAATGTAATTAACGTGAGTTCGGGATAAGGAGTGTTAATTACTTTGTTCATAAATAATTGATATTCAATTAGATAGACATATGAAGAGGTGTTATATTTGTAATAACAACAAAACAAAACACACCTCAACCTATGT
>JAKAOA010000145.1 GCA_021823405.1 Bacteroidota bacterium | reverse complement strand
TTTAATATTACAACGCCTGCAAAGGATTATTATCATCTCACCATCGGAGGGAGCGGCTCATATACTGCCACAGTACCGGGATTAATTACTGTATTGGGTAACCTTACGATTAACGACCCGGTTAATTTTGCCCATAATACCCTGCTACTTGGGGGCAACTGGATTTATAACGGCGGAACGCTCTCAAATATGGGAACGGTTAACTTTAACGGAGCAGCTACTCAAAATGTAGAGGGTACAGCAAGTACCACCTTTAATAGCATTACCATTTCCGGAAGCGGAAGCCTTGACCTGCAAACGAATACCGCCTTCACCGGGACACTTACCCTTGCCAGCGGCGCAGTATCGCTCAACGGACCGGCTAAAATGACATTGATTTCAAATTCAGGGGGTACCGGAATGATAGCGCCCATTACAGGAACCGGCGGTATCACTGCAACCTTTGTAATACAATGTTACGACGGGCGTACAGCCCCTTCGTGGCAGACATTGAGCACACCGGTGCAAAGCGACCTGCTGAATGACTGGAATGCAAGCAACCAACCATCGCCTGCCACACCGTCAGGGTACTTTTATATGAGCGGTGTGGGTGGTGTAAACGGCAATGCGGAGAATTTCATCTCGGTGGATAAATTTGTTGAGAAAACCAACGCTTATGACCCTATTACGAATTTCGCATCACCGGGTATAAGTTATCACCTCAAGCAAGGTGAAGGATTGTATATCTGGATGGCTAACTCAATGATTTCTATGTCGCCCTTTACCTATATTACCAACGGAGTGCCTAATACAGGCAGTGGAATAACAATTGGCGTTACCGACCAGAACTCGGGATGGAACATGATAGGCAACCCATACCCGTGCCCTATAAGCTGGAGTACTTTCCAATCACACAACACCAGTTTAGCCAGCACTTTCTATATCTATGAAGATGACCAGACATGGCATCCCTTCGGCGCAGGAAGCAATATTGCCATGGAACAGGGATTTATGGTGACCTCCTTCTCGAATACCACTTTGAGTTTCTTTGAGACCGATAAGATTTTACTCTCCACCAATCTTTTAAGCCCCGGAGACCCTACAAAGGCGCTCAACAGCGTTACCTTCACCCTCGCCGACGACTCCAATAGCAGGTTCGCATGCCCGACAACCATTACTTTCGGAAATGGGTACTCCCCTTCATACGACCCCAATGAAGATGCGCTATATATACCGGGCAAGGAAAAGAAAGTACCCGTTCTGGTTACCTACAGTTCGGATAACAGGAACCTGATATTGAACAAACTGCCTGACGGTGCAACACAGATAGACGTGCCGATGTCGGCTATATGCAATGTGCCGGCGGACTATACCTTAAGCTGTTTTAATACCGCCAATCTTTCCTCCTACCAGTGCGTATGCCTGATAGATAAGAAGACAGGGAACATCCTGAATAACTTTGAGAACAACAGCGTGTATACCTTTTCCGCATCACAAGCCGGACAGGAGTTCGATTATCTGGTGCGGTTCACACAGCTTGAACCCGGACAGAGCTGCACCGGCGCTAACCTGCTTACCTCTAACGGTACCGCGGCGAACAGCGTTGAAGGATTAAATCAAACCGACCCTGCATCCGGTAATTATACTATTATTCCTACCCAGGCAGGCGCCGACATCGTGTTCAGTTTCCCGCAAGCCGAAGATGTAATTATTTCAGCGTATAATATGCTCGGACAAAAGGTAATTGATGACTTGCACACCAACGTATCATCCAACCAGATAAACATAGCCCTGCCGCAAACAACAGGCGTTTATGCCATAAGGGTGGAAACGCCTACCGGTGTAACAGTGAAGAAACTGTACAGGTAGATAAGCCGATATAATATCCTGATGAGTTACGGCAAGTTCTCATCATAACTGACCGGGAATTCACTATGAAGGTTGATTCCCGGTTTTTTATTTGTCCGATGATAAGAGCGGACACTGCCGTTTGGTTATAATTTCCTAATTTTGCCCTTAGCGCCCGAAGTACAATAAAAGAAGCATTTTCGGTCATAATGCGCTCCAGAGAGAGGCAAAGCCCAGTATGAAAACATTTGAAATACCCGAGTTTTATAAAAGCCCGTTACTGGCAGCGGTAAAGGCGATGCGTTCGGCGACAGACCCCAAAAAAAGGGATTTCAGCCCCACGCTTCTCGATTTTGGCACGGTAAAATTTTATCTTGCACGACATTTCGGTTTCTGCTACGGGGTACAGAACGCCATAGAGTTATCGTTCAGGGCGGTGAAGGAAAACCCCGGGAAACGCATTTTCCTGCTTTCGCAGATGATACATAACCCCGAAGTAAATGCCAACCTGATGCAACAGGGCGTCCGCTTTCTTATGGATACCGAAGGAAAAACGATTACGCCATTCTCCGAACTTACGCCTGACGATGTGGTGATTATCCCCGCCTTCGGAACAACCCTTGATATACAGAAAAAAATAGAGGAACAGGGCATTGAGGTCAAAAAATACGATACCACCTGCCCCTTTGTGCACCGTGTATGGAACAAAGCCGAGGCATTGGCGAGCGAGAGGTTTACTGTAATCATACATGGGCGTCCGCTGCATGAGGAAACCCGCGCCACTTTTTCGCACAGCGCCGCCGGGAGTCCTTCGCTGATAGTGAAGGATATGAATGAAACAAAGGCATTAGGCGATTTTATTATTGGTAATTCATCCAGGCAGGAGTTCGAGAAATTATTTGCAGGGCGATATTCCAAGGGTTTTAACCCTGCCGCCGACCTCGAACGGATAGGGGTGATTAACCAAACCACCATGTTGGCTGCCGAAACACAAGAGATAGCCGACTACCTGAAAAAGGCAATGGCGGATAAATATGGCGCTGAAGCGGTCAGGCGTCATTTTGCCGATACGCGCGATACCCTTTGCTACGCCACCAACGAAAATCAGGACGCTACGCAGGAACTTCTGAAACTGGATGCCGATTTGGCAATTGTGGTAGGCGGTTACAACAGCTCTAACACCTCCCACATAGTGGAATTATGCGAGCGTCGGTTCAAAACATTTTTTATTTCTTCGGCAAAGGAAATTGAATCGGAGTCATGTATAAACCATTACGAAATAGCCAAGGAGAGACGTGTAACCTCAAACGTTTTTCTGCCTGAAAGGAAACCGCTACGAATAGTGCTTACAAGCGGTGCATCGTGCCCCGATGCAATGGTGGAAGAGGTGTTGATGAAAATACTTTCATTTTCCGCCGGACATAAGCCGGTAAAGGAGGTAATGGCGGAATTTGAGCCGAAGGTCGTTTAAATACCGCCCGTAAAAGATTTTGCGATTGTATGCTCACCGTAAGTGATTTTGTGACCGCGCGGCGACTTCCGCTCCTCACAAACTACGTCGAATTATTTTTTTTACAGCTTAGAGCTACCATTATTATAGGTAGAAGGTGCGCAAGAAAGTGCACCGTACTTTCTTGTACCCAACCCATATTCATTATTGCTAGTTATTTCTCTCCGCTGGTAATGTAATATGTGAATTTCTACACCTTGCCATGTTGAATACTCTGCTTACTTGAAATAAGAACAAAATATTATGATCGGATTACCAAGTATTTATCCCCCCAAAAAAAATATAAAACTGCTTTCAGAACACAATTTTTACATAATTTTGTCAGCGTAAGTATTAGGCAATTTAGCAGTCATACGCTTACATGGCAGTAATAGTTTTAAACACTAATTTTTAATGCAATGAAAAGACCCATTAGCTTCCTTTTATCAGCTGTTGCCATAATATCAGCAGCTGTGGTATTTAATGCTTGTACCAAAACCGGTCCCCAGGGTCCAAGTGGTTCGCAAGGTCCCGCAGGTCCTTCGTATAGCGGTTCACTTACAGGGCATATTTTTTTAAGCAACCAATATGGTGTGCTTGCGGATACGGGTATTGCTTATACAGGGATAAGAGCGATACTGTATAATGCAAATACCAATGCAGTGCTGGACTCTATCAATGTTAAATCTTCCGGCATATATACCTTCAATGTTACAACTGGTATGTACACTATTGCTTTCAGGGATACTAACTATGGGCAAGAGCTTTATCAAGGATTCCAGTTCATTGGACCTGGTAATCTTGAACTGCCAAATAAGGAATTGGCGCATATTCCCAATTTCAATATTATTAAGGTAGTATCCGATTCTATTAACCATGTAAAGGCATGGGTAACATTTACAGATACAATTACCCCGGATACCAAGCCAAGAAACCTGGCAATTTTCTATGGAGCTAACGCTTCTGTTTCTTCTGCTCCTGCTAATTATCTTGGCGTATCTACTTATACCATCGCGGCTAATGCGAACAAGTTTGTAGTTACCATACCGCTGGAGAATATTTATAATGCAGGAATAGGAAGCGGGAACACGGCTTATTTTGCTGTTTATGGCGCTTCTTACAACTACACAGCCGCATCCACCTATCAGGATTACAGCACAGGTCGTAATATTTATAATGCACTGACGGTAACAGCTGTAACTACTTATCCTACTTCAATAGTGATGCCCTGAAGAAGGCAATCGACCATCGTACTCTTGTGAGTTGCGCAAGTAGTATTCTAACAAAAAGGGTAATAGAAATATATGGCTTAAAAGTTTATCTTTACCTATCATATTGTAACAGAAGGGGGAGAATATTCCAACAGTTGCTTAAACTTTTGCAAGTTTTTACAGTCGAATTAAAAAATGAAACCTAATGAAAAACCGCACTTTATTCAAAATACGGCAATTATTTTTTGTCGCCATAGCTGCAGCTTTCTTCTCTTTCGGCTGCGCGTCCACTCTTCCGCTTGAAAACTGGTCAAATAATCATCCCGACGCTTCTAAAGCATTGGGCGAATGGGTGCAAAGTCATAAACCTGCGGCTCATACTTTGTTCGAATGGGATGGCAACCACCCTGACCGCTCGAAAGAATTTGTGAATTGGACCATTAATCATCCCAATCTGGAAGTAAAGGCGTTTGTTGCCCTTCACCCCGGCTGGCCTGAACTTAATGAAATACTTATCTCACACCTTCCGGGCAGCGTTAGCTTTATGGAATGGTGCCGCAAATACCCCCAAGCCGCAAAAGATCTGATGAAGCACCAAGGCGGCTTGCAATGGGCGGGGAATCATTTATACGCCGAACAAACGAATATGAAGGACCAGTAACGCCTTCTTTTGATTCCTTCAGTACCCTGCGCTATTAGAATAGGAAGTAGATTTACTAGTTCTCATTACCCCTTTATCCGCGCCAAAATCTATAGCTGCTTAAGTGTAAGTCACGTAAACCAAAGCAAAATTCGGCATAGTTTGTAACTACGTCGAATTATTTTTTTACAGTTTAGAGCTATCATTATTATAGGTAGAAGGCGCAACCTTCCTCCCCCCATACCATTATTGTTACTTTCTAAACTACGCTCCGGGGTTCGCGTTTTGCCACTATTTTGCGTGAGGGATAGGTGCAAAATCCTTTATAACCGGCGGCGTTTTTTCGGTAGTGGGTCAGTTTGAAATTTAACATTTCACCTAGTAACGCAAAGATGGTATATATTTGCGTTATGGGTAAACACAAAAGACCAAAGGACACCGCACAACGGGCAGTTTTCATTGCTAAAATTGCAACAGGCGAAGTTTCAGAACCAAATCCCAATGAGGGAAAGAATATAAATGCTGTTTTTTTAGGAAGTTTAGGCGGAAAAGCGAGGAGTAAAAAACTATCTAAAAGTAAGCGTAAAGAGATAGCAAAAAAAAGCAGCAAAGAAAAGATGGGATAAATAGAGCTATAGGATTAAACTCCAATAATTACTTGTACCGCTATATATAAAATTAGAGAACTTCAATACGTCTCTTCCAATTAATGCTTTATAGGGCTGAATTTTCAAATCTATTCCAAATACCTGCAAAGCTATAATTGGCGTTGATGGAAGCGGTAATTTGAATCCAGCATCATATAAAAATTGTTCAGATGAACCTCCTGCATTGCCTACTTTCTGTTTATCTCTCGCTATTAGTTTTAGCAATTGGGCAACTGTTTCTTCATCAATACAACTATGCGTTGCTCCCGTATC
>JAKAOA010000144.1 GCA_021823405.1 Bacteroidota bacterium | reverse complement strand
ATGTATATTATACTGTAACCTCTAGCACACCAAACGATATGACTATTGAGCAATTATTCAGAGAGAAATTAAAAAATTGATTTAATCACCAATTCATAGATGAAATGGGTTTCCATAATTAATGATAGCCAAACCAAGAGAAATTTTCTGGATACGATTAATTCTCTTACAGATGTGTTATTATTAAATTCATCAGAACATAATAGTTTACTTGGCGGTAATTCAGGCATCAGTTTATTTTGGGAATATTTACTTGCACCTTTTGTTACAATTCAAAACATTGAAACCAAAGAAGGATGCTTAACTGATAAACTTGGACACTACACATTTAGCACTTATCTCCCTTCAGCCATTACAGTTTCATGAATCGGGTACAACAAGATGCTCGCCCATGCTGAAACCGATATGCCAAATTGTGAGAACAATGAGAACACCTCCGATGGTTCGTCAGGGTATACCTTTGGATACCCATTTTAAAGTGTTAATACTTGATAATCAAATGAATGTATAAATGGATACCTTAAAAAAGGTATACCCATCCATCATTCACCCCCCCAGATAGAGTTATACCGACCACATTTGGATTTGTGTATATATCTTGTTTTGCAAAAGCGCTTACGACCAGTATAATTATTGTAGCATATTAACAAAAACCGGCGTTATGTTAATAATTAAGAGCAAAAAAAAATTGTTAGTTCGCAGGTAATAATTTATATTTGCAGTTTTTCAGAAAATACTAACTACACTCTACACGGATGAAAAAGAATCTTTTGGGACTATTCCTACTGGCTATAATGGCAATCTCCTTTTTAGCCGCCTGCAAATCGAGTTCGCATTGCGCCGCTTATCAGGATTCGAGAATAGATACCCGCTCGGCAATCTCCGCTTACCATTCGAAGGGGTAACCGATACGTTTTTTTAAGAATCTTACTGAAAGAAGGACTTTATCATTAAGTCCTGTAAACGGCTTATTGGCTGTTATCCAAACTGCCGAATACCTTTTTGAGAAGGTCGTCTACTCTTGCGGCCGGATTCTTGCGGATTTTCAATTCTTCTCCGGCGAGCAGTACGAATAATCCTTTTAAAGCCTGTTGGGTAACATATTCGTTAAGGTCTGTATTCACTTTCGGATCGCGGGTAAAAAAGGTGGTTTTATTATAGGCATTGGCGAGCGGAGTCCAGTACTTTGTTACCTGCACGCTGTCGCAGGCGCTCTTAACTATGGGTAAAAACGCATCGTGAAGCTGCTGCTGCGTTTTACTTTGAAGGTATTGCGTGGCGGCATTATCGGGTCCTTTTAGTATCTTCATAGCATCATCTATGGTCATGGATGTAATGGCGTTTACGAAGATAGGCGCAGCTTTTACCGATGCTTTTTCGGCTGCCCTGTTCATGCTTAATACAAAATCATCCACCTGCTTTTGCATTCCCAGTTTCAGGGCAGTATTCTTCACTTTTTCAGCATCGGGAGGGAAATGTATCTTAATCAATGAATCCTTAAAGAACCCGTCAGTTTTTGATGCCGAAGCACCCGCGTTATTTGAGCCGACGGTTAAAGCGTCTTTCAGCCCTTTAGCCACCTCATCGGCGCTCAACCCGCCTGATTTGCCTTTTCCGTCAACCGAGTTTAAATCGCTCTTTACATTATCCAACGATTTCGGTAAGGAAAACTGACCGGATGAATAGGTTGCTGAAAGAATGAGCAATAACGAAGAAACAATTATTTTTTTCATAAACGATATGTATTAAAGGACAATGTCCGGTGCAATGTTAGATGAAGATTATGAATTTAATATGAAGAACGTTTATCCTTGCGAAGGATAGAAAAATTCCAGCGTCAGCTTAATGGAAGGGTGTATGCTTAAAGCCACAGGACAGGTTTTAGCTGCATTTTCCAGGATCTGCATCTCTTTAGCAGTATAGTCATTCCGCGGCATTCTTATAATAAGGTCTATTGCGCCCACTCTTCTAGGGTTCGCCGCCATTATTTTGGTAACTTCGATAGTAGCCCCGTCTATCGTTAACCTTTTTCCGCCTTCGTTTACTCTCAAGTTCTGCGTATCGGCGGCAATGCCCATCAAGGTAAGCATACAGGAGGCGAGAGAGGTGCATAGCAGGTCGGTAGGCGAAAATGCCTCGCCTTTTCCATGATTATCAACCGGGGCGTCGGTAATAATGGTGTTGCCGGATGCACTATGCACTGCCTCGGTGCGCAGACCGCCGATATATTTTACTTTTGATGTGCTCATGAGTAAGAATATTGTAATTTATTTATTAGATTTGCACAACAAAAATAGGACAAAGAAAATGAATGTCAAAAACTTATTTTTTTCCGGGCTGCTTTGCTTCCTGTTTTCGTTCAATAGCGCGAAGGCGCAGGATATACTTTCCCAGCTGAAAAGCGATAAAGACCAGAACGTAATATATAGCGGGCAGGCGCTGGGCGGCGCCTTCCTTCATTCCAACGGCTGGGGCTTGTTTTTTGAAAAGGCAAAAATATTATCCATATACCGGCTATGGTTCTGGGAAATTCAGACCGCCAATATGGAAAGCCCGCAACAGATTAAAATTCAGAACAGCGCCTTTCCCGACGCCAAGGGCTATTTTTTCGGAAAACTGAACAGCGTTCAGGTATTCCGCTTCGGCACAGGGCTGAACAAACGATTATTCCGCAAGAACAACCTGCGCTGCGTGGAAGTTGACGCTGTATATTCAGCCGGCGCCTCCATTGCAGCCGCCAAACCGGTGTGGCTTGAAATAATACCGGCTAATTCCGAACTGTCACCCATTTCGGCGCCCTATAACCCGGTACAGGACAATCCATCCAACATATATGGCGGCGCCTCGTTTTTCGATGGACTGGGGCAAATGAAGTTCTATCCGGGCGGCTATGCCAAATTTGGACTGAATTTCGATTATGCCAACAAATACAACACCCTGAAGGAAATTGAAACGGGAATTATAATAGATGCCTATCCGCAGGTTATTCCCATTATGGCTTATGTACGGAATAATCAGGTTTTCGTGAACCTCTATCTAAGCATTGGATTCGGTAAACGGTGGTATTGATAATGAACAGGTTAATAAAAAGAGAAATCAGAGATATGCCCGAAACACCAAAGCCGGATACTGCCGATAACAGCGCTGTTCAAAATGCCACTCTTGCGAGAAAGCCCGCATGGCTGCGTGTAAAACTCCCATCGGGAAATAATTACCTGCAGGTAAGAAAAACAGTTGATCATAACCGTCTGCACACCATTTGCCAGAGCGGCAACTGCCCCAACATGGGCGAATGCTGGGGAGCAGGCACGGCTACCTTTATGATTCTGGGCAACATCTGCACGCGCTCCTGCGGTTTCTGCGCAGTAAAAACCGGAAAACCGCTCCCGCCCGACCTGAATGAACCTGAAAGGGTAGCAGATGCAGTATTACTGATGAAAGTAAAACACTGCGTATTAACATCGGTTGACCGGGATGACCTTCCGGACCAGGGAGCCGCTATATGGGCTGAAACGGTAAAAGCAATAAGAAACAAATGCCCCGGTACAACCATGGAAACCCTCATTCCCGACTTTAAAGCCAGATGGGATTGCCTTGAACGGATAGTAAATGTTCATCCCGAAATTGTATCGCATAACCTCGAAACGGTAAGAAGATTGACAAAGGAAGTGCGGATACAGGCGAAATACGACCAAAGTTTATCAACCCTTAAAATGCTTAAAAACGCCGGAATGCGAACAAAGTCGGGCATTATGCTGGGGCTTGGCGAAACACGCGACGAAATCCTGCAAACCATGGATGACTTGCAGAACGCAGGTTGTGAAATTCTTACAATAGGTCAGTACCTGCAGCCCACACCCGAACACCTGCCTGTGCGCGAATACATTCACCCCGATTACTTTGCAGAATTAAAGCAAATCGGTATGGCAAAGGGCTTCCGTTACGTAGAAAGCGGACCACTTGTAAGGTCTTCTTATCACGCCGAAAAGCATCTACTCTGAAAAGTTTTATAAAATAATATGGTTCATTGAAATATTTCGTATATTTGTAGTAATAAATAAAAATATTGAAAAGAATATGAAAAAATCCACTCCGAAGATTACGCTAAAAAAATCGTTAAAATACACCGTTGCCCTAGCTTTCGCAGTGTCCGTTTGCGGCATTTATCTGAACCACCGGTTTAACAGCCGTCTTTATAAATCGCCGTTAAGCGCCAAAGCTGAAGACAAAGACAATGATGAGGGCAGAGACGCCCAGGGAATGGCGGCTTATTTCTTCAATGCTCGCAAAAACAACATTACCGGTAAAATGGACTACGCCGCCATGCAGCGCACCGAAAACTCCCTGCAGGCGCTCCAAAACAGCCACAGAGCGACAGCCGGAGCATTAGGACTTAATTGGACAAGTATGGGACCCACCAATGTAGGCGGCAGAACGCGCGCCATCATATTTGACAATCAAGATCATACCGGCAATACGATGTTCGCAGGCGCAGTTTCAGGCGGAATATGGAAAAGCACCAACGCAGGCGCCACATGGTCGCCGGTGGATGATAACTTGCAATCGCTCGAAGCTTGCTGCCTCGCCCAGGCATCCAACGGATATATATATTGCGGCACCGGTGAAGATTTTTTATACTATTCCCTTGGAGAAGGATTCAGCACCGGCATGATAGGCGGCGGTATTTTTGTCTCTAAAGATGACGGGGCTACATTCACGCGGCTGCCTTCTACAGCGCCGCCTGCAACAAATGATACTATTCAAAACAACAATGGAGCGCCCGCCAATGGCGCCCAATGGGCTTATGTTGACAGGATAGCTATTTCCCCTTGCAACGACAGCATAATATACGCTGCCACAAATGAAGGTCTCTTCATTTCCCATGATGCCGGAAGTACATGGCAACATGCTTTAAACTCCGCAACTCATTCTAAAATATCCGGTATTTCACATGATGTTAAAATATCAACCGACGGCAAAGTGGTTGTAGCAAGTATCAATGGCACCGGCTACATCCAGCGGCTGGGCGCATGCGGCGAAAATGACTCTTTGTTTACAGCAATTAATTCCGGGTTGGTTAATCATAAATTGGGCGGCGGTAATATCTCAAGCAGAATAGAATTTGCCATTTCTCCCACAAATCCGGCGGTTATATATGCTTCAGTGGCGAACGGCGGCTCATTTGTCGGTATTTATATGGCTATGGATACCGGCAAAACATGGTATGAAATAGGCACCCCCAGCCCTACCTTTAATCCTTTCGGCAATAGTGGCGAAAATCAGGCGAATTATGATAATTGCATTGCAGTATTTCCTACCAATCAGGGTGAAATACTGCTGGGCGGTCTTACCTTCTGGTTCTGGCAACAAGGCGCCCCCGGTGATTCAGTAGGTTCATGGGAAAATATAAGTTATTACGGAGAAGTACCGGGCGGTCCCGGCGTTCATGCCGATGACCAGACCATTACATTCGACCCCTATAACCCGAATATTGTTTATATCGGATGCGATGGCGGAATATTTCAAACGCTTAATATAAACACCCTGAATACGAATCCAGCCCCGAACAATCTCCCTGACTGGTACGGAATGAACCGCAACTATGTTACCACGCAATTCTTCACCGTAGCATTTGCCGCGGATAGCTTTGCAGGAAGTTCACAATTCCCGGTGCTTGGCGGAACGCAGGATAACGGTACTCCATACGTACCCGGTAATGTGAACGGCTATCCGCAAGACCAGCTATTGGATGCAAGCGGCGGCGACGGCGGAGGATGCGCATTTTCATACATTAACCCCAATGTAGGATTTACAACCGTGCACTATGGTAATAATTATTTAAGAATTACCAATGCCCCATCATTTGCAAACTTTTTAACTACCACAGGGGGTATCGGCAAAGGAGCTAATATTGACAGTATATCCAATCTGGCAGGCAATCTTGCAGGCGCCGTGACATGTTTTGTACCTCCGGTAGCGCTTTATGAGAATATGTACGATAAAAATACTACAGACAGCATACGTTGGATAGCCGATAAAAATTATAGGGCTGGAGATACAATTTACCCCGTCAGCCCTAACGGACTTGTATCCATGACTTACATTTTACCAAAAGCTGTGGTAGATC
>JAKAOA010000143.1 GCA_021823405.1 Bacteroidota bacterium | reverse complement strand
ATCTCTGTCCATCTGACGAATTATTATTCTCCGACTGGCAGCCGGCGTAACAATCTACGCCATAGCCATCGTATCCGAACCACATATCGCCCTCATTATCCTCAACGCTTCCAAATACCGTATTAGCCGTTAAACCTTCGGCAGTATTATATTCTATAAAGTCTGATTGGGTAGCTTCAAGTTTTTTGTTACTTAGAAAACATACGCCATTTTTCGACATCCCGAACCATAAATTGCCAACCTCATCGCGGTAAATATTTAAAACTGCCTTATCCGGCTGCCTTCCTATCCTTTCATAGTTAATAAAGTGCTTGTTTACATAACAGCTTGCGCCGCGAGATGTACCAACCCATATCCGTCCGGCTTTATCCTCCGCAAGAGACATTATACTATCACTTAATAATCCCTGTTTTACCGTATATTGAATAATTGATCTGCCATTATAACGTAATAAGCCGCTTCCATTTGTACCGAACCATACATCTCCCTTCTCATCTTTAGTAATAGATGTGGTAAAACATAGGGGCAACCGATGTTGAGAGCTGAATGACCTAACAGCCGGTTTGCCGCCATGGGCTTCGTTCATGTCGAGATAGTAAATATAATTTAAAGTTCCTATCCAGATTCTCCCGTTTTGGTCAGGATATAGTGAAAAGACGATATTCTCATCCAATCCATTGGAAATGTCATAAGTAGTAAACCTTTTACCATCATAACAGCTAATGCCGCCACCATCTGTCCCGAACCATAAATTTCCATCTTTATCCTCGCAAATACAATGAATATAGTTATCGGGAAGCCCGTCTTCAGCGGCAAAGTTGGTGAAAGATTTGCCATCGAAGCGGCTAACGCCCGCTCCATAAGTGGCAAACCAAAGATTGCCCATATGGTCTTTGAAACAGCAGCTGATAGAACTTAGAGCCAGACCATCCAAAGTTGTGTAATTTTTCATGTGCACATAAAACCCAGCAGGGTTTATTTCAGGGGGTAAAAGCTTGCCTACAGCCGCAGTTTTCATTCTTAAGGTCTTTTTCTCCGATCCAACGGATACAGGAGCGGGTATATATATTGTATTGGCTTGGAAGCTGCTATCTTTAAATGTAACAATCGGGTTCTTACACAATATTCTGGCAGGCGGCGCCATATATTTCACGGCGGCTTTATGTACCATCTTATGGTCGTTTCTATTACCCAATGTGCAGCATAGTTCCGTTAAAACCAATATTGCACCAAGTATGGCAATATAAAATAACTTTAGTGACAGAACATTTTTCAAGTCGGTTGGATTTATTTTACGGATAAAATGCAATGTACAAAGTAACAAAATTGGTAAGAAATATAAGGCAAATTATATTAAAGAGATTGGGAATCAAGTTAATTACATGCGCTCGTTGTTTTCTCTCAATCGCCAAAAATCACGGAATTAGCCCTTTTTAATGTAAAAATTAAAGGATTCTAATGGCTTTAGACCAATCAATCCCGCCTCTTCGCCTTACTTTTGCATCCTCGGCTTTCGGCTAATCGGCATTTTGAATATTTTTTACCTCCCTTTTTGGGGAATTATGTAACATATGAAAATCTGGTTTTGGATATTGATATGCTTTTGGCTTTGCTGCGGTTACACACATGCACAAGAACCTTTGCCGGTGAATGAGGATACCATTTACCTGAACCTGGAAGACGCTCAAAAGAGGTTGATGGAAAAAAACCTGACACTCCTTCTGAACTATTACAACATAGATATTGCCAAGGCGAATTACCTTCAATCTAAACTTCTGTATAACCCTAATCTTACATATTGGCAGGAGTTATATAATCCGAATAAACGTGATTTTCTAAATTACAGTGACGAACATGGCGGACAAATACAGCAACTTTTTACCCTAGCTGGAAGACATAAAGCTACATGGAAACTGGCTGAAGTGGGGGTTAAACAGGCGCAATATCAGGTGGCGGATATACTGCGAAACCTGAAATATGAACTCGTTACCGACATGTCCGACCTGTATAATAACCAAGCTCTTGTTAAAATATACAATACAGAGGAATCGAAGTTGCTTCATCTTATCGAAATTACCCAAAACTTATACGCCAAAGGGAATGCAGCCGGCGAAGATGTGACCCGCCTTCAGGCGCAGTATCGCGATGCGATAGCGCAGGAGCTTACAAGCAGACAGTCGATAGACAATGACGAACAGGACTTAAAGATTATACTTAATTATCCTCCCAAAACCTATTTTATATCACTGATAAGCATACATGACTCCGCCACAATACCAACATTTGAAACGGTATCAGACAGCGCGGTAAAGAACCGCCCCGATTTACTGCTCGCATATTCCGGCAGCGATTATGCCGAAAAGAATCTGAAACTGCAACGGACAACCGGAGTACCCGACCTCTCGTTAGCGGCAAATTTTGAATCCGTGAACGACTATGAACCTAATTTCTGGGGGATACAGGGAAGTATCGACCTTCCGGTATTCAACCGCAACCAGTGGAACATCGCTGCGGCAAAGGAGCAGCTTAAACAATCGGAAATAAATGACTCTCTTATGCTCGCAACAGTACAGAATCAGGTTGTAACTTCTTATACAAACCTGCTGCGGTATAAAAAACAGATGAATGAAATTACGCCTGTCTATGCACAAAATCTTGAGGATATGATGAATAACGCTTTCACAAACTACGAAAAAAGATACATCAGCATACTGGATTTTTTGAGCGAACTGTCCACATACCTCGACGGCAAAACTAATCTTTTGAACCTACAAGTGCAATATTTTAACGCCATGCACAACCTTGATATGTCAACAGGAACCGACCTAATAAAATAAAAGTATGACTAATAAACTATTGTTGATCCTATTCTTGATTTCGCTCCTGTTTGCCGGCTGTAATGCCAATCAGGAAGAAAAAAGCGAATCGTTACCTGACAATGAGGTAAAACTTACATCTGACCAGATGAAACAGATACGCATAGATTCGGTAAGGCAGAGGGAGGAAGTAACCGATTTGTCATTAAGCGGTAAGGTCGATTTCAATCAGGATGATGTTCTCCCGGTCTTCGGCTTTGCAAGCGGTAATGTACTTGAAGTGAACGTGTCACTGGGCGACCATATTAAAAAGGGACAAACGCTTGCGGTTGTGCGCAGCGGCGACCTGGGTAATTATTTAAGCCAGTATAATCAGGCAAAAGGACAAGTTGTTTTAAACAAACGAAACCTTGATGTGGCGGAAGAACTTTACAAGACCAAAGTATATTCGGAACTGCAACTCCTGAATGCGAAAGTTACATACGAAGCATCGGTGGATAATTTAAAACAATACGAAACCTACCTCAAAACTTACGGCATTAACGATACCGCCGGAGCCCCTCCCGATTACAGAATTACTGCGCCCATGGACGGCTACGTAATACAGAAATCCATTAACAAAGGGATGAACCTGTTACCCGGAAGCAACAACAACTATTTTACACTCTCTTCACTCGCTACGGTATGGATAAAAGCCAACCTATATGAAGAGGATTTACAGAAGGTAAAAGAAGGCGACTCTGTGAACGTGCGCGTTTTCGCCCTGCCCGACACTCTTTTCAGAGGTGTGATATCTAAAATAAACTATGTATTGGATTCATCAGCCGGTACCCTGCAGGCGCGCATAGTATTGAATAATCCGAAACAGATTATGCGCCCCAATATGCTTGCCGATATAAAAGTTCAGCTTGATATGCACCTGAAAGCCACCGCCGTTCCAAAAAATGCCCTGATTTTATACGAAAATGTGTACTATGCAATGGTGTATAAAGGCGATAATGTTTTTGAAAGGCAACCGGTGAAATTAGAAAATTGCAGCGATGGAGTATGCTACATCCGGCAGGGTATAAAGCCGGGAGATGTTATAGCTACCAACGGCGCTATTTATGTATTGGGACAATAAAAGCGCGGTAAGATGAAAAAACTTGTTAAAGGAATTATTACAACCGTTATCCTCAACAGAGGCGTATTCCTCTCTATCGCCATCCTGGTCGGTATTATAGGAGGAATCTGCTTTAAAACGCAAACCATCGACGTATATCCTGATATTACTCCCACGCAGGTCATTATCACAACGCAGTGGACGGGCAAAAGCGCCGAAGAGGTTGAACGGCTTATCACCATCCCCCTTGAATTGAGCCTGAATTCAGTGCAGCAGAAAACCGTAATGCACTCCATTACCATGTTCGGTTTATCGCAAATCACCGTGCTATTCAGCGATGAGGTAGACGATTTTCACGCCCGGTCAAACGTCATCAACGCCCTTGCCAATGTGCAGCTGCCTCAAGGCGTAACGCCTTATGTTGCCCCGCCATACAGCCCGGTAGGTGAAATATACAGGTTTACGGTGGAAAGTAAAACCAGGTCGAAGATGGAATTGAAAACCTTAGAGGACTGGGTGATAGACCACAAGCTGCGCGAAGCGGACGGCGTTGCCGATATTAATACCTACGGCGGACAGAATAAAATGTACGAGGTTGCCGTGAACCCGTTTTTACTGAATAAATATGGCTTAACTGCAATGGACGTATTCACTGCCTTATCCAACAGCAATGTAAATTCAGGCGGCGACTATATTGAACAGGGGCAGCAGTCATACGCCGTCAGAGGAATTGGTTTAATCAAGGGAATTGACGATATAAAAAATATAGTGATTAAGGTTTCTAACGGGGTGCCCGTCTATGTTAAAAATGTTGCAGAAGTGGATATAAGCATGCTCCAGCGGCTGGGACGGGTAGGTATTTCAAGGCGGCAAGGTGATTCCATATACTCCGACGATGATGTTACCATGGGCGTTGTGGTAATGCGCAAAGGCGAAGACCCGGCAAAAGTATTACGAAACGTGGAAGAAAAAGTAAAGGAACTGAATACAATCATACTCCCGCCCGATGTTAAAATAGTACCGCATTATAAAAGATCGGACTTAATCAACTATGCTACCCATACCGTTCTGCGCAACCTCTTTGAAGGCATTTTTCTGGTAGTCGCCATCGTATTTCTTTTCCTTGCCGACTGGCGCACTACACTAATCGTGAGTATAATCATACCGCTCTCGCTGGGGTTTGCCTTTATATGTATGAAACTGAAAGGCATGCCTGTAAACCTTCTTTCACTCGGCGCCATCGATTTTGGAATAATTATAGACGGCGCCGTGGTAATAGTGGAGGGATGCGTAGTGGCTTTTGATAAAAAATACAAAGAATTGGGACGTGATCGGTTTAATAAAATGAGAAAGCACTCCATTATCAGAGATATTGTAATGGACCGCGGAAGTTCAATAGTATTTGCGAAGTTTATCATACTGCTTGCCCTGTTCCCCATCTTCTCGTTTCAGGAAGTGGAAGGAAAAATATTTTCTCCGCTCGCCTACACCCTTGGCTTCGCAATGCTTGGAGCGGTATTCTTTTATATTACTCTCGTGCCGCCGCTTATGTGCTTCCTGTTACAAAAAGATGTGTACAACAAATCGAACTTTATAACCGACTTTATCGTAAGGGCTTACAGCAGGGTCTTTCAAATTGCCTTCAAAAGGAAAAGAGTAGTCCTGATTTCAGCAATAGCGCTTCTGGGTATAAGCATATACGTCACAAAATTCGTAGGGTCAGAATTCCTGCCGCATCTGGATGAGGGAGGGATGTGGATAAAGGCGCAGCTACCCTTCGGCATATCCCTGCATGACGCAACCAATTTTTCCGACAGCATGCGCCACGACCTTGTCTCATTCCCGCAGGTAAAAACAGTGGTTACACAAACCGGAAGACCTGACGACGGCTCCGACCCCGAGGCATTTTCAGATATTCAGAACAACGTAATCCTTTATCCCGAAGACCAATGGAAACCGCATATTTCTAAGGATTCCCTCACCAATGAAATGAGCAATCTGCTGAACAGGAAATACCCCGGAGTGGTATTCAATTTTTCACAATACATAAGAGATAACTTTGAACAAGCCGTTTCAGGATTTAACGCCGCTCTTGCCGCAAGAATAACCGGACCCGACCTTACCGTATTGAATAATCTGGCGGAAAAGGTTAATGAGCGACTTAAGAACGTAAGAGGTATGGAAGATGTCGGAATCTTAAAGAACATCGGACAGCCGGAAGTAAATATTGAACTTGACGAACACAAAATGGCGCTTTA
>JAKAOA010000142.1 GCA_021823405.1 Bacteroidota bacterium | reverse complement strand
GTCGGCAAGTGAATTAGTAAAAAGCGGCATAGATGTAAGAACCATGTTCGCAATGCACCAAAAAAATATTGAAGAAACATATCTCTACATTATAGACCAGAATAAGAAAATAGAAAAGTTACAAGGAAATAACGAGGAATTAAGCAAAGAAAATAATGAACTTAAGAAGGAACTAGCAAATCAGCAGAAACAGATTGAAGTAATAAAGGCAAAACTCGGACTGAAATAAAATTTCTATTGTATGAGACAGCAAAAAGAAATAAGATTTATTATTTTTCTGCTCTTGTTTATGCTCATGCCGGTTGTTGCCATTTATGCCCAGAAAGACAGTGCAAAGGGGAAAAAATATACTATGAGAATAGCAGGAGATTTGAATGCTGGAGCAACGGAAATAGATCTTAGTAGGCCTGGTGAAGGTTTTGTGGCAGTCGGGGGATGTGACGGCTACCTTATTGTTGAAAATAAGAACAATACCGGATTAGAAATTGGATTGAACTATGGAGAAAAAGATTATGAATGGTTAAATTATAGATATTGGACGATGGCGGACTATATCTCGCTCTTCTTATGTTTCCGGCACGATTCCAAAATATTTTATTATGGCGCTGGATTTGCGGAAGAAGTAAAAGTACGGCAAGATTCGTCGACAGATAATATATATCCCGCAGTTCCACTAAGTCAAATGGGGGCGCAAAAATTTGTATCAGAGCCGTTTGATGTATTTTCCGGATTTAAATTTCCGTCACTTAATACTGCCTTAATTGGCTATTTCGGCGTAAAGATTAAAATAAGCAACCACTCAAATCTTTTTCTACAAGCTGAATTTTGGAATGACCTATTTCCAATATCTAAATTTGGATGGTTTCTTTATACCGACTATAATTTTGTTAATTATGGATTGAGCATAGGTTGGGCGTATCATATAAATTAATAAAATAATGAATAAATCACTCTTCCCATTTATCTTCTTATTCTTAATGTTCAAAAAGGATTATGCACAGCAGAACTTGGTGCCTAATCCTGGTTTTGAAAACGGTAATACTGAATATGCTACATGTAATACCGATATTAATCCATTTAACTTCAGATATGGGGGAGATGAGATCTTTATTGATGATTATATAAATAACTGGGGTACACAAGGAATAATCCCTCCTGGATTTGGTACTCATACTTATTCATATCCTGACTGGTGCACTTATTCAACTGCCCCTTATCCTGGAAATAATTTTTATTTGCATATAATATTTGGAAATATACCAGAAAACTTTGGTAATCGTACCAGGCGCGACAACGTATGGGTGGGTTTGAATGGTGGTAATTTACAAGCATATACAACTTATATTTTGAGATTACAGATAAGAACAGATAATTTTGTCGATGTTGGATCTATTGCATATCCATCAGGTCCGACCACTAATACCTTAGGTTTTATTTTAAGTAAATATGGTCCAAAATGGTATGTTTACACGGGAAATGATAAAATTGAATTTGATAACGCTTTTAGTATTTCAACTTCATTACTTCCTTACACGACTCTTGAATATGCATTTAATACTGGCAGTGCATCCGATTACAAAAACCTCGTTTTGATCATGAATTCAGGCGGTGTAGACATTGATAATGTAGAATTATTTGAATTCTGTCCTGACAATCTTGCAATTCAAGATAAGGATTACTATTATCCCGAAGGAGATTATCAGGCAGGTCAAACTATTGCAGCCGGCTACAACGTGGGCGGTCCGGGTCCAACCGGCTATGTTACTGTTCATAATGGCGGAAGTACAACTTATCAAGCAGGTCAAGCTATTGAACTAAAACCGGGCTTTTCGGTACAGGCAGGCGGTCTGTTTTTAGGTAAAATTTCTCCATGTGTAAGCCCGGAAGTTCACAGACCGGAAAATGACACAAGTATTCATCTATTTACAAATACTATAACCCTTACTTGCCCCATAGATACCTTTCATATCACTGGTATAGATGGTGACACAAATGCTTATGTAAGCTGGTTTTGGAATTTCGGTAACGGACAAACCTCTGTATCATCTCATCCTGCTGTTTATTATAATACTCCGGGTACAGATACCATTACTTTATATGGTAAGGATAGCACGGGACATATTGATACTGTTATAGAGTATGTGGTAGTGCCAAATTGCGACATGCAGCACCGGGCGCATAAAAAATCAGAAGATACAAACAGTTCATCGTCTATAATGTCGAGTGAGATTGTAATTAGCTTACAGCCCAACCCCTTCACCGATTACACCTATCTAAATTTCACATTACCGCAAAACGAGAACAATACCACATTGCGTATAACAGATATGTTTGGCAGGGTAATAACTGCCATTACCGGCAGCTATAAGCAAGGAGCTAATTCTGTAAAAATAAACGGCGTATCCCTATCCCCGGGGTGCTATTTTTATGAACTTAAAACAAGCCAAGGCAGGTATTGCGGAAAGATGGTTAAAGTGAATTAAACTTTTTACCGCTTCGCATGCCACCCTGCGAAACAGTTTATTTCAAAAAAATTCACATAATATGTATTATGTAATATATAATGTATATATTTGCATCGTCAAATAATTTAATTTATAATCTTTTCCCGGCGTTTGCCGGACTAAACTTGATAAAATGAGCACAAGAAGCCAGATTGAACTCCGCATCCGCGAGGTAGCCGCCGATATAGAAGGCGGATGGTCCCGCAATGAAATCATTAAGAGGTTTACCGAAAAATGGGGCGTTTCGCCGCACACCATCGAAAGGTATCTCTATTTTGCCGACGATATAATAACCAACCGACTGAAAAAGCGTGAAGACATGCTCGACATAATGCGGGCTGAACATCTTGCAGTCGGAATGGAAAAACTGCGAAGCACCACCGAACTGGAAGCGCGCCTTTGCGCCATCGCCGAGAGCGAGACGGATGTGGAGAAAACCATCAGCACAAAAGAAGGAATGGTAACGGTAAAACAAAAACCGGATTTCAACCATATCCTGCGGGCAATAGACAGGGTGCTGAAAATGCGGGGCTGTTATGTAAGCGAGCGGACCGGAGGAGGCAAAGACAAGAACGGCAACTTAAACCCCGGTATGCCTACCATTATCGTTGAAAATGAGGAGGCAAGAGAAATAGTGGAAAGCATAACGCGGTTACCGTAAAAGCTATAATTAGCCATAATTAGCCATTTTTAGCCAAATGTTTAATATGGGAATCTGCTATTTAACTTTTGTAACGGTTCATAATTCCGTTTCCCTAATTTGAACTATCTTTGCAATCTCAATTAAAATCAACCCTAAAATTATAATCACCATGACATCATTAATAGGAAAAAAAGCCCCCGCTTTCAAGGCAAAGGCGGTAGTTATGGGCGACCAGATTGTAAATGACTTTACGCTGGAACAGTATATCGGAAAAAAATATGTGCTGTTCTTCTTTTATCCGAAGGATTTTACCTTTGTCTGCCCAACCGAACTACATGCCTTTCAGCATGCAGCCGGCGAATTTGAAAAACGTAATGTAGCCCTTGTTGCCTGTTCCACCGATACCGAGGAGTCGCACTGGGGATGGCTGCAAATGACCAAAGAACAGGGCGGAATAAAGGGTGTGAAATATCCCATAGTAGCCGATACCACCAAAATTATTTCTATCAATTACGGAGTGCTGGCGGGCGAATATAAACTGAACCACGGCGGCGAACCGGAAGCCGACGGACCTATGATTGCCTTCAGAGGACTGTTCCTTATTGACAAGAAAGGAGTTGTGCGCCATTCGCTCATCAACGACTTCCCGCTCGGCAGAAACGTTGAAGAAGCGCTGCGTATGGTCGATGCGCTCCAATATTTTGAAGAAGTGGGTGAAGTATGCCCTGCTAACTGGAAAAAAGGTGAGAAGGCGCTGGAAGGTTCTCATTCCGGCGTAGCAAAATATCTGGCAAGTACCAAATAAGTATGTAGCTTTTAAAGACAGGCGGGGTGCCGAGGTAATACCTTCCGCCCTGTCTGTTTTATTTTCAACCCTTCGGCAAATATCTTTCAGCGATTGAAACTATTGCCGCGGCGGAACAGACCACAAGAAAGGGATACGCCGGTACAGAATAACGCCAATCGCAGAACCGCAGTATAAGGGGATGTATAAGGATGATGTAAATGGCAATACCCATTATCAGGAATTCAAACGAACGGAAGTTAAAAAGCTTCCTTCTCATCAGAAAGATACCGATGATTGCAGTTGCCAGCACTAAATAGTAGAGGAGCGCAAAAAGGATTTTAAGAGAATATTGAAAAATGTTGCCGCGTGTTACCGGCTTGTCATAAAGAAGCTGGCACCCCGATGTAATAACGAACCGGCGCAGCAGAATGAGCGGGGCTTTTATATAATATACAAAGGGTTTTTCCTTTTTCAGCGAAGCGATATAATTGTCAATTTTCCCGTCTATGAATACGGCTATCTTCCGCTTCTGCACGTTGGTCATTCTTTTCAAGTCAACCGTATCAATCAACTTATTGAGATTTTCTAAGCTGTCGCGGTTAAACTTGGATGTATAACTGTATTGGGGTACAGCAGCTATATCTATCAGCCGCGTACGCCCGTTTACCTCATTGTAAAAAATATCGTCCAGTTCGTATATGGTTGGCGCTCCCCACGCCTGTCCGTACTTCTCCATCAACGCATGAATATCGACAACTGTATCGGGCGACAATCCGTTTGTAAAGTACTCTTTAGGCGCACCTGCCTTTTCACCTATAATCGGATTAAAAAAGGTATGCTGATTATTGAGCAATGGGGCGATAATTCCATAGTTTTTATAGTTATGCCAAATCCATATTGAATCGCAAATGATAAACGATGAAGAGAGCATAAAGCAACTTATTACCTTTTGCGGCGACTTTACAATAATGAAGATTGAATAAAAGAACATGAGCGGGAGAAATACAGGACGGCAGAATATTACCCATGAGAGGAACAAACCGGATAAAAAAAGATGCAGTTTTTTATTATGCTCAAAATAGCTTACAAAATAATAGACCGAGAAAATTAAGAAAGCCGTGGTGATGCTTTCCGTAAGCAGAAACACATCGAAACAGGAGGTATAGCAGCTTATGGCATATATAAAAAAAGTAAGATAGAAGTACTTATCGCATTTAAAAATAAGCTTTGATGTAAGAGCCAGCGCATATATCGATAAGGCGGACAAAAAGAGTTGTGCGATAATGAGAAGATTACAAGCCATCCCCTTTGAAAAAAGTAAGATAAACGGCAAGTAGAATGCGCCATATCCGGGCATGCGGTAGTCGGGAAGGTAACTACCCGTATGCACAAAATTATCCACCGGGGTAAGATATGCGGTAGCGTCGGCGTCGGCAAACCCAATGAAACCACTTATATCTGATTCGGCATGGGTGCGCGTAAAGATTTTAAAGAGAAAAAAAGCCAGTTTAAAAAGAAAAGCAACGGCAATCCAGAATTGCCATATAGATGGTTTTTTACTTAAGAACCTTATTATTCTTTTTGTCATGTTAATAGGGAGGGCATTATATTACCTCGGCTATTGAAGTAAAGCAAGCGCTTTCCTGATTCGCTCAAACGCCTTTACGAGCAACTCTTCCGACGTAGCATACGATATGCGAATGTGGCGGTCGTTGCCAAAGGCAGCGCCCGGAACAAGGGCAACCTCCGCTTGCTCGAGCAGGTAAAAGCACAGGTCGGTTCCATTTTTCACCGTTACCGGAGAATTGATTTTCTGGTCGTTGCTCTTATATGTTTTGCCGAAGTAATACGACACATCGGGGAACAGGTAAAACGCCCCTTGCGGTATATTGGTCTTCAACCCGGGTATATCCTTCATCAGTTTTAAAACAAGGTCTCGCCTTTTTCTGAAAGTACCAACCATGGCAGTAGTAACCTTCGGGTCGAGGGTAACGGCTCTTTCAACTGCTTTTTGCGCTATGGAGCAAGTGGCGGAAGTAATCTGCCCCTGTATCTTGTCGCATGCTTTGGCTATTTCCTTTGATGCACCCATAAATCCAACGCGCCATCCGGTCATGGCAAATGCCTTCGATACTCCGTTAATAGTTATAACGCGGTCCTTTATAGATGGTATGGCGCCTATGCTTTCTGTTTTACCGACAAAGTTGATAAATTCGTAAATTTCATCAGAAATAACATAAATGGATGGGTG
>JAKAOA010000141.1:1279-6205 GCA_021823405.1 Bacteroidota bacterium | reverse complement strand
ACAAGATTTGTTTCCCTCTGTTTTCTATTGTCCTTTTGCATATACTAGGAAACGGATAGGTCATATCCTGATCTTCACCATATCCCGAAAATGGACGATATACCACCGACTGCAAACCATGGCGTTGATAAGCCAACTGCGCCAAGTATTCACAGGTTAACTTTGCCCATCCATAACTCATATCAGGCATACCAATATCCTCGGTAAATTGTATCATATCCTCCTTCAATAACACATACCCCTTCTGACGCTGGTATTTAATGGGATAAGCCGCGCTGGAACTGAAGCAAATCGTCTTCTTTGGTTTTGTTTTTACAGCCCATTGCCAATATTCGGAGTCGATGGAAAGGTCATCTGCAACCGCAAGTGGATTATTTTCTATCATTAAACGTCCGCCTACCATAGCGGCAAGATGGAAACAGTAATCAAAATCGGAATCATTTATCCTTTTGAAAAAGTGCCGGCAATCTTCCTTATAGTACCGGAAGTTTTTATAATCAAATGGGTTGAAAAAGGGCCATTTCTCGGGCTCTATTCCGCCTGTGTATTTGGCTACCGGGTCTACGCAGTGTACTTCATATCCCATCTCTAACAGTTTGTGCGTAAAGTGTCTTCCGACAAATCCGGCGCCGCCGGTAATTAGAACCTTTCTCATTTTAAGCTACTTTTATAAATGTTTAATCGAATTTACAAAACTACAGTAAAAAAAGACATATTAATATCGCCCGCCGAAAATTAAGGAACCGATTCTTACCATATTGCTGCCTTCTTCGATTGCGATAGGATAATCGCCCGACATTCCCATCGAAAGGTGCTTTAAACCTAAGGCATTTTTATATTTTTCATAAAGTGTTGTAAGCCGGTTAAACTCCTTTTTTATTTGAGTGGAATCAGACGTGTTAGTTGCCATACCCATCAAACCTGAAATTGACGCGCCGCTGATTAGCTCTTGCCCCTTGAATTGGGATTTGGAGGCAAAATTCGATAAAAATTCCTCGGCAGCTTCAAAGTTAAAACCTTGTTTACTCTCTTCAGCAGCTACATGCACCTCTATCAGACAATCTATTATACGATTATTTTTCTTTGCGTGTTTATCAATCTCGGCGAAAAGGTCAGCACTGCTTACCGATTGAATAAGAGAGATGAACGGGGCAATATATTTTACCTTATTGCTTTGCAGGTTACCTATAAAATGCCATTGGATATCGGCAGGTAATAAAACCCTCTTCTCTAAAAGTTCCTGTACCCTGTTCTCGCCAAAATCACGCTGACCGGCTTCATATAAGGGCTTTATTGTATCTGCACTCTGAAATTTCGATACAACCACCAGGTTCACGTTCTTGGGCAGACCATTTCGTACTTTCAGATAATTCTGAACAACTTGAAACGTTTCCATTTTATAATTTAAGGCAAATATAACTGAACGTCTTAATTGCTCCTCCCATTTAAGATTTGTGAATACTCTTCTATAATAGCAAACGTTGCTTAATATTAAGTATCATCGGCAATCAGAAGTTTAGAACAAAAAGGATTTAATTTGGTTTCCCAAATAAGGATAGGTAATAGTACAATGCAATAAAAATCACCCAATTATGTTTTTAATATAAGAACGACTCTATGAAAATTACATATCTTGCCCATTCCTCATTTCTTATAGAATGCGGTGACACACGCATTGCTTTCGACCCTTGGCTTAAAGGAGCAGTATATTATAACCAATGGCATCTTTGGCCACTGCCAATGGATGATATTGAAACCATTGCTCTTGATGCCATACTGATTTCACATGGGCACGAGGACCACATGCATATACCCACACTTAAAACAATAAATAAATCCGCACAAGTATTCTTTCCATTTCAGTGGAGAGCCGGCGTAAAACCATTTCTAAAAAAATTGGGCTTTACAGAAATAACCGAAGCGGTCAGTTTTAAAAATTATTATATCAACGATGTAAGGATTACCTATCTTGGCTATTCACTTGAAAGTGTTATTGTAGTCGAATATGACGGTCAAGTATTAGTTAATATCAATGACGCTCTTAATTCGAATCATGAAAATGCAACCAACTTCCTTCTAAAAGAAATAAAAAAAAGGTGGAAGAACATAGATTACCTCTTATCAGGATGGAGCGGTGCAAGTTACTTTCCAAACCAGATTAAATACCCGGGCAAGAACGATGTGGAAGTAGGCCGGTTAAGAGAGCAATATTTTGCGAATAATTTTTTTCGTTTCACAAATTATATTCAACCAAAGTATGCGGTGCCATTTGCCCCGGGTTTTATTCTGCTTTCCGAAGAACTTAAATGGATAAACCATGTAAAGTTTCCTCGTGAAAAAGCGGATCAATATTACTCCGACCACTTTAAGAATACCGGGAATACACAATTTATTATCTCTTATCCGGGCGACATTATGGAGAGTGGAAAACACCTAAAACGTTCGCTTCTGCATGGTTTAAACGAGAAGGAACAATATGAACTGGCATACAAACTTTATTCGAAAGAATATGAAAAAACAAAAACCGCGGAACTCATAAACAATAATGAATTAAAGGAATTGATAACACAACTTCACCGATGGATAAATTTTAATAAAATCCTATACCATGAGATTGTGTTGAAGGATGCCATTTTCAGCATCAAGCTTACCGATACAACGAATACAACCTTTCTGAACATAGAGAGGACGGCAGAAAAAAAATTTAAAATCATAGAATCGGAGAAACCACTTTCTGATAGGAGATTAACGATACATACTGCGGGAAAGAAACTACTCTATGCCCTTGGTAAGGTGTGGGGTGGTGATGTGCTGACAATCGGATACGGCATTGAGGTATTCGTTGATAAAGAATCAACGCTTGAAAAGAATCTCGATATCGTTTGTATGCGTCTTATAACACGTTATCCTATAGCACGCAAAGATTTGTACAGATATCCTTACCGGGTATTGAAATACTACACCACCAACCCTCGTATTACCAATCTATGGCTCAAACAGAAAATTAAACTACGTCCTTACGTCAATCGCTATCCTTATAATGAACGAGACCACTGGCTCACTTACAATAAGTGCGACCTGTGCGCAGTATGTAAAATGCCTGAAATAAATATCGGAGCATACAAGTAATAAGATAGTTTAAACCGTAAATTTCCTAAAAGTAGTATGCGAAACTAACTGTATTTTAGTGCGTCCGCTTTGGAAGATTCGATTAATACCTTGGATTAGGTGTTCCCGTAGTAAGTCGTCTTAGTGAATATCAGTTCAATAAAGCACCTTCTATATACTTGATGAACTCTTGTTTTGCACCCTTTTGAGATATATATTCGTATAATGTAACGTATGTTTATAAAGTAGGTAATTTTGAGGCGGGATTATGAAAATATATTTTAAGAAATACCAGGGCTTAAGGAGATCATTCTATTTCTATCCGTTTCAGCTCCTCATGATGACCTTTAAGGAGAATCTTGCCTTCATATTCATCTGGATGCTTTTTTGGGGATTTATTACACGAACCACCGCTACCAAATATGGGGCGCCCTATCTATTCCTATACCCGGAATACCTTAACCATGTTGGTTTACGCGCCTATTTTATTCTTGGTTTTTCATGTGGCGGTTTTATAGTCGCCTACAATATTTCACTCTATATAATTAATAGTTTCCGGTTTCCCTTTTTGGCTACTTTAAATCGACCGTTTTTTATTTTCGCCATGAATAATTTTATTATTCCTACAGCATTTCTGATTAGTTACGTCATCTGTATTGTACATTATCGCACCTACGACGGAACTGCGCCTTCAGTCATTATTCTTCACCTGACGGGCTTTCTAATCGGGGTTGCCACTTTCGTTTTTATAACGGCGGGGTACTTCTATTTTTTTGAGAGAGGCGCCTTCAGGGTTTTTGGCATTGGACCGCCAAAAGTATCGAAAGTACAGCATAGAAAGGAGAAAATACATCTCGATTATGGTATGGAATGGCACAGCATTACAAAAGAAGAGCCCATGGAGTACAGCGACCGCACTTGGCATGTAGAAACCTATATCGGAACAGGATTAAGAATACGGCTTGCCCGCGGCTACGAACATTACGATAATAAAATGCTGGAACGAATCTTTAAACAAAACCACCAAACAGGCGCTGTATTCGAAATTGTGGCAATATTATCGCTACTTCTCCTCGGATTATTCCGCGATAATCCCATTTTTATGCTACCCGCAGGAGCAAGTATATTTCTTCTTTTTGCTATTTTCATTATGCTTTTGAGCGCTATTCATACCTGGTTCAGGGGCTGGACAACCACTTTCAGCTTAGCGTTATTACTCATAATTAACGTTTTATCGCAAAACCATTTTTCATTTTTATCAGGGAAAGCATTCGGACTTAATTACTCCTGCCCTCCAGCGCATTATTCCTACTCTTATTTCGATGCGATAGAAAAAGATACTGCCCGTTCTGAAAATGACCGTAAAAAAATAATAAGCATCCTGCAAAATTGGAAGAAAAAAGTGTCCTCCAACCCTCCTCACTTGTACCACGATTCCGTTATTAAACCTGCTTATATTTTCATTAATACGAGCGGCGGCGGATTGCGGTCAGCAATGTGGACATTCTTTTCACTTAAATATATTGACAGTGCGCTTCATGGAAACCTTTTCCGTCACACAGGACTTATCACAGGTTCTTCAGGCGGTATTATCGGCGCCGCCTACCTGCGCGAACTTTATCTCGAAAAAGAGGAGGGGAAAATAAGTAACCTTTATGATGGAAAGTATGTTAAAAACATATCGAACGATATGCTTAATCCTATCGTATTTACCATTGCCACCAACGATCTCGCTATCCGGTTTCAAAAATTTCATGTTGGCAATTACACCTATACCAAGGACAGGGGTTTTTCTTTCGAGAACCGGTTGGATGAAAA
>JAKAOA010000141.1:0-1269 GCA_021823405.1 Bacteroidota bacterium | reverse complement strand
ACGCTTTGAATAAACGGCTTCGCGATTACCGAACGCCGGAAGCGTTCGACTCCATCCCAATGATGTTCATAACCCCGACGATAGTAAATGACGGTCGTAAATTACTTATTTCACCTCAAGGATGTTCATTTATGACGCGCTACTTTACCAGTCCCAATCTATCATTCAGCCCCATTCCTCAATCAGTTGAATTTACCGATATATTTCACGACCAGAATGCCGATAATTTACTGTTTACAAGCGCATTACGCATGAATGCAACCTTCCCGTATATTACCCCAATTGTCAGTTTACCGAGCTCTCCGATAATAGAAGTGATGGATGCCGGATTACTTGATAATTTCGGGCTGGAGGAAACCATTAAGTTCATAAATACCTTCCAGAACTGGCTTCAGGCAAATTCGAGCCGCATTATCATCTTGCAGATACGAGACCAGTTTAAAAAAGCAAAAATTACCAATAACGCCCCTAAAGATATATTACAAAGTTTTACATTCCCCGTTAATCAGTTCTACGGTACTTTATTTCAGATAGAGAACTATAAAGAGGATATGCTTACCGATTACCTTGCCAATTGGTATAAGGGGAAAATAGATGTAATTTCCATACAACTTAATAATGAGGGAAATGATGATATTTCTTTGAGCTGGCACCTTACCGACGAGGAAAAAAATTTAGTTAAATCATCCATTACATCACCCGACAATAAGGCGGCGATTAAAAAATTGGATTCATTACTGTACAATTGATTATCTACAGATACTCGTGTATCCCCTCTCTATTAATTTTAAGGTAATTTACTGAAAACATACCGGATATAAACCGGTTGTTGAACATTGGGAATTATCTATGCCAAAAGCATATTTGGCACACTATTTGACATATACATAGTTAAGAAGTAGTTTTTAGAAGCTAAATATAACCTTTTATATATATAATACAATGAATCTCAATAATTTTACATTAAAAAGCCAGGAGGCGATAGAAAATGCCCAACAAATTGCATTATCTAACGGGAATCCTGCCATTGAAAACGGGCATATACTTAAAGGCATACTGAATGTTGATGAAAATGTCACCCCGTTTATCCTAAAGAAAATGAACGTCAATATGCCCATCTTTATTCAGGCATTGGATAAAATATTGGAAAGCTATCCCAAGGGCGGCTCCAATGCCGGACAGTATCTTTCTTCCGATGCTAATAAGTCAATCTTAAAGGCGACCTCGCTATTAAAAGAATTTAAGGATGAATATGTGTCCATCGAACAT
>JAKAOA010000140.1 GCA_021823405.1 Bacteroidota bacterium | reverse complement strand
GCGCCAGTACAATTGGGCGCAGGTGTAACAATACCAATTTCTGAACGTATTTCATTTTTTCGTTGAGGGGCAGCTTAAGATGTGCAAAAATGATAGGCACCATTCTTGCACCTTTGTCTTCATGACCATGGAAGGTCCAGCCGGCTTTAGCGTCAAATCTTTTTGTGAGGGGTTTGGCTATATCGTGCAATACGGCAGCCCAGCGCATCCAAATATTGCGAGTTTTAAGTGACAGGTTGTCGAGCACCTGTAAGGTATGGTAAAAATTATCTTTATGGCTCTGTCCGTTTATGGTTTCCACACCTTGTAAGGCACTCATTTCAGGGAAAATTATATGCAAAAGTCCGGTATCGAACAATAAACCGAAGCCGACTGATGGGATATCGGAAAGTATTATTTTGTTAAGCTCGTCGGCAATTCTTTCTCCCGAAATAATCTTTATGCGTTCCCTGTTACGGCATATCGCATCGTACGATTTTTCTTCAATCGTAAAATCAAGCTGCGATGCGAACCTAATGGCGCGCAGCATCCGCAAGGGGTCGTCGCTATAAGTAATATCGGGGTTAAGAGGCGTTCGGATAAGCCGGTTATCAAGGTCGTTCAGTCCGTTGAATGGGTCTATCAGTTTGTTTTTGTTCTCTTTATTCAGCCCGATTGCAAGTGCATTTATCGTAAAATCTCTGCGTTTCTGGTCATCTTCCAGTGTACCCTCTTCCACTACCGGATTGCGTGAATTATGGTTATAGGACTCCTTGCGTGCTCCTACAAATTCAATTTCGCAGTCGTCTAATATTACCTGCGCCGTTCCGAAGTTTTTATACACATTCACCTTCCGGTTGCCCAGCCGTGCCGCCACATGTAAGGCAAGGTCGATGCCTCTGCCCACGGTTACAATATCAATATCCTTACAAGGTCTGCCCAGTATGGTATCTCGAACATACCCGCCTATCACATACGCCTCTATACCCAGCTGATCGGCTGCCTTCTCAATTATTGCAAATACAGGATTTGCAAGCGCTTCCTGCATGGAGGGCATTTGTATGTTGCGATACTTGTTCAAAAGGATTATAATTTTTTAATGCGCTTCCAACCAGTTCTTGCCCGTTCCCATATTCACCTCTACCGGAACTTTAAGCGGAAGGGCTTGTTTCATATTCGTTTCAACAAGCGGTTTAAGCAAGTCCAATTCTTCGGGAGAGACGTCGAATACCAATTCATCATGTACCTGCAATATCATTTTTGATTTTAGGCGGTGATATTTCAGTTCATCATGAATTCGAATCATGGCTATTTTAATCATATCAGCCGCCGAGCCCTGTACGGGAGCATTTATGGCATTGCGTTCGGCAAAACCTCGCACGGCGCCATTTCGCGAGTTGATATCGGGAAGGTATCGTCTTCTGCCCATGATAGTGTGAACATAACCATGTTGCCGGGCAAAAGCGATATTGTTGTCCATATATTCTTTTATCCCCGGGTACTGTATGAAATATTGCTTTATAATCTCAAGCGCCTCCTTACGCGGAATGCCGAGACGCTGGGATAATCCGAATCCGCTTATTCCATAAACAATCCCGAAATTAACCGTTTTGGCGTTGCGCCGCATTTCAGAGGTAACCTCTGTTATCGCCACATTATATATACGGGCAGCCGTAGCCGAATGAACATCCTCCTTATTTCTGAACGCCTCTATCATACTGTTATCACCGCTAAGTGAGGCGATAATACGAAGTTCAATCTGTGAGTAATCGGCGGAAAGAAGGATTTTATTATCACCTGCCTCAAATGCTTTCCGTATCTCTTTGCCTCTTTCTGTCCGGATGGGTATATTTTGCAGGTTAGGGTTATCGGAGCTCAACCTCCCGGTAACTGCCCGTACCTGGTTGAACGTTGTGTGTATCCTGCCTGTTGCAGGGTTGATAAGCTGGGGCAGGGCATCTACATAGGTGTTTTTAAGTTTCTGTAACTCACGGTATTCGAGTATCTTCCCGACTATAGGATGTTCCTCGGCAAGTTCAGTTAATGTTTCCTCACCCGTTGAATACTGACCCGTTCGCGTTTTTTTTACTTTATCGGTAATCTTAAGCTTTTCAAAGAGTATTTCACCTACCTGTCGCGGTGAATCTATATTAAATTCCTGCCCGGCAATTGATTGTATCTCCTTACACAATCCTTCAATATCGTTTTGGAGCGCTATAGAAATCTGTCCTAGCGTGCTTTTGTTTACCCGGATACCTTCCATTTCCATATCGGAAAGTACCTTCACCAACGGGGCTTCAACTTCGCGGTATAACTTGTCCACGAATATTTCTTCCATCCTCCGGTTAAGTATTTCACGCAGACGGAAAAGGATATCCGCCCTCTCGCAACTCATTTTTATCAATTGGTCATCGGCAACCATGAACATAGCAGTTTGTTCTTTTACGCGCTTGATTTCGTTATCGAATGCCGGAATATTCAACGACAGTAATGCCGATGCCATATCAGGAATATTATGATTGGATTCCGGATACGACAGAAAGTGAGCTATAACGGTATCGAACAAGGTTCCTTCTATGGTTAGTTTATAACGGCTTAAGTAATTGAGTGTTAGCTTAATATCATGCCCTATCTTTTCAATCTTCTGATTTAGAAAAAACCGGCTAATTTTCTTCCAAAATTCTTCAGGTGTCAAACCCGTTCCGGTAAGAGTGATAAAATGCGCTTCGCCTTCGTTTATCGAAAATGCGATACCCTGGCATTCACCATTTAGGATAGGCAGATAGAACGCCGCCTTGGAAACGGACTCAAGTTTTTGGAGCATACTGTCAATAGCGTTTGCTCCATGGCATAATAGATAGGATGTGTCTTTCCGTTCACGCGGTGGTAAATCGCCAAGAGGGTTTCCAATCACGCTTTCCGGATTATCGTCAACCTGCTCGCCGAAAAATTCCTTTATCACCCTTGAGGACAGTGTTTTAAATTCGAGTTCGGCGAACAGGTTCAGCACGTCATTTTTTTCCGGCGCTTGCACTGCCATTTTACTAAAATCAAATTCAACCTGTGCATCTGTGATGATGGTAGCCAGTTGTTTCGATTGCAGTGCAAGTTCTTTGTTCGCTTCCACATTTTCTTTCAGCTTTCCTTTGAGCTTGTCGGTATGCTGAAACATATTCTCCATGCTTCCGAAATCCTTTATAAGTTGAACGGCTGTTTTTTCGCCTACACCCGGAACGCCTTTAATATTATCAACGGCATCGCCCATAAGTCCCAACAGGTCAATTATCTGCTTCGGATTTTCAATTCCAAATTTTTCGCATACCTCCTTTACGCCCATTATTTCGGGGGGATTGCCTTTACCGGACGGTTTATAGATAAAAATATTTTCACTTACCAATTGACCGTAATCTTTATCGGAGGTCATCATATACACGTTAAAACCCTCTTTTTCAGCTTTGAGCGCAATAGTACCTATAATATCGTCGGCTTCATAACCATCCTTCATGAATACAGGAATTTTGAACGCTTCAGCTATCCGGATGATATATGGGACGGCATTAAGAATGTCTTCCGGGGTTTCCTGCCTGTTGGCTTTATATTCGGTGTGAATTTCGTGGCGTACCGTAGGGGCATGGGTATCGAATACAATGGCGATATGGGTGGGTTTCTCTTTAAGCAGCACCTCGAGCAAGGTGTTGGTGAAACCGAACATTGCTGAAGTATTCATTCCCTTCGATGTAACTCTTGGGTTCCGGCTGAAAGCGAAATAAGCCCTGTATATAAGAGCCATTGCATCGAGCAAAAAAATCTTTTTTTCCTTAGGCATCAATCCTTATTGATTGGTTGTTTTAAAGGCAGACAAATGTATTCAACTTGGCGATTTAGTAATCGGTCTTATCAGTCCTTTATCCTGTTCAGTGAAAGGCATTGGACTATCCACCGCGGCAGTGGGCGGTTTTCCTTCCTGTTTTTAATATTCAGATAGAGATTCCATTTTTTAAGAATTGGAACCCTATGGGTTTCAACAAATTCGATGAGCGTTCCGTCCGGGTCTTCGGCGTATGTAAACCTGCCAGCAGCTTCTCCCATGTCGAAGGACTTGGAGCTGTCAACGGTGAAGTTATAGCCGCTTGAGACAAGATTTTTTTTGAGTTCATCCATATTAAAAACATCCATACATACATGTATAAAACCGAGGTCGCCCCAATACCTTCCTTCATATATTTTGTTAAGCGGTCTGCCATGGCATTCCACAAGTTCCACATCAATATGACCTAATAATTCGCTAAACGCCCCTTTGGGGACAAATTTTTTACGCAGTAGTACCCGACGGTACCGGCAAGCAGTGTTATCATTGCCGAACATCCCCTCCCAACCATCCGTAATATCATGAACAACTGTTGAACTACCGAGAAGAGTTTTGTAAAAAACAACCGATTTATCCATGTCGCTTACGCCTATTACAACCCCGCACACGCCGCCGCAATGTTTCCGGCGTAAATTAAACCAAGATTCGCTTTCAACAAATTGGAAAATATTGCCATTCTCGTCCTTAATGTAAAACGTAGGTGTACCGTCCGGGGTTAAAGAGGGTTCGGAAAGCGCGATGGATACCTCGTTTTTCATCATTGCATAAGAATGCTTAATGTTGGTGGATTTCAGCTTTACAACATTAATGCCAAAATCGCCGGGCAACAGCGGAAATGACGCCGGCTCCGGTTTGCGGCTCTTGTATTGCCATATTTCAAACCCGCCGCCGCCTTGCATATTCATTGCCAGCACAGCGCGACGAAGATGTACCTCGCCACCGGTGTAACGAGTCATGAGTTTTGCTTCCGCCTCATCGTCGAACACAGGCACATCGAAACCAAACCAGGTGCGATACCATCGCCATGATGACGTAATATCGGATACGCCTATGCCTACCTGCTGAATACCCGTAACCATTAAGACAAATCAGATTTTAGCTTTAATTCGTCCAAGATACGCTTTTTTCGGAATACTGTTACAGATATGCCTTTCATTTTTTTGCCTTCTGCTAAAACGCTTCAAGCACTTCCAAATAAATTTCGGCAGTTTGCCCATACCCTACATCTAACCTTACATTTACATGTTGACGCTTGTCGTAATTGTATCTTAGTCCAACGCCTTCGGCATAGATGGCTCCAGGCGCTTCGGGAAACAGATGTTCGTTGCCCATGCATCCCAAACCGGCAAAGGCGTCAAACCCGATTCTCCAGAAAAGATGGATGCGCGCCTCCGCCTGAAACATGGTGAAGCTGTTATCCCTGTAATAACCAAGATAATATCCGCGCATGTCGTAAGGACCGCCAACGAGAGCCATCTGGTTGAACGGTACATTCCCGGATGTATATACTGTATGCTCATCGAAAGCGAGCACCACCGGCGAGGCAACCTGTTTGTACCAGCAGATATCGGCAGTTACCTTACTATAATCGCAGGTAGAACCCAATACACTATTATTCAAGTAAGAAGTTGCTTTTATGTACCACCCGCGTGTAGGATAATAGACGCTGTCACGGGTATCGTAATAGGCGCAGAGCCCTAAGCCCGAATTCACACTCCCTTTGCTTCCGGTTATATCACCGGATATGAGCTGTCCCTGGGAATTAAGATTGGAAATTACATCATCTTCAAAATAATAATCTAAACCGGCATATATGTGCGTTGAAAGTTTGCGGTAGGCATTGCAAAACAATTTTGGAAAACGGACATCGTACAATTCCTGCGATACCCTGTCTGTTCCAATCCCCCAGTAGTAGTAGCTGAAGTTATAATAATCGGCTTCGCCTTCAAAATAAAAATCATTGCCTTTGGTATAAAGTTCAAAGGGCATATAGATATAATCCTGCTTATCCTCGGTATAACAGATAAAGGGCGAAATAAGCGAATAATGTGTAGAACTGTCCGGAGAGAGAAGGAAAGATGACAATCCGCCTACTCCTACTCTCCAACCAGTTTCAGGCGCGGCGGCAACAACGGGTACTGGTCTGAAATGCAGCTTTCCGTCTCTTATTTTCTTTATACTGTCGGTATTGCCTGTAGCGGCGACAACGGGTATTGTGTCGGCAAGTGGCGCAACATTCAATACCGAGAACGCTGTGGCGTTAACTTCTGGTGGAACTATAATTGAATGAAAAAGAAGGATGGAAGGAAGGATTTTTTTTATCATTGAGAATTCATGGATTGGTTGCGCGGAAAGTTGA
>JAKAOA010000139.1 GCA_021823405.1 Bacteroidota bacterium | reverse complement strand
CTATTAGCCGATCTTGAGAAGAAACTTTACCATCCCGTCTATTTTCTATGGGGCGATGAGCCATACTATATTGACCTGATCTCTCAATATATTGAAAAAAACGTCCTGGATGAGGGTGAACGGGAATTTAACCAGATGACATTTTACGGCAGAGACCACAGTATTGCAGAGATACTTGATGCCGCCTACCGGTTTCCGATGATGAGTAATTATCAGGTGATAATGGTAAAGGAAGCCCAGGACGTACGTGACCTGATGCCCAAAGAAAGTGAAAGCGGCGAGTCGAAAAGCGATAAAAAACTGCTACTGAACTATCTTGACAGCCCGATGAAGTCAACCATACTTGTATTTTGTTATAAGTACAAAAAGATAGACATGCGTACTTCACTTGGCAAAAAATTGGCAAAAAAAGCTATATGTTTTGAATCAAAAAAAATCTGGGAGGACAAAATTCCCGGCTGGATAGAGGAGTATCTTAGAACCAAAAACTATGTAATCGGGCATAAGGCGGTGGCGTTGCTTGCCGAATATCTGGGCAGCGATTTGGCAAAAATTGCAAATGAACTTGGCAAACTAATGATCAACCTCGCCCCATCTGCCGAAATTACCGTTTCGGACATTGAGCGCAATATCGGTATCAGTAAAGATTTTAATATTTTCGAGTTACAGAATGCACTTGCAAGCCGCAATATGGAAAAATCGTTGCGCATAGCGGAATATTTTGCATCCAATCCGAAGGAAAATCCTTTTGTAGTGTGCATGATGTCGCTCTATAATTATTTCAGCAAGCTGCTGTTGTTGCACTCTTTACGCGACCGCTCGCGCAATAATATAGCGGCTAAACTGGGCATTAATCCCTACTTTGTTCCCGATTACGAAAAGGCGGCGAAGGCATACAGCCCCCATATACTGGAAAAAATATTTCATCTATTGAGAGAATACGACTTGAAGTCGAAAGGGGTAGATAATGCAATGACAAATGAAACGGAAATTTACAGGGAATTTGTGCTTCGTCTGCTTTACATAGATAAGATAAAAGCGGAGACGTTCTAATATCGACAAGCCATGGCAACCTATATACCTGAAAAAATAAAGGAATTCAATAAGGGGCGCATACCTGAAATATTAGATTTAAAATATAAGGCAATGCGACAGGACAGGTACCGTTTCCTGCGGGCTGTTCCGTTTCTTTTTTACGAAGACGCCCAAAAATTTTCGTTCTTGCACGATTCGCCTAATGTATGGCTCTGCGGCGACCTTCATCTTGAAAATCTTGGCAGTTATAAGGGAGACAACCGCATTGCATATTTCGATATAAATGATTTTGATGAATGCCTGCTTGGACCTTGCTTGCTTGATGTGGCGCGAATGCTCACGAGCATCCATGTTGCGTCCGCCAACCTGAATATAACACGGCAGCAAGCCAATAATCTATGCGAAATATTTACGGATAAGTATTTTGATATGCTTGCCGAAGGGTATATCCGTGACCTTGAAAAGCAGACCACAAGAGGCGCTATCAGGCAGTTTCTGCGGAAGGTGCAGAAGCGCAAAAGAAAATCGTTTTTAAAGAAGAAAACGGTTACAAAAAATAACAGAACGAATATTTTAATAGACCACACACATACCCTTTCGCTCAAGAATGGGGAAAAAAGAATTATCGGGGAGGGGATTCACTCATGGGCAAAAAAAACGGGCGCATCCGATTTCTTCCGGGTGAAAGATATTGCTTTCCGTATTGCCGGAACCTCGAGCTTAGGTATAAGAAGATTTGTCGCCTTGGTAAATGGGCGGGGTGCGCCTAATGGGCGTTTTCTTATCGATTTAAAGGAAACCACGCCCCCATGCGCTGAAAATTTTATCCGCGTTGCACAGCCCCGCTGGATAAATGACGCTGAACGGATAGTGGAAGTACAGAAGAGGATTCTTTCGGTTCCCCCTGCGTTGCTCGCTCCTATTGAGATAGGCGGAGTTCATTATGTGCTGAAGGAAATGCAGCCGGCAGCCGACAGGATTGACTATACCATTTTTCATGGCAATCAGAAAAAGTTGAAGAATGTGCTGGAAAACATGGGCGCAATATGCGCATGGAGCTGTTTGCGCAGTTCGGGCAGGCAGGGATCGGCGATAGCCGACGAACTTATTTCTTTCGCCGAAAAGGAGAGAAGTGTAATTAAGGAAATTCGGAACTTTGCTCACAACTACACCATAGCCCTTGAAGGTTACTACCTTGATTATTGCAGGGCTTACGATAAGGGGTACTATACGAAAGGTAAAAGATGAATGGCGAACAGTTTCTTATGCGCCTTTCTCCACATACAATTTAAATCCCTTACCGTGTATATTGATAATTTGCACGTTTGGGTCGTCTTTCAGGTATTTGCGAAGTTTGGTAACGTACACATCCATGCTGCGGCTGTTGAAGTAACTGTCGTTCTGCCATATAGCTTTAAGGGCAAAGTTGCGGTCGAGTACATTATTGGCATTCAGGCAGAGCAGTCGCAATAGTTCGGCTTCTTTGGTAGTAAGTTTTTCATGCTTGCCCCTAAAATTGAGCGCCTGTGATTTAAAATTGAAAGAATATGCGCCAATTTGGAATTCGTCGGAGCCGTCTTCTCGCGGTTTGCTTCTGCGAAGAAGGGCTTCTATGCGTACAAGCAGTTCTTCAGTATCGAAGGGTTTGGTGATATAGTCGTCGGCACCGCGGTTAAAACCTTCTATTATATCTTCTTTCATAGATTTTGCCGTAAGGAACATTATAGGTATGTTTTTATTGATCATACGCACCTCGCGGGTAAGCGTAATCCCGTCCTTTTCAGGCATCATCACATCGAAGATGCAAAGGTCGTAGTTATTCTTTGAGAAGGAATCGAACGCCTTTTTGCCATTATCGCACAGAACCACGTCGAATCCTTTTGCTATAAGGAAATCTTTTAGCAATAGTCCGAGGCTTTCGTCATCTTCTGCAACAAGCAGACGGGTTTTTATTACATTTTCCATATTAATTAATTTAAGGTCTTCCGGTTGTGAGTGTGGTCTTATTGAGTTTTATAAGTTCATTTTAACCCATTTTCAAAAGGCAAATATACAACGAAGACGCTACCTATACCAGGTTCGCTCTCAACTCGTACATTTCCGGCATGTTTTTCCGCCACAGCTTTTACATAGCTTAATCCGAGACCAAACCCTTTTACGTTGTGAATATTACCGGTCGGTACTCTATAAAAGGTCTCGAATATCTTTTTCAGCTGTTCTCTGCTTATACCTATTCCGTTATCCTTTACCGAGATGGCAATGCCATCCGGAGTGTTCTCTGTTGTTATCTCAATATGTGGTTCGGTCTTACAATATTTTATGGCGTTATCAACGAGGTTATATATAATATTACCGATATGCATCCTGTCGGCAAGGATGGAGTAACGCTGCGCTTTAAGGTTCATGGTTACGTTGCCTCCCCTGCTTTGCAATTGCAGGTGCATGCTCTTCACCACATCGTTTATTATTTGGTGTATATCCGTTTCCTGTATTTTAAGTTTAAGTTCACCCTTTTCCAGTACTGCCGCCTGAAGTACGGTTTCCACCAGTGTCCCGAGACGTTTGTTTTCGTTACGGATAATCTCAAGATATTTTTGTGTGCTTTCGCCGGTTTTTTTTATCGTATTGTCGCTTAATACTTCTGAAGCCAATGAAATGGTGGAGATAGGGGTTTTGAATTCATGTGTCATGTTATTGATAAAATCGCTCTTAATCTCGGATAGTTTTTTTTGCTGAAGGATGGTAATTATGGAGTAATAGAAACCGGTTATTAATATCACCATGAACAGAACAGAGGTTAGGAGAATGAAGCGAAGTTTGAGTATAAGAAAGTCCGTTTCACCGGTGAAATATACGGAGAGCAAACGTTCATGCATGAAAACATTGTTCGGCATGAGATTGACTACGAAAGGAGAACTCATGAGCTTTATTTTATCCGCTGTTTTAGAAGCTGATAATACAGTATCGCGGGAAGTATTCAGAACGCCGAAATGATAGGGTATATGAATATTCTTATCAGCCAGAGATTTACGTAGTAAAGAATCTATTTGTACGGTATCTATGTGCGGGTTAACGTCATTATAAACGTTGATGCTTACAAGTTCGTCAAAGATCTCGTTCATTACATCGGAGCGGTGAATTATCCATTGCAGTTTTCTATCAAGCGAATCGGAGTTCGAGAGGGTGTTTTTTGCATTGAATTGTATTCCGGTTTCCGGCTCTACGCCGGCGGAATCGCCACTGTAGTAATAATGGCGGAGATTACTTTTTACGGCTCCGTTGGAGTCGGTGGATAATTCTTCATACACCTTCATATTATAGTGGGCGCCGTTAATAGTATATGCACCTCTCTCATTTAAGGTGTCCTTCGTTATTTTGGCTCCACGTAAACTACTGTCCTGTCTGGGCGATAGCCAACGCACCGCCTGCTTCCTGAAATTGAATCTCTGCGTTAATTTTGATAACGTTGAGCTCTTTTCGTAGCTGTTTATCACCTCGTTTAAGGCATCTTCTATATCGTGGTCTAAGTGCCGTTGGGAAAGTCGCACCGCATTGCTTATCCAATAGAGCTGTACCCCAATAAGCCCAATAAATACAAGCCCTATGATAATACTTAAAAACAGAATATTGCGGCGCTTCATACTGCAAAGATACTGCAAACACGGTTTAGCGGGTTGTGGGGAGGAAAAAGCAAGCGTCTATAATCATATTTAAAGGTGAGCCATCTCATTTCCAAATCCCATTCCGGCGGGATACTTTTGTTGAAAATATCAATTATGGAAACTCCAGTAGTCGAAAAAATCACCGAAATGAACCCTACCATGAAAACAATCTTTGAACGCAGGGCGGTACGGAAATATCTCAATATAAAGGTTTCAAGGGATGTGATAGAACAGTTGCTTGACGCCGCTCGTATGGCGCCTTCGGCAATGAACAGGCAGCCATGGTCGTTTTATATACTGACGGGTAAAGGCATAGTCGATTCGTTTTCGCAGCAGATAACAAAAGCTGCGGCAGGACACTATCATTTAGGATTCGTATCGGGTGTGATAAGCAAGAATTATGATGTTTTTCACGGCGCACCGGCTGTTGTCTTCATTACGGCGCCCAAGGATAATGAATGGGCTCAACTCGATGTGGGAATGTGCGCACAAAACTTTATGCTCGCTGCAAAATCATTAGGACTTGATACCTGTCCTGTAGGTTTCGGAAAGTTTGTTGAAAATACCGAAGCAGTAAAACAACTCGGTCTCTCCGGAAATGAAAAGGTTCTGCTCTCCATAACTTTCGGATACGGTAATGAAACCCCTGAATTGCATTCAAGAAAGCGGAGTAATGTCGTTTATATTGATTGAGCAGGGTTTAAGAATAGTGTTCATCGAAATTCAGTAATATTTAATAAATATACACTAGGCATTTTGCCGGCGGAGCTCTGCCAAATCTGCAAATCTTACAAGGTTATCCGATAGGGATTGAAAAATATCGGGCTGACGAAAATAGATTAAGACATTGACTTAATTCGCACCTATCCCTAAAGTAACAGGATTTTAAAGGTACGGAATTTTGATTATACAAAAGTACGGAATTTTCCTACCTCTTTTTAATTTTGTTTCCATTATATACAACAAATATTTCGGAAATTATACCTTTGTCTGAAAAATATAATACCATGAAAGAACGTTTCAATGAAAATTTACCTTCACCACTTTCAACTGATACGGCAAAGAGCATAATTAGTAAGATAGAAAGATGGGTCGAAAAACATTCTACTGCTTGGGTTGTCTATGGCAATTGGTATATTGGTATCACGAATAATCCAAATGCAAGGGCTTCGGCTCATAAATCTGCCAATGGTCATTTGTATTTCTGGAATGAATATGATGCAAGAAGTAGGCGAATAGCAGAAGCAATAGAGACACGCTTCCATAACAAAGGAATGAAGGAAAGAGATTTAAAAGGCGGAGCGAGGGATGATTCCCGATACGTTTATGTTTTTAAAAAACACCCTACTATTGCAGATTAGCCCCCTTTATTTTTCTTTCCGCTATCCTTGCTCTTTCTTCGGCTAATGCGTAATCATCCCAAAGTAAGGATATTTTTTCAAGAATTTCCGTTTTTCTCTTTTTAAAAAGTTGTTTTTCCTTTTTTGAAAAGAGTTGTTTTGGTTTTTTAATTGCCATTACATTAGTTTAAAAGATTATTCGTAC
>JAKAOA010000138.1 GCA_021823405.1 Bacteroidota bacterium | reverse complement strand
ATCTCATTACAAAAATCAGCGCTTTCTTGGATGATTATGCCTTTGTTGCAGATGCGTTTTTAGGTCTCTACCAATGTACCTTTGATGAACATTGGCTTAATATCTGCCGGCAACTAACGGAGTATGCCCTTGCTAACTTTTATGATACTGATAAATGCCTATTCTATTATGCAAATAAATTTCAAGCGGGAGATTCTTCAAAGCTAGTATCAATCCCCCGGAACATTGAAGTTGAAGATAATGTAATACCATCATCAAATTCTGTTATGGCAAACCTTCTATTGGCGTTGGGGCACACCATCTGCCGGGAAGATTTTTTGCTGACATCCGCGAAAATGATGTCTGTAATGAAAGAATATGCCTCTGTATCTCTCGGATACTCCAATTGGGCAAAATTGATGCTAAATTTAATAGGACCGCTCTATGAAGTTGTCATTACAGGCGTATCCACTGCTCAATTTGCCAAAGAAATTAATGCAATGTACATACCCAACAAAATAATAGCCGGAGCAGTTAAAGTTTCGGACATGGAATTGTTAAAAGAAAAATTTGCCGGTAATGAAACACTTATCTATGTTTGCAAAAACAAAGTGTGCGCCTCGCCTCTCAATTCATCGAAGGAAGCAATCGCAAGAATGCAAAATGAATTTTAGAACTATACCGGATCCACAAATACATAACTCTTCGTTATACCAGTTCTTTTACTTATCCGTCATGATGCCCCCCCCTCGCTTATCTTTCTCCGGTTTTATAAGGACTTTGGTTATTTCCTTCCTTGTATTTAATGGCTCCCTTTTTAACTCATTCGCTCAACTATCAACCTTTCAGGATGAGGAAGGCGTTATTAGTCCTACCTTCCGCCATGATATCCTCCGTGAAAAAAAAATTGCCTCCATACTAATACAGGATGAGGTAAAACCTGATGGGAAAAAAATACATGACGATGGAATTATACAATATTACCGCTTTGATACAGCAACACGGCTGACAGAATCGTATTATACGATAAAAACAGAGAGTAATGCATGGGATACCATTCGTACACGCTATTACTATAATGGCAACAACCAACCGGTAACAAAAAGAACCAACCAAGGCGTTTTCTTTGATACATGGTACTATACATGGTATCAGAACGGACTGATAAAAAAAGAAGCCCATGTTCACGAAACGCAAGCACCCGCCGAGGGAACATCATTTTATGTTGGCGCACAAAAGGTAATATCATGCGACAGTTTCGCTTACAATACTTATCCTAAACAGATTCAAAGATATGGGTATAACGAAGAAAATACCATTTATGAAAAAACTATAACCCAATTCGATGACCATAGGAATATGATAGGACGCTATTCACATTATCAGGTCGGCTGGCTCTACTCACAAGTTGACCTGAAATATGATTCGGCAAACCGGCTGATTGAATACACCTACTCTGGTAACGTGAATGGTGAAGTGCATAAAACCACCCGGATTTTATACGATAAATCGGGGAATATATCCTCCGAAAAAATATTTGAAAAAGAAAAACAGACGCACGAAGTAGAATTTATATACGACAATAACACCGGGCTTATCTCCGACAAACTCGACCGGGATTATGACAAGGGTCTTATTGAAATCCGGAAGTTCACCTACACCTTTTTCGATACTGACATCATACTTGATTCACAGTAGTACATGACACAATTAAATTTATTAAAATGCACAAATCCAAAGCCCGATTGCCAGTGTAGTTCGGCAAGGGGAAGGCATTGGAATAACCACCTGACCTGCTTACATTGGCTGCCCGTACAGATATTTTGCTTTACAGCAGCACTATACCTAAGGCGGCACACAATCGCAAAATAGCTGAAAGACCGTAACCCTTCGCAGAATCACATACGAGAAGTGTAACAATATAATCGAGTATTGTAAGCCGATAGATTAAGAATAACTTAACAAGGAGCTCATTACATAACATTAGATGCTAACCAGTTCAGTCCCGGAGTTTACTTTTACACGTTTGATGTAAATGGCAACCAAGTAACCCAAAAGATGGTAATAACAAGATAACCGTTTCTATCGGCGATTTTTTATTAGTCAGCTCCCGTTTCTTATAAGTGAGACGGGATTTTTTGTCTACCATCGTTTTTATACTGCTCATAAGTGATTTTGCGACCGCGTGCTGCCTTAGATAAAACGTTGGTGCAATGCAAAATACCAGTACGGGACTTATACCGATGCTCTGAATTTGAACATTTTGGTAAATTCAGCTGTAGTCGGAATAATATTCTCTACACTAGGACCCGATTCAGCGCTTTTGATTAAATTTGTTGACGAGTATAAAACTTGGTTCATGAAAAAATTAATCCTGATTCTGCTCTCTCTTCTCTTAGTTCCGCTTGTTTCATTCAAAGCCGGAATTAGAAGCAACTTTACTTACCAACTCGCCCGCCTGAAATATAAAGGTGGAGGCAACTGGTATGTAAGTCCTACTTCATTGCCCAACCTGATCGCTTTCTGCAATAAAAATCTCGGTATGAACATCAACCCGCAGGAGGCGGTAGTAGAGCCGGGTAGCGCGGAGATATTTAACTATCCAGTGGTGCATATTACCGGCAACGGAAACATTTTTTTTACGCCGGAAGAAGCCGAAAACCTTCGCAATTACCTTATCGGCGGCGGATTCCTTGAAGTAAACGACAGCTATGGAATGGATTCGGCATTCAGGCGGGAGATAAAAAAGGTCTTTCCGGAACTCAACCTTGTTGAACTTCCTTTCTCGCATCCTATATACCACCAGAAGTATGACTTCCCGCACGGCTTGCCCAAAATTCACGAACACAACGGGGGAAGACCTGTTGGATACGCATTGGTCTACAACGGTCGGCTCGTTTGCTTTTATAACTATGATTGCGACCTCGGAGATGGCTGGGAGGACCAGGATGTGTATAACGACCCGCCCGAACTGCATGAGAAAGCGCTTGAGATGGGAGCTAACATACTGGAGTATGTTCTGATGGGGCAAATTAACAAACAGCCCTAAACGGTATTGAGTGCGCTCACCCAGTTCAGCCGGTCGGATGCTGGAAACTGCCATGGGGCGCCGTTGTTTTCTATGTTGCTGCACATCTGCGCCAATGCCTGCGGCGCCGCCGATTGCTCCATAACCAGATACCTTCGCATCTCTATAATAATACTCAAAGGGTCAATATCCACAGGGCATTCCTCGGTACAGGCGTTACAGGAAGTACATGCCCATATCTCTTCCGGGGTTATATAATCATTCAAAAGTGCTTTGCCATCATCGGCGAATTTTCCATTCTTGTCGATGTTCCTTCCCACCTGTTCAAGCCGGTCTCGAGTATCCATCATTATTTTGCGCGGGGATAGCAACTTACCTGTTTGATTCGCCGGGCAACTTGAGGTGCATCTGCCGCATTCAGTACAGGAATATGCGTCCATCAATTGCTTCCACGTAAGGTCAAAAACATCTTTCGCACCAAACCTTTCCGGCGCAGTCGGACTGTTTTCAACAGGAGCGGCGGCAGGATCTAACATCAACTTAATCTCTCTTGTTACCGAAGCCGGATTGGTGAATTCGCCTTTGGGTTTCAGATTGGAATAATAAACGTTGGGAAACGAAAGGACGATGTGAAAATGCTTTGAGTATGGAATATAGTTGAGGAATGCGAGTATGCCAATAATATGAAACCACCAGCAGAAACGGTTGATGAATATAAGCATCATTGGAGATGCTGTTTTAAATATTCCGATGAAAAGGTTGCTTACCGGAAATCCTTCTGAAAGCGGGCTCTGCGGGAATCGCTGACGGAAAGCTGTATCGCTGGCATCGAGGATAAGGAATGCGCTCATCAGCAGAATTTCGGTAATGAGAATAATGTTGGCGTCGGTGCGGGGCCAAGCAGTCATTTCCTTGCTCCAAAAGCGTCTTAATTTGCCTATATTACGGCGAACCAGAAATGTAGCGCAGCCAAGCATTACGCCTACCGCAAGTATTTCGAACGAGGAAATAAGAAAGATATAAAAATGTCCAAAAAATGAAAACACCCTGTCTTTTCCGGTTATGCCATCTATTAATATTTCAAGCACCTCTATATTTATTATAATGAACCCTGCATACACCAACACGTGCATAATTCCCGCCAATGGACGTTTTACCATTTTCGACTGACCTATAGCCACCAGCAGCATAGTACTCCATCGCCTTCCCGGCTGGTCGTTGCGTTCGAGTGGTTTTCCAATATTAATGTTACGGCTTATTTTACGCACATTAGCCGTGAAGAGGGCTACTGCCGCTATAAGTATAACCGTAAAAATTATTTGCGATAGCATCTACTCCTTTTCTTTTCAGTCAATAGGACTGTTATTTAGCTAATCTTTTCCTCCGAAAATCGAAAAATGGACATATCGTTTAGGATGCGCCTTCATATCTTCCAGCAAGTTTGATAGTTGTCCGGATGCGTTGGTAAGCCGTTTATAGAGCGCTGTATCGTTAGCAAGCATGCCGAGCGAGCCCTTTCCTTCGTTAATTTTCTTCAATATTTTAGATGTGTAGTAGAGTGCGCTGTCGGCATTGTTAATGGTGGTTTTCAGGTTCGATTTGGCAATAGAGTCGCTGATTGTAGCCAAATTATCCACCGCATTGCCTATCTGTTTGCTGTTCTTCGCCAACGCACCAGATATCTGATCCACCTTTTCAAGTATGCTTGTTATCCGTTCCTTTTCGCTCGTCACCAGCATATCAATATTGCCTGATGTGTTTTCAAAATGTTTAAGCGAATTGCGGATACTTATCACGCTTTCCGACAGGTTTGATTGAACCTTTTTGGTAAAGATACCCTGAACAATGGCAAGAGTAGAGTCGATTGACGACATCAATTGTTCGGCTTTTTCCTTTACAGGCAGCACCTCGCGCGTTACCTCTTCGCGAAGGCTTGTCTCTATTGATGAATTAAGTGTATCGCCGTCAGACGCCATTACGGAACTGCTGCCAAGGGATATTTGAATGGCTTTGGAACCGAGCAGGTCGGCGCTTACAATAACCGCCTTTGAATCCTTTGGTATTTTTACTTCCGGATTACTTATCTGCATTGTAACCACAATCTTTCCTGATGTACCCGGAATTAACTCTATATCCTTTATCTGCCCTATATGAAACCCACTGACAAGCACTGGATTAGACGGAACAACGCCAACCACATCCTTATAAACGGCATACATAGTCCTGTTCGTGGAAAATATGTTTATCCCCTTCAGAAAGTTGAGCCCATATATAAGCATACCCAATGCAAGGGTAATGATGATGCCTGTTTTTACTTCCTTTTTTATTTTCACAAATTGTAATTAATGACAAAAGTAATAAAATGAATTATAGCGGTATGGATTTCTGAAGTACATACTGGGAATTGATTTCTGAATGTACATACTTTTTTTGGAGTTCAGCTAATAAAGTTATTCGGCTGGGGATATGCATGGGTATACACTTTTCGAGGTATTTTTTAATTAATAACTTGATTATCTTATAGTTGATGGTATACACTGGGTATACAAATGTATACCATTGGTATACCATCTGAAAGTGGCATAAGGTTGTGAATTTGGACACATAGTGTGAACACATTTTATACTGATAATCATATTATTTAATGTTGGGTGTTCTCACTGTTCACACTATTCCCACCCTGCCAGACGGCAGGTAAGCTGTTCTCTCTGATATTGTAAGCACCCGTATAACGATTGGACACTTTTGCACAGGATCGGTATAAAAAGTGTCCATTTTGTTATTTTCATAATCGCTGCCATATATTGTGTGCATATAAATTTTGGACAGTTTTGCACAGGTTCACGGGTAAAAGTGTCCAAATTTCTGTTTTGTTCTGCTAATTTGGTACAGATTAATTCCATATCGCTTTCTAAAACGGACATCTCAACCGGGTAATCCCAGAACCCAATTTTTACCGACTGCACTCTTGCCGAAATCATTTTGCACTTTTTAGTAATTTACCATATAATTCATCTCTCTATTATAGCTTATAGCTTATATCTCATAGTTATAAAATGCGAATATATACATTTATTATTACATAATACATATATTGATAAATTATTTATTAACAATCTGCCTCACCCAGCCATTATTCTACCTCACCCTGCCCTCTCCTAAAGTAAGGCGAGGGTTCACTTGAACTCACCAAGCCCTTATTCCCCAGTACCCGCTAAGCTAAGCCCGCTGTAATTTGTTTTGCGGGCTGGCTTAGTGGGTTAGTAAAAAGTAAGCTGTGCTTATTATATTTGCAATATGAAAACT
>JAKAOA010000137.1 GCA_021823405.1 Bacteroidota bacterium | reverse complement strand
TCCGATCTTCTATAATGGAATCGAGTTCTTTATAAAAATTGATTGGGTAAGAATGTATTTTAAGCACAGTTTACGGGGCTTGAGATTAATTTTGACGCAAAATTAATTAAGTACATTGAATAGAATGTTGAATACCGACTATAATTGAATTTGTTATCATACACAATTTCAAATATCAGTATAGCGGTACGTAAAGCTGTTTTTCCTTTGTAAAATCGCTTACGGGCTATAAACTATAGCAAAATCGCTTATGAGCCCTATAATATTTATCCGTAGTATGAAGTCGAAGCTTGACTAATGATGGCTTGTTATAATAAATACAAGTGATAACGACAAGATACCTATCAGGTATCCCATATATAGTTCTTGTGTATTGTGTGCTTTTAATTTGAATCTGGCATAACCCGCAATAAATGCCAACAAAACTGCAACGCCAATCCAATAATTAAGGTTGATGCGCGAGTAATACTCCATTCCGATTACTGCTCCCAGTAAACCTCCTGTTCCGGTGGTATGTAAACTGGTGCGTGTAAAGAAATTTATGCCGATTGTGATGGCAAGAGCAATGTTAATGCCTAACAAAAATAAAGTGATGGGATTGCCTCCGGCCGGAATATAATGTAGCGCAAGGAAAGATGATAGAAAGCCGAATTGGGTGACCACCATTATCAGAAATCTGTCATGCTGTACGGGATTCTCGATATTTGTTATTTTTCCTGCCTTTAAAAGAGATACGATGCAGAATAAAGGAAGAAATGCAGTACATCCGAGAATTGTCCATGGTATCATAACCAGCGACATTGGGGAGATTGAAAAAAGCAGCGAAGGTTCTGCAACAAGAATAAAACATATCCCCACGGTAGGCATAAAAAGCGGGTGGAGGAGGTACGAAACGGTCTTCCAAATGCGCCTTTCTTTCATATCTCTTTTCTCAAACGGGCAACTGGGATTTCCAGTTGTTCCCTGTATTTTGCAACCGTTCGTCGGGCGATATTGTATCCCTTACTCTTCAGCTCATCCACCAATGCTTCATCGGTCATTGGATTTCTTTTTTCCTCGTTTGCAATCATCTCCCGAAGCAGATTCTTTACATTTTTAACCGACACCTCCTCGCCGCTTTCCTTACGGAAAGATTCAGAAAAAATATTTTTAAGTAAGAAAGTATCGAAATCGGTCTGTACATATTTGCTGTTTACTACCCTCGAAATAGTTGATATATCAAGACCTGTCGCCGTGGCGATATTTTTAAGAAGCATCGGTTTCAGGCGGCTTTCGTCACCATCCCTGAAATAGTCGGGCTGGTATAATACTATGGACTGCATTACACGCAGAAGCGTTTCGTCCCTTTGTTTAAGCGCATCGATGAAATTTTTAGCCGAATCCATTTTATGGCGGGCGAAACTTGCCGCTTCGCGTTCCATCTTTCCTTTTTTGGTGCGCTTATCCGACATTTCGGTATATGCGGAACTTATCTTTAACCGTGAGGAAATTCTTGAATTCAAGGTTATCAATGTTTCCCCTTCCGTTGTTGTTGTTATTGAAAAATCGGGTACTATTGTCATAGCGGCTCCTTCTTCCGAATAGGTCTCACCAGGTTTAGGATTGAGTTTGACTATTTCAGCAAGAGCTGTCTTTAATTTCGCATCATTAATTCCAAATATTTCTTTTATTTTTTCATAGTTCTTTTTCGAAAACTCGTCGAATGTTCTCGTAACAATTTTCAGTGCAAGATCCAATGCATCGGTTTTAACCTCCTTTCTTTTTAACTGTAATATCAGGCATTCTTGCAGGTTACGGGCTCCTATTCCGGCAGGATCAAGCTCCTGAATTATATTGAGTATGGAATGTAACTCCTTCTCGTCGGTATTTGTGTTCTGAAGGAATGATATGTCATTGGCAATAGAGTATAAGTCGCGGCGAAGGTAACCGTCATCGTCAATATTTCCAATTATGTAATCAGCCAGCATATATTGGTGTTCGTTAATATTGCGAACCCCGATCTGAAACATAAGGGAATCGCGCAATGAAACCGTTGCCGCCATGGGCTTATTTTCTTGTCTATCAAAGTCGGTATCAACCGCAGAAAAGGTCTTATAAGCAGGCACATATTCATCAGATTCTTCCATAAAATCAATAGCATCTTCATTTGAAAACTCATCTGAAGAACCACCGTCTACCTCACTTTCAATAATGTCGGAATCTTCTTTATTATCAGGTTCGTTCTCCGTTGCCTCTTCCAGAGCCGGATTATTTTCAATCTCCTCTTTTATTCTCTGTTCGAGCGAAATAACAGGTAAGGCAAGCAACTTCTGAACCAGCATTTGCTGGGGAGTAAGGCGCAATTGTTGCTTTTGCTGTAAGGTTTGCCGAAGCATTGGCGATGGATTAAGGTATAAGGTTTAATGCGAGCTTAGTATTCAGCAAAATTACTTTTTTTTGTTCTTGGAAAATGAATGCGCTGCTGTTATTCCGACCTATCTTGCATACCGTATCTTGAGGAAAAGCCGTACCTTCGCATTCCTGAAAAAAAAAGTTAGGTGATAACTGTATCTAATCTATCTTTACGTTATGGCAAGAGAGTGCTTTTTGAGGAGGTAAACCTGAAATTCACTCAAGGCAACTGCTATGGCATAATCGGCGCCAACGGCGCCGGTAAATCCACTTTCCTTAAGATTCTGTCGGGTGAAATTGACTCCACTACAGGTACTATTTTTATTACCCCCGGCGAACGGATAAGTGTTCTGAAACAGAATCATTTTGAATTTGATTCCTGTGCAGTGTTGCAAACCGTTATGATGGGTAACAAAAAGTTGTGGGATGTAGTAACGGAAAAGGATGCATTATATGCTAAGCCAGATTTCGGTGAAAAAGACGGTGTAAGAGCCGCCGAACTTGAAACGCTATTTGCCGAGATGGAGGGCTGGAATGCCGAAAACGATGCCGCCGCCCTGTTAAGTAATCTTGGCATTAAGGAAGAATATCATCAATTACTAATGAAGGAACTTAACGGTAAGGATAAAGTACGTGTACTGCTTGCACAAGCGCTGTACGGCAATCCGGATATTCTGTTGCTCGACGAACCTACCAATGACCTTGATGTTGAGACGATTTCCTGGTTGGAAAACTTTTTAGCAGAATTCCAAAATATAGTCATCGTGGTATCGCACGACCGTCACTTTCTTAATACGGTATGCACCCATATCGCCGACATCGATTTTGGGAAGATAAATATTTATACAGGCAATTATACTTTCTGGTATGAGTCGAGCCAGTTGGCTCTGCGCCAGCGTTCGGAGCAAAATAAGAAAACAGAGGATAAACGAAAAGAATTGCAGGAATTCATAGAACGCTTCAGTGCAAACGCATCAAAATCAAGGCAGGCGACAAGCCGTAAGAAACTGCTCGAAAAATTGGTAGTTGACGAAATCAAACCCTCATCCCGGAAATATCCCGGCATCATATTTAAAGCCGAACGCGATTGCGGCGACCAGATTCTGACGGTTCAAAAACTCTCCAAATCTTCGGTAGAGGGCGAATTACTGTTCTCTAATGTAACCTTTACGGTTAATCAAGGCGATAAAATCGCTTTCATTTCTAAAGAACATAGCGCTATAACCGCCCTGTTTGAAATACTTACCGAAACCGAAAAGGCATCATCAGGCGAATACAGGTGGGGGAGCACCATTACACGTTCGTATCTTCCCAACGAAAACGCTTCATATTTCAATACCGGCTTAAATCTGACCGATTGGCTGCGACAATATTCTAAAGATAAACTTGAAACCTATATCCGCGGTTTTCTTGGTAAAATGCTCTTCTCGGGTGAAGAAGCGCTTAAAAAAGACACGGTCTTATCAGGAGGCGAAAAAGTGCGTTGCATGATTGCGCGGATGATGCTCACGCAGGCAAACTGCCTGATACTGGACGAGCCGACCAACCACCTCGACTTGGAATCTATAACGGCATTCAACAATGCTCTGAAGGATTGGAAACACATCATACTTTTTACATCACACGACCATGAATTTGTGCAGACGGTAGCTAACAGGATTATAGAACTTACCCCTGCCGGTATTATAGATAAGTACCTACCCTATGATGATTTTTTAACAGATGAAAAAGTAAAGGAGCATCGTGAAAAACTTTATCTGGAAACAACTGCGAAGAGTCGATAATCGCCTACCTTAGCCCACTTTTACACCGCAGTTCTTGTAAATTCCAAATTTTGAATTATATTTGCACCCCTAAATTTTAAAAGAGTTATGAAAAAAGGCATCCATCCCGAGAACTATCGTTTAGTGGTTTTTAAAGACGTATCCAACGACTATTCCTTTCTTTCAAGATCAACCGCCGATACAAAAGATACGATAGTATGGGAAGACGGCAATGAATACCCCCTTGTAAAACTTGAAATATCTAACATGTCGCACCCTTATTATACAGGCAAAATGAAGCTGGTAGATACCGCAGGGCGAGTAGATAAATTCCGTACCAGATACAAAAAGAAAGCTGCCAAATAATCAGGTTTACAAAGTAAATCTTTTAATCCGCTTTTTTTACTGCAAGAAGGTCAATCTCGTAAACAACCACCGCTCCCGGCGGTATTTTATCATGGTCGCCAACCAGCCCCATGGCAAGATATGAGGGTATGATGAACAGACCTTTATCGCCCTGATGCATCAATTGTACCGCCTGATGCACGCCGCTTTCCTCCACATCTTCGCCAACCATGAACTCCTTAGGTCCGTCTCTTTTTGAATCATAACAGAGCGTACCATCGAGCAAACTGATGCGATAAGTTACTTTTACGATATTCTTTACTTCGGGTACTGTTCCTTCTCCATGCCTGATTATCATATAGTAAATGCCGGTAGGGGTGGACAGCATATTGTATTTGTGCTGCCTTATATACTGTTTTATCTCGTCTTCTTCCTGCTTTACATACATGCGGTGCGATGGTATAAGTTCATCCTTCGCCTGCTTTTCGGTAAGCGCTTGCTGTGGTATACTCCGAATCTGCGGCTGTCTGTTATCGCAACTTGACAATATCAGATAAGCCGCAAGACATCCGGTCATTGCAGGTATCGTCCGTATGAAATATTTACATAATAACATATCATTTTTCAATTACTGCGGAATAAGGGAAATTGCTTTGGAACTAATGTCTGTCCGGCTTTATATCAGGGTTTAGTTCGTTTTTATATTCCTTAAGCAAACCAATGAATTTCATAATTGTTTCATCCATAGAGAGGCGGCTGTTACCGCCGGCGGCATTCAAATGACCGCCGCCGTCAAAGTGTTTTCGCGCAAAAAGATTCACATCAAAATCGGTGTTTGACCGGAACGATATTTTTATCCCTTCATTACCGTCTTTCTCTGTAAATAGCGCTGAAAAAACCATCCCTTTCACCGATAGCGGTTGATTCACAAACCCTTCGGTATCGCCGTCTTTATAATCAAACTGTTTTAACTCGCTTTGGGTTAGCGTTATATAGCCGGTTCGGTATTCGCGCAGTATCTTCATCTTCTCCAGCAGGGAATATCCGAAAAGCCGCATCCGTACCTCCCTGTTATTGTCTTCAATAAGTTGGTGTATTTTCGCGCCGTCCGCCCCTTTCTCCAAGAGTTCGGCTGCCACCCTATGAGTATGCTCTGTTGTGGAAGAAAAACGGAAAGAGCCGGTATCGGTCATTATTCCCGCATAAAGACAGCTTGCTATACTCTTGTTTATCCTCCGCTTTTCGCCCATCAGATCGATGAAATCAAATATGAGTTCGGCGGTAGAGGAGGCATGGGTGGAGTGAAATAGGATATCGGCAAAATCTTCCGGCTGCGGATGGTGGTCAATAAGCAGTTTAAGCGCTTTTGATTTGGCAACTGTTTTCCCAAGTTTTTCAATCCTTTTAAGCGCATTGAAGTCAAGGCAAACTATGAGTTCTGCCCTACTTAGGGCATTTGTAGCCGCTTTGCTGTCCTTACTGTAATCAATAATTTTCGAGGAACCGGGCATCCATCTTAAGAAATCGGGATATGAGTTTGGACTAATAACGCTCGTCTTAGCTTTAAAGGTCTGAAAGAAATGGTGCAGTCCAAGGGAAGAGCCGATAGCGTCTCCGTCCGGCGACTTATGCATTACTATAGCTATTTTCGCCTTCTCTGTAATGATTTTTGCTATAGCGGATATTTCGGAATTAGTCACAGTAATATTTTATTTTAGGCGAAGGCAGACAGCCCGTTTAAATGTGATTTGGTGGAACGCAAAGTTAAGGGAAAATAGCGATAACCTACGGGATGGCGGGGAGGGGTGGAAATGGGTATACACTTTAGAT
>JAKAOA010000136.1 GCA_021823405.1 Bacteroidota bacterium | reverse complement strand
GATCTCCGCCCATCCGCACCATTTCTCCGGGGCGCGTTTATCGCAACGAAACTATTTCAGCGCGTGCGCACTGCCAGTTTCATCAGGTGGAAGGGCTCTATATAGATAAGGGAGTATCGTTTGCCGATCTGAAGCAAACGCTCTATTATTTTGTACGCGAATTATTCGGTGAACATACAGGAATACGCTTCCGCCCGTCTTTTTTCCCTTTTACGGAACCAAGCGCCGAAATGGATATTTCTTGTATCATTTGCGGAGGCGCGGGGTGTAATGTCTGCAAGCATTCCGGCTGGGTGGAAATACTGGGTTGCGGGATGGTTCACCCAAAGGTGCTTGAAAATTGTAAAATTGACAGTTATGTTTACACCGGTTTTGCTTTTGGGACGGGAGTTGAGCGAATTGCCATGATGCTATATGGAATTAAAGACCTGCGGCTGTTTTATGAGAACGATATCCGGTTTCTGTCACAATTCAGATCGGCGCTATAGTATGACGGCAATAACAGCGGTAGCGCCTTTTAAGAGGTTTGCCGGAATTTTGAGGGCAGCGCTGCCTGTCATATTGCTTTTCGCAGCCATTCCGCTTGTCCGTGGCCAGAATGACACTGCCTCATCACTGCCGGAGTATAAAAAATATCATTGGGATTCAATTCCCAAAATAGACAGTTTACCGGAAAAGCAGACCAAAATGAACGAATTGGTTATTAAGGATAAGAGGATTATAGAATATTTCTATGATAAACCGGGTAATATATCCATGTATGTTACGGTTCACAAAATTATCCGCGTAAATTCACCTGAAGCCATTGAAAACAACAATACAGTTTATATATCAATGAGCAATGTAACCGACTTTGTTTCGCTTCAAGCCCGCTCCATTACGCCAAACGGTAAGGTTATACCGCTTAATCCGGCTAACATAAAGGACGTGGATAACTACTCAAATATGGGACCTTACAGGATATTTGCAATTGACGGAATTGAAGCAGGAGGAGAAATAGAGTACCTATATACCCTTCGCGAGCCCTTCAAACTTACCGATGCCGAGTATATAAGAGGTAAAACCCTGATTAAGGACTTTGAAGTGGACATTTACTCCCCCTCCGACCTTATCTTCGAAGCGAAGAGCTACAATGGATTTCCAAGACCGGTTACCGATACCACGCTAGTCAATAAACACCTGATTTATGCGAAGGCAGCCGATGTAACAGGACGCAAGGAAGAGGATTTTTCTGCTGGCGATGCGTGCCAGATGAGAATGGAGTATAAATTTACCTATAATACCAACCTTAATCCCCAAAGAAAATTATACACTTATGACGATTTCAGTGCGAAAATGTTCGAACTTATTGACCAAACGGCGACAAAAAAGGATAGAAAAACGGCTTCGGAATTCATAGATTCGCTTGATTTGCCCAAACTCGCCGCAGAACCGGATAAAATCCGCAGAATAGAGCGCTCCATTAAAAAACTTATAACGGTGGATGAAAATGCAACAGGCGATAAATACCTCGATGCAGCCGATATAATAAAGGGCAAACTTACCAACGAACTTGGCATAATAAAACTATATTATCTAATATTTGAGGCAGCCGGCATTAATAATGAAATTGTGGCTACCACAGACCGGTTTGTCAAGGCGTTCGACCCCGATTTTGAGTCGTGGACTTACCTGCAAAAATACATGTTCTTCTTTCCGGAGACCGGACAATATATAGCCCCTACGGAATCTTTCTCTCGTTACGGCTATCCTCCTTTCGGCTGGATCTGCCAGAAGGGGTTGTTCATTCATCCGGTTTCGCTTGGTAAATTTAATACCGGGGTAGGCGAAATAAAGGAGATTGATTGCAACGATTGGAAAAAAAGTATGAATGATATTTATGCCGATATGACATTAAATAAAGATATGGATGCAGTAAACATTAAATTTAGAGAATCAATGACCGGTTACGAAATTAATGAGTATGGTCAGTCATCGCTCTATGCCGAACTTTCGGAAGAGGAGCAAAAAGATTTTATTAATAATTTCATGAAAGCCACTTTTCCCGATGCAAAAATCAACAGCGACTCGGTATCAGGTTACAAGGAGGATGAGCCGCCGGGAAGCCCTTTTACCGTTACCGCCGACATAACCACTAACAGTTTGCTGGAACAGGCAGGCGACAAATATATTTTTAAAATAGGTCTTGTAATCGGACCGCAGAGCGAATTGTACCTTGATACCTTGCGCCAGTCGCCAGTCGAATTACAATATAATCACGGCTATCATCGCGTACTTAAGCTCCTATTGCCCGACGGGTATAAAGCAACTAACTTAGATGCGCTTAATATTAGTGTATCAGACGGGCAGGACAGTTCCTGCACTATGGAATTCCGCTCGGCTTATTCCGTTTCAGGGGACTCTATAACGGTAATAATTGACGAGGATTACAGGCAAATAAGTTACCCTGTCGCCATGTATGAAAAATTCAGAAAGGTGATAAATGCTTCGGCTGATTTCAATAAGATAGTAATATTCCTTGAGAAGAAATAAACCTTGCGTTTCAAGGTAGATAAAGGAAACTTAACATAGAAAGTTTTAGAAAAGTGATTGCATTTGTACCCGGATTTACGCCATCTTTTTTTTATTTCTGATTCTAAAACCAAGAAGCCATTTTAACGCTTCTTCTTCGCTTGTGAATATCCTAACCTTGGCTTTTGATTTCAGAAATTTGGTAAAGTAATCTATCATTATTCTGATCCCGAGCTTATCCGTAACCACGGCGGTGGCAAGTCGGTTTTTTTCAATCATTTCAGTTTTTAGAAAACTCATCGCCTCATCTGTAATGGTGTGGTGTTTCCGGGCATCCACTATTACTAGTTCTTTTCTGTTGCCTGCATACGAATGAATATATTTACCGGACTCCTTTATACTTTGGAGACAGATATGCGCCCCCTCAATTATTTCAACGTGGATAATCCCATCATTATCCTTGAAAATATGGTGTGATTTAGTTACCAACTTGTTCAAAATGTTCGGCAATAGTAATAAATTTATACTCACTCCTAATAATCCGGTTGGAAACTAAAAAATGCTGCTTTTTGGAAGATATTGGATGTAAAGAACTTCTGCTAAGGTGTAATAAAAGAAAAAAAGCAGGTAACCGGAGTAGGTCGTTGGGGGTGGTAAATTACATCCCCTTATTTCAAATTTAATTATTTTAGCAGTTGAAATCCATAGTGTTCAATGTATTTAAAAATTAATAAGCCATCAGGATCCCTTCTATAATGTTGCCGCGCATCATACCCATATTGTCAATTTCCATTTTACTTTCCATTAAGACGTTTTGCCAGACAGACAGCGTCGCTACGCTCATTCGCGACATCCACTATGACATTGATACCGAGAATTATTTTTCGGAATACAAAAACGCCCGGCTGATAGCCAATTATTACTGTTCAAAGGGGCTCACCGATAACGATCGGTATTCATATGAAGTAGTAGTGATAGACAGCGTATTGATGTGCGGTTTTGATTCACCGGAAACGGAATCGATGAACTATATTTCTTATCAAAGGAAGCAGTTGCTCACTTCAAGCCAGAAAAACGCCTTAAGAAATGTGCTTGATAACGCCGGTCTCAAACAGTTGAGATTGGGAATACCGCGACCGGACATAGCAGCGCATACCAAAGAGGTAATAATAGTGAATTACGGAAAGCTGAAATTACAGGGCGGTATGGTAAATTATAACTTACAGGAGGATTTCTCACAAGAGCAGAAATCGACTGAAGCGGCAAAGGAAAGAAGACAGACATCGAGTATCGGAGGCAATTATGACGCGCTGATAAATGTTCTGACCGGATTTTTTACCGACTTGGATAAACTTAAGCGCGAGGCAATGAAAGCGAAATGAGCGCAGAAAATTATTTTACAATAGCATAACCTTCCATTACTGACTTGCACGTGGGCGATCCCTTAGCTACCCTTAGAAATAGTCATTTTCGTTATTTTCTTCTTGTGCGGCTGTGCCTTACCCTGGCAACTCAAATGCAGGTATTGGTAATCGGATGGCAGGTGTACGAATTTACCCACAGCCCTTTCTGGCTGGGCATGATAGGACTTACAGGCGCCTTACCTTTTATCGGGGTGGTATTGTTCGCCGGTCATTTCGCCGATATTATAGAGCGAAAGAAAATCATTATTTCCGCTGCCGGTGTATTATGTATGTGTGGCGTATTCTTATGGGTTTTTACGCTTAACAATCAAATATTTCTCCGCAAATATGGTATTGCGCCTGTTTTTGCTCTGGTCTTTGTTTCAGCCATAGCAAAGGCATTTGTTACCCCTTCGCTCTTTGCTTTTTTATCACAGATTGTACCTAGAAACCAGTATCATAATGCATCAGCGTGGAACAGTACCGTGTGGCAGGCAGGGGCAATTGGCGGACCTGCGGCAGGAGGACTGTTATATGGGTTTGCCGGAATAACAGTCACATATTTTATTGCCCTAATTCTAATTGTTCTTTCGGTTCTTATGATGGGCTTTATACCTTCGAAGCCATTGCCGGCAAAACAAAATAAGGAGAGTTTATATGAAAGCGTTAAAATTGGCATACATTTTGTGTTTAAAACAAAAGAAATTATTTCCGCTTTGTCTTTGGATCTTTTTGCGGTTTTCTTCGGTGGTGCGGTAGCGCTGTTGCCCATGTTCGCCGACCAGGTGCTGAAAATAGGACCCTTGGGGTACGGCTTATTGAGGGCAGCCCCGTCAGTAGGGGCGGTTATTATGGGCGCCGTTCTGGTCTATTATCCGCCATTAAAGAATACCGGGATAAAGTTGCTTTGCGCCGTGTTCGGTTTCGGTATCTGTATGATATTATTCGCCCTTTCAAAAAGCCCTCTTTTGTCCTTTTCCCTTCTTGCTTTAAGCGGCGCATTCGACAGCGTGAGCGTAGTTATAAGAGCCACCATACTTCAGGTAATGACCCCCGATGAGATGAGAGGCAGGGTGTCGGCTGTAAACCAGATTTTTCTTGGTTCATCAAACGAACTCGGTGAATTTGAATCGGGAGTAGCTGCAAAACTGCTTCGTCTGATACCATCGGTAATCTTTGGTGGTGCGATGACCCTCTTCGGTACTGCATTTACAAGCGCCGTATCAAAAAGCTTGCGAAATCTGCATCTCAAAGAAAAAATATGAAAGCAAAATAGTATTGTTCAACGCACACCGGTGTAAGAGCAGTTGATTTTAGTACTTATTATTACCGATAAAATCTTTCAGATAAAAAGGTTCGAAATAAGCCACATCCTTAAAATCGCCCATAATGTATGCCTGTTCAGCCAAAGCGCCCATATTCGCTGCAGATGCGTGAATTTGGTCGAGCCATAAGACGTTATGGAGCCCGTTAATCTTCAGTTCAGTAACCGGCTGATGCAGTTCAAGCAGTTTTTTCAGCTTTGGCATTCCGTCTCCGAAAAAGGCGATTTTATTTTGCTCCAAGTAACCGGAAAAGGAGGTTGCATCCAGTATTTTTGCCTCCGGTTTCGATACCTCAAAACCTGATGCATCGTAAACCGCCATATACACTTCTTGTCTCCTTGCATCTATCATGGGGCAATAAAAGTCAACCTTTAAGGAGCTATTGGTTTCCTCTCTTGCCTTTTCCGCCATAGCTTCCAAGGTGGACACTGCAATCAGCGGTTTGCCTGTGGCATAGCATAATCCCTTAGCTGTTGAAGCGCCGATACGCAATCCGGTATATGAGCCGGGACCGGAACCAATTGCGATTGCATCCATATCCGATAAGCCCTTTCCTGCTTCTTTTAATACATTCCGTATAAATTGGGTAATCTTTTCGGCATGAATATTTTTTTCATCCGTTTCCTCCAAAACAATAGTTTTCGCGTTAAGGGATACAGAAACAGAGCAAACGGAAGTTGCAGTTTCGATATTTAATATGAGCGCCATCGGGAAAAATCTCTGTAGTCCGTTTATGCAAATATAGCTTACTGCTGTCAGTGCGATTGATTATATTTGCGTCATGGCATTTCAAATCGTTGGAAACCGCATCCAGAGGATAGCAGTGAAGGGGCTGGCAGGAACAATAACCGTGAGCATTATTCTACAAATTACACATCTTTTAAATATTTCCATCACCATGCCTTTTGTAATGCCCTGGGTAGTGATATGGCTGATTGGCTACAGTTTGGTAAAGAAAAATAGTTATACCGAAAAGGAATGAATTTGCAAATTATAAATGTTGACGGAGTCATCATCAAATTCCTTTCCGGAACACCTGCGCTCTTTCCTTGTTTATGCCGACCAAAATCGAACCCGATAGCTATCGGGTTGCTAAAATTCA
>JAKAOA010000135.1 GCA_021823405.1 Bacteroidota bacterium | reverse complement strand
CCGATCTGACCATGAACGTGCGTCCAAATTGGTTAAAGAAGCTTGTTATTACGCCGGGTTGAAAAACATTGATACAAAATGGAAAGGAAAACACCAGGAACCGTTTCGCCCTAACAGCGTCTTTTATTATCTACAGCATTTTAATCTCGAGCCCTCATTTCTGGTTGACATTAGCGAAGAGATGGAACAAAAAATGGAAGCGATAAAGGCGTTCAAATCGCAATTTTATAACCCTGAATCCGAGGAACCGCCGACTGTGCTCTCCACACCACAATTCCTCAATCACATTCGCGAGCGCTGTTCGAATTACGGCTATCTGATTGGATGCAACTATGCCGAGGGCTTTATGACACAGAAAGATATTATAGGTGTCAATTCTATTTTTGATATAAAAACCTAAACTTTAACTCAAATGAAAACAACCGCACTTACCCTGAAACATATTGCTCTAGGCGCGAAAATGGTAGAATTTGCCGGCTACAATATGCCTGTATCGTACAGTGGACTGAATGACGAACACCTTACTGTGAGAAGTAATGTCGGGATTTTTGACGTCTCGCACATGGGCGAATTCATAATACAGGGTCCCGAAGCCCTTAACCTGATACAGCGAGTAACCACCAATGATGCTTCGGCGATTACACCCGGAAAAGCCCAGTATTCCTGCATGCCTAACGCCACAGGCGGGATAGTTGACGACCTGCTGGTTTATAGGATGAGCCCTGACACCTATATGCTCGTTGTGAACGCTTCTAATATTGAAAAGGACTGGAACTGGATATCGTCCCATAATTCGAAACATGCAGAGATGAAGAACGTATCGGATGATTACTCTCTTATGGCAGTGCAGGGTCCGCGCGCCATAGCTGTTTTAAGCAAACTAACTACTTGCAGGCTCAACGACATCCCTTATTACTCTTTCGCAATTGATAAATTTTGCGGTTTCAGCGATATAATTATCTCCAATACCGGATACACAGGCGCCGGCGGTTTCGAAATTTATTGCAAAAATAATCAAGCCGCCGCAATATGGGATGCTGTACTCGAAGCAGGTAAAAGCGAAGGCATTAAGCCCATTGGGCTCGGTGCACGCGACACGCTTCGCCTCGAAATGGCTTTCTGCCTCTATGGCAATGACATAGACGATACCACTTCTCCTATTGAAGCCGGTCTTGGCTGGATAACTAAGTTCACCAAACAATTCACCAACTCCGCTGCTTTAAAGGAACAGAAGGAAAGGGGTGTAAAGAGAAAACTGGTTGGCTTCACCATGTCTGATAAAGCTATTCCGCGTCACGGCTACGTCATTACCGATGCACAGGGCATTGAACTGGGCATTGTAACCTCCGGAACACAGTCGCCATCGCTCCAAATAGGCATAGGACTTGGTTACGTGAAAACCGACTCTGCCAAACCCGGTAGTGAAATTTACGTCAGGATAAGGGAAAAATTGATGAAGGCGGTGGTGGTAAAAACGCCATTTTATAAAAACGAAAAGTAATTTCAGAATGCTAGCGAACGCTTGAACATCGCTAAGTATATAGACACAAAAATGAAAGTTAGGATAATTCTAATGCATCCCTTTATTCTGAACAATTTAATGCAATAAGTAAGATTGTATTCTAATCACGACCTTCCAATTATATCTTTCTAATTGCATTTTTGAATTTCAAATTTATTCGACTTTTAAGTTTATGCAAGCGGAAATTATAACCATTGGAAACGAAATACTTATAGGGCAGATAGTGGATACCAATTCTGCCTGGATGGCGGCATTACTCAATGAGAATGGTATAACGGTTCACCAGATCACTTCGGTTTCAGATAACAGTGTTCATATTATTGAAACGCTCAAAGACGCTTCCGGCAGATCCGATATTATTTTTCTAACGGGCGGGCTGGGTCCTACTCGCGACGACATCACAAAGAAGACGCTATGTGAATATTTTGGAGTCGGGTTACGGTTTGATGCCGAAGTGATGACGGAAGTGGAAAAACGTCTTAACCAATTCAACAGACATCTAACTGAACTAAACAGAAACCAAGCAGAGATACCTGAAAATTGTATTCCCCTACAAAACAAAAATGGTACAGCGCCTGGTATGTGGTTCGACTGCGAGGGTAAAGTATATGTATCGCTGCCGGGTGTACCTTACGAGATGAAGGGCTTGATGAATGATGAAGTAATTCCACGAATAAAGCAAAAATTCCGGCTGCCGGTAATTATTAATAAAACTATACTTACAATCGGAATAGCAGAATCGGCGCTGGCAGAAAAAATTTCGGATTGGGAAGATTCGCTTGCAAACACCGGAATAGCGCTTGCCTACTTGCCGTCGCCGGGCATGGTTCGTTTGCGATTGAGCGGTTGCGGTGAAAACCGCTCCTCGCTCGAAGAAAATATTGAGAATAAAGTAAGGGAACTGCAAATGCTAGCGGGCAAGTATATTTATGGGTATAATAACGACACGTTGGAACGTCTGGTAGGGGAGATATTGATAAAAAGCGGTAAAACGATGAGTACCGCCGAAAGTTGTACAGGCGGTTATATTGCACACCAGCTTACATCCGAACCGGGCAGTTCTAATTATTTCAAGGGTTCTATTGTATCTTACGCGATAGAAACAAAGATTAATATTTTGGGAGTAAACCCCGATATAATTGAAAAACATGGCGTAGTATCAGCTGAAACGGTGGAAGCTATGGCGCAAGGAGTTCGCAGGAAAATGAATACCGACTGTTCTATTGCAACTTCCGGAATAGCAGGTCCGGGCGGTGGGACAGACGAAAATCCGGTTGGTACGGTTTGGATTGCCGTTGCTGCGGGGCAGAGGTTAATCAGTCGGAAATTTCAGTTCCCATACAACAGGAAAAGAAACATACACGTTACGGCAATTACAGCGTTGAACATGCTGCGGAAGGAATTAATTGAGCATACCGACGAAGGATAAACAATGCAGTATTCAAGGGACAAAGCTGTTAATGAGAAATCACTAATTTTGGGAATTTCGAAGAAACATAAATAACTCTAAAATGATAACATTTGCCATTTCTAGCATCTTTGAAAGAGATTTGAAAGGTTTTATTGAGGAACTTAACTTATATAAAACTGAAGAAGATATTTGGAAAGTGCCTCAAGGTGTTCTGAACTCCGGAGGAAACCTCTGTCTGCATATTTGCGGTAATTTGAATCATTTTATCGGTGCAGTTCTGGGAAATACCGGATATATTAGGAACAGAGACAAAGAATTCTCAACTAAGCACACACCCAGAGCAGAACTTATTAAAGAGGTAGAATCAGCCATTAAAACCGTATCTGAAACATTAAAGAAGTTATCTGATGACGACCTTAAAAAAGAATATGCCTCTTTGCCCGTGCAGTTAACATCAGGGAAAGAAAAATGGACGGTAGCACATTTTCTCCTGCACCTGATAGCCCATATGGACTATCATCACGGACAAATGAACTACCACAGGCGTTTAGTGCATAACGGTTAAAAACGTTGCGATGAGAATAAGCCCATTAAATACTTGAATCATGCCGGCGGACAGTTTGGTCATCATACCCACTTATAATGAGAAAGGAAATATCGGGAATATAATCCGCAAAGTCCTATCCTTGCCCGGCGATTTCAATATTCTTGTTATCGACGATTCTTCGCCTGACGGTACTGCCGCCATAGTTAATGAACTCATTGAGCTATACCCGGACCGTTTATTCATCGAAGTTAGACAAGGTAAACAGGGACTAGGTACGGCATACATCGCCGGTTTTGAGTGGGCGCTGAAGCGAAACTATGAATTTATTTTCGAAATGGACGCCGATTTTTCCCACAATCCGGACGACCTTATCAGGTTAAGAGAGGCATGCGTTAGCGGCGCCGACCTCGCCATCGGCTCACGTTATATAAAAGGCGGAAAGGTGGAAAACTGGCCCACTAACCGGCTGCTTATGTCATATATTGCATCGCTATATGTGAGGATTGTTTTATGGATAAATGTGAAAGACACCACCGCCGGATTCAAGTGTTACAGGCGCAAGGTGCTCGAAGCGATACCTTTTAAAAAGATTAAATTTGTAGGTTACGCGTTCCAGATTGAGATGAAGTACCTCGCTGCGAAAAAAGGATTTAAGATTATGGAGGTGCCGATAACCTTTGTAGACAGGAAAGAAGGCGTTTCCAAAATGAGCACAGGCATATTCAAAGAAGCATTCTTGGGCGTTATACGGATGCGTTTTTTAAACTATGACAAATAACAGTTACTTAATCCGCAATGCCTTTATTGTTAATGAAGGTAAAACTGTTAAAGGTAATATACTTATAGTGGATGGGAAAATAGCTCAAATCAATGCCCGGTCAGAGGATATACCAGCGAATATTACCGTTATTGAAGCATCAGGTAAATACCTGTTGCCCGGTATTATTGATACCCACGTGCATTTCAGGGAACCGGGCTTGATATATAAAGGAGATATCCACACGGAATCGAGGGCAGCTGTAGCGGGTGGCGTTACTTCATTCATGGATATGCCAAATACAGTTCCACCTGTTCTTACACAGGAAATTCTGGAAGAAAAATTCCGGCTGGCAAAGGATAAGGCGCTTGCCAATTATTCTTTCTATATGGGTTCCTCTAATAACAATCTGGCAGAAGTGCTAAAGACGAATCCTGAAACCGTATGCGGAGTAAAAATATATCTCGGTTCATCTACAGGGAATATGCTCGTTAATAAGCCCGAAGCAGTAGAACAGCTTTTTGAACGCTGCCCGACAATACTTGCCGCCCATTGCGAGGATGAGGGTATTATTAGCGCAAATGCGAAGCAATACAGGATTAAATATGGCGGCAATCCTCCTCCTGCCGCTCACGCTCTCATTCGCAATGAGGAATGCTGTTACCGTTCTACATCCCATGCCGTAGAGTTAGCACAGAAGTATAATACCCGGCTGCATGTGGTTCATGTATCTACCAAAAAGGAGACAACTCTTTTCAATAATTCCATCCCGCTGGAAGAAAAAATGATAACGTCTGAAGTATGTGTGCACCACCTCTGGTTTTCCGATAAAGATTACATAAATAAAGGCAACCTGATAAAATGGAATCCGGCTATTAAGACAACAGACGACCGCAATGGATTGATGGAGGCGTTGCTCAAAGATTTAATAGATACGGTAGCCACCGACCACGCCCCTCATACTGCACATGAGAAGGAAGAGAGTTACTGTAATTGTCCTTCCGGAGCGCCAATGGTACAACATTCGCTCGTTGCCATGCTTGAATTTTACCACCACGGCGTAATATCACTTGAAGATATAGTTCGTAAAATGTGCCATTCTCCGGCGATATGTTTCCGTATCCGGAACAGGGGCTTTATAAGGGAGGGCTACTGGGCCGACCTAACTCTTGTGGATTTGAACAGCCCATGGACTGTGGATAAATCTAACATTCTCTATAAGTGCGGATGGAGCCCGATGGAGGGTGAAACTTTCCGTTCAAGGGTTACCCATACATTTGTTAACGGACATCTTGTTTATAATAAAGGTGCAATCGACGAATCCGTTAAAGGAAGCCGCTTACGATTCGATCGATAGAAATAACATTGCTACTGCGGTGGATCTACCTTCTTCAGAATGCCTGCTTTAAGCGCGAAATCGTGGCAGAAATCGGACATAAAACCGGCGAGTTTTTCATCTCCTGTCGCCTTTTTAATCGTATCGATATAACCCGCAAGCGACTGATGGATAAACTGATACATCTCCTCCACCATCATATCATTAGTCCACAAATGCAAGTGCATTGTATTCTTTTCCTTCGTATCCCACATCGACATAAATAACGTTTTACAATCGCCTCCCTGATTATCTGCTGCTGAAGACCAATGCAGATGCTGGGGAACATTATTCTCATCCAATTCAACTGTAGCGACTATCTCCGATTTCTTGTTCATAGTTAGTTTTGCTTGAATTACGAAAGTAATGAAAATAGGATTGCGGTATAGTTAACAATCCAAATTTTGGAGTTAAACTGGCATAGGTATTGATGTGCTGTATTCCACTCACTCGCTTCCATATATAGTGTGTATGTAGATTTTGGACAGTTTTGCACAGGTTCGGGGTAAAAAGTGTCCAAATTTGCCGCTCTTGTTGTTCACACAGGGGCATTCTGTATGATTTGAACCTGTATAAATCATCCCCTGCAGCTATTGAACTGAACGGGTTAACACTTTTTTGCCTTATAAAAACCATAATATGTTGATTAGCAAGTTTATTCAATTTAAAACAGCCCAAAATCTGTTAACCCGTGTCAACCCGTTAGATCTACCACTGTTGAACCCGATAGCTATCGGGTTGCCAA
>JAKAOA010000134.1 GCA_021823405.1 Bacteroidota bacterium | reverse complement strand
ATCTCATTTCTCGCCCGGGTACAAGATCGGCTACCTTGAACAGGATCCCCAAATGGACAAAACAAAAACAGCGATAGAGATAGTGCGCGAGGGTGCGGCCGGAACGGTGAACCTTTTGAAAGAATACGAGGAGGTAAACGCTAAATTTTCCGAGCCGATGAGCGATGACGAAATGAACAAACTCATAGAAAGGCAATCGAAACTGAACGACCTGATAGAACAGCAGGATGCATGGAACCTCGACAACCGTCTGCAGATAGCCATGGATGCGTTACGCTGCCCGCCGCCGGATGCGCCGGTAGCTAATCTGTCGGGCGGCGAAAAGAGAAGAATCGCACTCTGCCGCCTGCTTCTTCAAAAACCGGAAATACTGCTGCTCGACGAACCCACGAACCATCTCGACGCCGAGTCGGTGGACTGGCTGGAAAAACACCTGCACGAATATCCGGGAACGGTTATAGCCGTTACCCACGACCGCTATTTTTTAGATAATGTCGCCGGATGGATACTTGAATTAGACCGTGGCGAAGGCATTCCCTGGAAGGGCAACTACTCCTCGTGGCTCGAACAAAAAGGCAAACGCCTTGCACAGGAAGAAAAAACAGAGTCGAAACGGCAGAAGATGCTGGCAAAAGAACTTGAATGGGTACGCGCCGGCGCCAAAGGACGACACGCCAAAGGCAAAGCGCGCCTGTCAGCTTACGAAAAAATGATGAAAGAAGACGTTAAAGAAAAAGAAGAAAAACTGGAAATATTTATACCTAACGGACCCCGCCTCGGCAATGAGGTGATAGAAGCCGCTCATGTAAAAAAGGCATTCGGCGATAAAGTTCTTTTCGACGACCTCAACTTCCGGCTACCGCCTGCCGGTATAATAGGAATAATAGGACCTAACGGCGCCGGAAAAACAACATTGTTCCGCCTGATAATGGGGCAGGAAAAACCCGATGCGGGCGACTTTAAAATCGGTCAGACGGTAAAAATCGGCTATGTTGACCAGGAACACACCACCATCGACCCCGACAAAACATTGTGGGAGGTAATATCAGGCGGTAATGAGAACATAGTTCTGGGCGGGCGCACCCTGAATTCGAGGGCTTATGTAGCCCGTTTCAACTTCAGCGGACCCGAACAGGGGAAAAAGTGCGGAGTATTATCGGGCGGCGAGAGAAGCCGTTTGCACTTGGCGCTCACCCTCCGCTCCGAAGCCAACGTTCTGCTGCTCGACGAGCCCACCAACGATATAGATGTGAACACCCTGCGTGCACTCGAAGAAGCTCTCGAAGATTTTGCCGGCTGCGCAGTTATCATCTCTCACGACAGGTGGTTCCTCGACAGGGTCTGCACTCATATCCTCGCCTTTGAGGGCGAAGGCAAAGTGTACTTCTTTGAGGGCGGTTATACCGACTACGAAGAGAATAAGAAGAAACGCCTTGGCGATGACGCCTCTAAACCATTCAGACATAAAAAACTTGTTATTTAACAAGAAGGTAAAGTTCGTGTACGTGATAGCGTTTCAGAAGATGAGTTAAAACCGCGGCAAGGATAAACTATATTTCATAATTTTGTTTCATGACGCCTACCTCCGATGTAACCATTAAATTGAGCAACGCCTCCATATATCAGGATAAAACCCTGATATTGCACCGTGTGAATTTTGAGGTAAAAAAAGGCGAATTCATCTACCTTATGGGCAAAACGGGAAGCGGCAAAAGCAGCTTGCTTGAAACATTGTACGGAGAGCTGCCATTAAAGGAAGGCGAAGGACATATAGCCGAATTCGACCTTAAAAAGCTTAAAAAGAAACAGATACCGCAGTTAAGAAGGAAACTGGGAATAATTTTTCAGGACTTTCAGCTGCTCACCGACAGAAGTGTAAAAGACAACCTCTTCTTCGTACTCCATGCCACCAATTGGAAAGACCGTGATTCCATGCAAAAACGGGTGAACGATGTACTTGACAAGGTAGGGCTGCAAACCAAAGGTTTCAAGATGCCGCACGAACTATCGGGAGGCGAACAGCAAAGGGTTTCAATTGCACGCGCCCTTTTGAACGACCCCGAAATTATTTTGGCAGACGAACCGACCGGCAATCTCGACCCCGAAACATCGGAGGATATCATACGTCTTCTCTCCGAGATAAGCCGTGCAGGCAGAAGCGTTATTGTGGCAACGCATAATATATTGCTTGTACAACGCTTCCCTTCGCGCACCATAAGATGCGAAAAGGGAGAGATGATTGAAGAAACAGTGAAGAACGATTGAATTCTATTAAATAACCAACGGATATACTACATGACCGAGAACGGAAAGATAGAAACAACGGTTAAAAACGGTATAGGAACTGTTCAGTTTTCGCATCCGCAAAGCAACTCCATGCCCGGAAGGTTGCTCGTCAGCTTGAGCGAAGAGATTGAAAAGGCGGGTAAAAACGAGCATATCAAAGTTATCGTTCTGAAAAGCGAAGGCGAAAAGGCATTCTGCGCCGGAGCATCTTTCGACGAACTGATAAATATTGCTGACATTGAGGGAGGCGTAAAATTCTTTTCGGGCTTTGCATCGGTTATCAATGCCATGCGTAAAGCCCCTAAATTCATCATAGCCCGCATACAGGCAAAAGCTGTAGGCGGCGGCATAGGTATTGCCGCAACAGCCGATTATGCTCTTGCGCACGAATCCGCCTCGGTGAAATTGAGCGAACTTGCCCTCGGCATTGGTCCGTTCGTTGTAGGTCCCGCAATAGAGCGGAAGACGGGAACAGCCGCATTCAGCCAGATGGCGGTAAACCCCGATAAATGGTTTGACGCCGGCTGGGCGAAGGAAAAAGGACTTTATGCAGAAGTATGGGCATCGCAGGCGGAACTTGACCGCGAAGTAGAAGCGCTTGCCTCAAAACTTGCCGTATACAGCCCGGCGGCGATGGCAAAACTGAAATCGGTATTATGGGAAGGCACAGAAAAATGGGACGAACTGCTTATTCAGCGCGCCCGGTTAAGCGGAGAGCTTGTTCTGTCGCAGTTTACCAAAGATTTTATCAGGAATTTTAAACAGAATAAAACGAAGGTCAAATAATTTATTAATTTTATAACCTAATTTTAAACGCGCACACTAAAGGAATGTCCCGGCTGGAAATGGAAACAGAAAAGTTATACTACAGCATCGGCGATGTATCTTCAAAGTTCCACGTACCGGCTTCACTGCTCCGGTACTGGGAAAAAGAATTCCCTGAAATCATTCAGCCCCGTAAGGGATCTCACGGACGCCGAATGTACACGGCGGAAAATATTTCAGCCATATCCATATTATACGACCTGATAAAAAATCAGGGTTATACGCTGGATGGGGCGAAAAGGCATTTTAAAGAAAGCCGCAAAGAAAACAACGAGACGGACCGCATAACTGCAAAACTGATTAAAATAAAATCTTCGCTGCTTGGGCTTAAGAGCAAAGTAAAAGAATAACGACTCATTAAACGCAAGGCGCCATTTTTGCCGCCGTAGTTTGCGTCTGAAACATCACAAATAATTTCCTTGCGAAAGGAAATTCTTCTCATAGTCGCTAATCCCCTGCTCCAACGAATAAAATGGCTGGTCGTAACCGATAGAGCGCAATTTGTCCATATTCGCCTCGGTGAAATACTGGTATTTGTCCCTTATATCGGCAGGGGTGTCTATAAAGGATATGCGCGGCTCCCTTCCCATAGAGAAGAAGAGCGCGTTCGCCAGGTCAAGAAATGTTCTTGCCTTGCCCGAACCGAGATTATATAAACCGCTTGCGGTGCGGTGATGCAACAAGTAGTAACAGACATCGGTTACATCCTTTACATATATAAAATCGCGTTTCTGCCCGCCGTCTTTAAAAGCTGGGTTATGCGAACGGAACAGTTTTACCTCGCCGGTTTCCATTATTTGCTTGTGGGCATGAAAAACTACCGAAGCCATTCTGGCTTTGTGATACTCATTCGGTCCATAGACATTGAAGAACTTCAGTCCCGCCCAAAAATAGGGCGTTTTCTTTTCCTTCAGCGCCCACTTGTCAAAATCATTTTTTGAAACTCCGTATGGATTGAGCGGCTTCAATTTGGGTACGATTTTATGACTGTCGTCGTAACCCAGTTCCCCGGAGCCATACGTGGCAGCCGATGATGCATAAACCAATGGCAGTCCGTAATTTATGCATAATTCCCAAACCTTTTTACTGTAATTCAGATTTAGTTTGTTGAATATCCGCTTATCCATTTCAGTGGTATCGGTTCGCGCCCCGAGGTGGAAAACGAATTGCACGAAACGATGATTTTTCTTCAACCATGCGGGAAATTCGTCGCGATGCACTTTGGCAGAAAATGTTTTGCCTGCCAGATTGGGTTCTTTGGCGTGATTGGAGAAATCGTCGACAAGTATCAGGTCGAAGAAACGTTCATCGTTCAGCTTATTTACCAGACAACTGCCTATGAATCCCGCCGCTCCAGTTACTATGATCATATTAATACCGGGTTGCACACAGCGGCGGCGGTTTGAAAGACCCTTATGCATTGAGGCGTCAGGGTAAGAAAAAAAGCAGAAAGAGAAACGGTTATAAAACTTAAACGGTGCATTTATATTCCTTTTACTGCTTATTGTCTGGATTTACCGGGTTAAATTAAACCGCTCCGGATGGAAGTAACGGTGGTTTTAAGATTCTGAATATCCTTAAGCGATAGTCCGGCATTGGTAAGAGAAGCAGAAGCGGCTTCGAGGGGTGCGAGTAACTTTTGCATCTTTACGCAATCGGCGTCGTTGGGGTAGTCGGCTAACGCCTTCTGCAGGTAGCGTATTGAATAGACATGGTCCCAAATCCTTTGATATAACTGTTGATTCTTGGCGTTCTTCTCACCGTTTATCATGTTTGTTGCAATATAAAGTCCTTCAATCCACCCGCCGCCGAAAATTAGAGCGCCGGTCGCCGCCTTCTTATTGGCATAAAGTTCTCTCTGCGCCCTGTCGAATGAAGTTTGAATAAGCGCATTCAAAGTATCCTTATTTGTGGTAGCGTCCTTTTGGATCAATTGAATAAGACGTTGATCGAAAGTAGATGTGATGCCAAGCGAATTACCCATTTTTGCCACCTGAACGAAATACTGTACAACATCCTGCAACTGATTGTAAGCCGAGAGGTAACCCATGTCTGCACCATATATTCCCATATTGACTGCCTGCTGAAAGGAAGTTGTGTACGAGGATGCCTTATCGGGGGAATTGAGCAGTGCCTTATTGATCTGTATGCCTTCGCTAGCCATTTCTTTGCTGATGGCGCTCGGGTCGGGGATGTTAGTCATGAGCTGGTCGAGGTTCTCCACCGTTGATGCTTTCGCACTGTCCTTAATGGTATCCACGGGCGGTTCAATGGTTACGGTATGATTGCACGCAATAAGTCCCGTGCAGAGGATGCTTGCGATTACTGCATTTTTGATAAAAATTGATGTTTTCATAGTTTGGGAAGGATATAAAAAATTTTTCAAATTTAATTTTTTCCCCGTAACAAAAACCATCGTTGCATAATATTTTTTAAAAAATTAATTTTAACGTGTGACATGAAATTATTTTTTAACATTGTGTCCTAAAATATTTTTGCTTGAAAAAAATTATTATCTTTGAAAAGTCGTAATTGATGGGGCTTTTAGAGGATAAACGAGATAAAAGACAGCGATGTGGAAAAAGAAAAATAAAAAAAATATTTTTTAATTCGGAAGAATTGTTTTTTTTTGCCATCAGAAATTTGTCAGACACTACTGAATAAGAATACAACACTGTTATAAATAAAAATATTTCACTTCTTGTCTTGTCATGGAGAAAACATTTACTAAGGTCTGGGAGAATTGTCTGGCAATAATAAAAGACAATGTTACGCCTCAAAGTTATAAAACCTGGTTTGAGCCCATCAAAGCGGTAAAACTGAAGGATTCGGTTCTAACGATTCAGGTGCCGAGCCAATTTGTGTATGAATATATAGAGGAACATTACATCACTCTTCTCAAAAGGTCTATAAAACGGGAACTGGGAGCCGATGCCCGACTGGAGTACAGTATTGTAATGGAAAACACGCGCAATACCAAACCCTACACCATTAAAGTTCCCGGTTCCGATAAATCTATTACCAAGAGTCAGCCGATGAATTTGCCGATAGATATAAATAAGAACCCTATCCGCAATCCTTTTATTATTCCGGGTTTAAAAAAGGTAGATGTGGCTCCTCAACTGAACCCCATCTATACTTTTGATATTTTTATCGAGGGCGACTGCAACCGGCTCGCGCGTTCTGCAGGATTCGCCATCGCCCAAAAACCCGGCGGCACCTCCTTCAACCCATTATTTGTTTACGGAGGGGTGGGTTTAGATCG
>JAKAOA010000133.1 GCA_021823405.1 Bacteroidota bacterium | reverse complement strand
TCCGATCTATTCAGATAATGCGCGCGGCGGCAATAATTTATACCGACTACAATTGAACCCGATAGCTATCGGGACGCAGTCGCAAAATCACCTTCGAGCAGTATAGGTTTGGAGTCAGGCGTTAATTCACGCGCTGGGTATAAAAGTTTACAGCTATAAGTTCCTGTAAAAGCATCCGTTTACCCTTATATAGTGCTGTAATCCACGCATCTTTTGTGCCATTATTTATGACCGCCTGTCGGAAAATTTCAGCTAGTTTAAGCGTTTTGAATTCGCGCAGGGTGAAGCGTGTAATGCCGTCGGGGTAAGGAATAACCAGAGGGTATGGCGGTATCAGCATCATCAGCTTCTTATATTTATAGTTCTTTGGATGTCGATAGGCGGCAACCTGCACCCGGAAGGTCAAGCTGTCTATGCATATATCGCCTGCCGTGGAGATGAGCTTGTTATATACGGCGGTATCATTAAGATCTTTGCCGGCAAAGGCGGAGAAGTCCTGCGGCGGACCTGATTCGCAGGGCGACGATGTATTGAAAAACTCCTGAACGGTCTTCTCTTTCCCGAAATAAAATACCATTACAACTGATTTCGATGCGGCGGAATCTTTTTTTATCAATTCGTCCTTGAATGAACTTGCATCGGCAAGTGTTTTGAAGGGACCCATGTAATAGTGGTACGTACCGTCAGGGAATTTCTCTCGGTGAATAACGCCGTATTTTGCAAATGTCTCTAACTTGAACTGGGTGGTGTCGGTTACTACTCCGAGTTCAAGTTTGTACTGTAATCCATCGATGGATATTTTGCTGCAATCGTGCATCAATTTTAAGGAATCGGCAATTGTCCCAGTTTTCTTCGGCTGATTGCCGCCGTAGGTTACCGGCGGCTTTTTCGGCGTCTTCTGTCGTTTTATTTTCACCTGCGCTACCGGGGGTGCAGTTACGGTGCCGGTGTCGGTAACGCTTACATATTTAGGCGGAGCAGTTATTACCGGGGTATTTGTATCTGGTTCAAAATCAGGTCTTTCCGACTGATATTCATTTAAATAAAATTGTTCTATTGTCTCTCGCCTTCCTTGAGTATTCACTGTTACCTCCAGTTGTTTCTTCAAACTGCTGTCATGTGCGAGTATTTTGTATTTTAATATCTCGGCGTCGAGCATAGTCCTCATGGAATCAATGTAGAAGGTGGTATTTCCTTCGGCGTCTTTCCGGCGGTGTATAGTTCCGATACCGGCAAATTTGGTAGAGTCGAAGTCGGCAGGGTTTTTGTAAGTTCCTAATTCGAGATTATAGGAGATGCCTGCAGAATCCAAGGAACCGTAGTCATTAAGCACCCTCTGGTAAATTTTGGCTTTGTAGCGGGCGCTGTTTCTGTCGGCTTTATATTCAGCCATTATTTTATCAACCTTTTTCTGTAATTGATTTGACGAGGTATCGGCTACCCCCATCGGGTGCGACTGAAGGTATTCGGGAGTGTAAAGATGTATGCTGTCCTGCACCTTAATAAAGGTGGCGAGTGAATCAATATCAAGATACTCAATATGCGGGCGGACGCCGGCTACTTCAACGGCAATTTTGTATTTTGAGCCGGGGGTAAGTGCAATGATATATTTGCCGGTAACGGAATTCGATTGGTATGTTCCCTGGTCCACATTGGTAGTGGTATTGGTTACGTTAATATCGGCTTTGCGCGGTTTTTCATCTACGGTTACCACACCTACCGTAAGAGCCAGAAGCGGGCGTTTGTCGCGATAGCCGGGCGAAACACTGTAAAGGTCCTGCTGTCCGTAACCGCCCTTCCTGTTCGACGAGAAGTATCCCCGGCTGCCGTCGGCGCTCAATACATAGTATCTGTCATCGTCGGGTGAGTTGATGGGGTAACCCATATTAACGGGCTTATTCCAAGAACTGTCTTCCGGGTTCATGGTGGAGTAAAAAATATCGTAACCGCCCATGCTGTTCCAGCCCTCCGAACTGAAAAATAGCGTAATATTATCGGGATGGATGAATGGGGCGTCCTCGTTCAGGGGTGTGTTAATATTCGCACCCAGGTTAATCGCCGGTCCCCAGCTTCCGTCCTTCTGCAGACGAGAATAGTAAAGGTCGCGGCCTCCGAATCCGCCGGGGCGTTCGCTTGCAAAGTAGAGGATTCTGCCGTTAGACGAGAGCGAGCAGCTGCCTTCCCAGAATTTTGTGTTTATATTTGGTCCGAGCCGAACGGGTTGAGTCCATTGGTTGCCGTCCAGTTTACTCATAAATATGTCGCCTCCGTCCTGGGGCGTGCTGCGAAAGGTGAACAGGGTTTGTCCGTCTATGGAGAGCGCAATACTTGCGTCATTGCCTTTTGTACATAAATCGGTAACTTTTTCGGGCGCAAGCCAGTTGGAGCCGAGCTTTTGAGCCATAAAAATATCTTCATAATATTCGCCGTTGCTGTCCGGTCTGAATCGCGGGTCTTCCAGTCCGCCGGTGCTTTGGGGTCCGCGATAGGTGAAAATAACTTCCGATTCATCTGTGGTAATAACCGGGGCGTATTCCGACCACGCAGAGTTTACAACCGGTCCAAGGTTGGTTATCTTAACCTTAACGGGATGCTGCATCAGTTCCTTGGCGTTATTGCAGTAATTAATATAGTTCTTTGCGTTTGCCTTTTTTTCGTCGGAGACATGAGTCGCAAGATATTGCTGAAAATAGGAAATGGCTGTATCGAACTGATAATTTACATGATACGCCCTACCCAGATAATAAAGAATATCGGCTGTTCCGGGTTGTTCTTTATAAACACGCAGAAAGAAAGGTATCGTTTTTTCTTTGTCGTCGGTAAATAGGTAGCAAATGCCCGCCTGCATTCTGAAATAATCATTGGCGGTATCGTATTGGAGCAGCTTCAGGTATAAAGGGAGTGCGCTGTAATAGTTACCATCGTTAAAAAGATAATCAGCCCGAGATGAGAGTGCGCTCATCTCCTTTTTTACATTAACCTGGCCGCTACATTCTGCCGCTCCCAGTGTAAAAATGAACAAATAAATTGCAAGTAGCCGATAATTCATGCTTTGCGAAATTGGCAGAATATAACCGATTATTAACACAGTGTTAAACTATCTTTTCAACACTCTGTCGTTGAAAAGGGTATCTTTACGCAAAAAAAAGAAGTATGGATTTTCTGCCCGAAGCGTTGGAAAATTATATAGCGCTGCATACCTCCGCCGAACCTGAATTATTGAGAAAACTGAATCGCGAAACGCATGCCTCCGTACTGATGCCTCAAATGCTTTCGGGGCATGTGCAGGGGCGGTTTCTGAAAATGCTCGCCGCCATGATAAATCCCGTGCAGATGCTGGAGATAGGCACATTCACAGGGTATAGTTGTCTCTGCTTCGCCGAAGGCATGAAGGAGGAAGCGACTGTGCATACCATTGATATAAACGAAGAGCGGAGTTCGCTTGTTTCACGGTATATTAAGGAAGCCGGAGCGGGAAGAAAAATTAAAACTTATACCGGAGATGCGCTTACCATCATCCCGGTAATACATGAAGTTTTCGATATGGTCTTCATAGATGCCGATAAAAAGAATTATCTGAATTATTACAATCTTGTTTTTAATAAAGTGCGCAAGGGCGGTTATATTATAGCCGATAATGTATTGTGGAGTGGAAAGGTTGTAGAAAAGATAATGAAGAAGGATGAAGAAACAGAAGCCATTAAGGAGTTCAACGACTTTATAACAAAGGACAGCCGCGTAGAAAATGTACTTGTACCGATGCGAGACGGTATAATGATTGTGAGAAAACTTATCTGAAATTCATGATATTAATCAACCGTATATTTCAACGATAATTTAACTTTGCAATATGAAAAAATATCTACTATCTATTTTGTCGCTCGCGTTACCTGTTTGCGCAGTATTTGCCCAGGAGTTGCAGCCCGACGACAGTAACGCTGTTATCAACATTATGGTGGTTGACCATAATAATAAACCCATTGGGGGCGAAAAAATATTGGTGCAGAGCGAAAAGACGCAGAAGGTTTACTCCGGCATTACCGATGCCAACGGAAAATTTTCGATACTTGTTCCATACGGTTGCAATTATACATTCAAGTATAAACAGTTCACCACCGATGCCTCATACGACAGGAAACTGCCTATTCCTTCCGGGGTAGATAAGAATGGCAATCCGCAGCGCTTTACACTTAATTTTACACTGCGTATAGAACTTCCCAAGAAGTATGAGTTGCGCAATGTATTCTTCGATACAGGTAAGTCCACACTGCGTCCCGAATCAAACAAAGAGTTGAACGAACTTGTGGAATTTATGGCGCTTCAGAAGACCATGGTGATAGAGATTGCCGGATATACCGATAACGTTGGTTCAGATGCCGCGAACCTGAAATTATCGCAAGATCGCGCCGATGCAGTGCGCAACTATCTTCTAAATCATAAGATACCGGCAAATCAGGTGCAGGCAAAGGGTTACGGCTCGGCTGAACCTGTGGCTTCCAACGATACGCCCGAAGGCAGGCAGCAGAACAGGAGAACGGAAGTGCATATTATAACCCCTTGATAATATTACAGGTACCGGGAAAACATCTTTTTGTCCTTTGTCCCTAAAAATAATAGCGTATTTTTGCGGCGGGTAAGCCTTATACGACCAGCTCCTGCCCAACTCCCCCAGGTCCGGAAGGAAGCAAGGGCACGGTGGTTGAGCGGTGCGATATAAGTAGCTTACCCTTCTTTATTAAGGTTGCAGGCAGAGATATTAACTGACTTTCCAACGGCGGGATATACTACTTTTTCTTAACAACCTTTACAAGTTCTATATCGAAAATCAGGGGGGTGTAGGGACCTATCATATTCCCTGCCCCGTATGCGCCGTAAGCCAGTTTAGATGGAATAAGAACTGTTATCTTTCCGCCTTCGGACATCCCTCCTATGATTATTGACCATCCTTTTATAACAGGGCTGGAAGAACCGTTGTACACGAATGAGAATAGACCATTGCCATGTATTGATGATTGATCGAAAATAGAACCGTTCAGGAACTTGCCGACATATTTGCAATACACTGAATCGCCAATAGCGACCGGCTTACCTTTTCCGGGGGTATTTTTCAGTATGTAAATACTATCGGCGGTGGGCTTAATGGCTTTATAATTGCTGTCGGAGAGGTATTTTGATACAAGAACGGGCTCTGCCTGCCTGGCTTTATCCCTCTGCTCGCCTTTAAGTTTCTCTTCGTCCTGCTGCATTTTCATAATCTCGTCCTGCGTCTGGAATTTCAAAAGTTTCACGTCGAAGGTCAGATTGGTTCCGGAATGTATAAAGGGAGGTACTGCCTGCGCGTGAAATGTTTTGGTATAAAGGGAGTCGGCGCTTATGAGGAATGAGGCGCTGTCTCCATCTGCCATTAACGTAATACCCTGCTCAAGGCAACCGTTAAAACTTTTCTTGAGCATAATCATAATGGTACCAATGGTATCGCCTGGTCTTCTGCGCTTATTGGCAATTGAGTTGAAAATTACAGAATCCTTATTATCCTTCCACTGGATTATCAGAGTTACCACGTCATCCATTTTCGGGTTGGGTGCTGTTTTGTCGTGTTTGTAAAAATGATACTTCACACCGGTTGCAGCATCTACGCTATAATCTATACCTTTTGTACTCTTGCTTTTTGTCTTCTCCTTCTGTGCAAATGATGCGTTTGGAAGACAGTAATAACAAGCCGCAAGCATGAGCGCGTTTAACCCGATACGCCGCCATGAGCGGTTTTTGAAAGGAACTGCGGATGTGCGTTTTATCATACTGAAAGAATTCAGAGGTTATTTTTTATTTCCTTTAGCCGCCGGCTGTCCTTTTACGATTTTCAGTACCTCCATATCGAATACGAGCGGAGAATAGGGAGGGATGGCGCCACCCATTCCGTATTGCCCGTAGGCAAGGGCGGATGGAAGCAGTACAGTTTCTTTATCGCCTGTATGAGCTCCCTTCAGCGCTAATATCCAGCCCTTTATTGCCGGTGCATTAGAACTGTAGGCAAATTTGTATGGACCGTGAGCGGCGGTAGATGAGTCAAACGCCTGCCCGTTCAATAACCTACCGGTATATGCTACAGTTACGGTATCGCCTTCTTTTAATTCCTGCCCTTTTCCGGTTGTTCTCTTCAGAATGTATATGCTGTCAGCGTTCGGTTTTGCATCGGAGTGATGGTCTGACAGATATTTCTCGATGGACGGCTGTTCTTCGGCTTTCAATTTCTCTGCCTCCAATTGTCGTTTTGCCATCATCTGCTGGCGCATTTCCTGCACCTGCTTCTGGGTTTGGAAGGAGAGTAATTTCACGTTGAAAGTAAGGTAGCTGCCCGGCTGTATATATGGAGGCAGTTTTTTCATCTGGAATTGT
>JAKAOA010000132.1 GCA_021823405.1 Bacteroidota bacterium | reverse complement strand
TGCAAATTCTGTCGTTTTCTGTCGGAAAATGCGTATTTTTTCATATTGCCGGTAGGGTTGTTGAAGATTGGGGTGCGGTTGTCGGTTGTTGTCGGTTGTTGTCGGTTTTTTGAAGATTGGGGTGCAAATTTTCAGATATTTTAATGAAACATATTGATTTCCAATAATTTTATAAAGGTTTGAAAATTTGACGTTATTCCAACCATAATTGAATTTGTTAAAATGTACAAATTCAAAACATCGGCATAACTGCCCGTAAAGGTGTTTTACGTTCACAAAATCATTTACGGGCAGCATTTTTTCTGTTCTCAAAATCATGTTTTCACTTTTTACTTTCTAACTTGTAATTTTCTTTCATAGTTTATATCTCATAATTTATATCTCATAGTTTATATCTTATCGCTCATGGCTTTTAGCTTCAGAACGCAAATATATACATTATTTAGTACATATTACATATTATGTGAAATATTTTTGAAATAATTTGTTTCATAGGGGTGGTATGCGGAGCGGAAAAAAGGTTAATTCACTTTTACCATCTTCCCGCAATAGTTGCCCCGGCTCGTTACAAGTTCATAAAAATAGCATCCCGGAGCGAGAGATGAACCATTTATTTTTACAGAATTAACGCCTTGCTTATAGCTGCCTGTAATAGTAGTTATTACTCTCCCGAACATATCTGTTATCCGCAATGTGGTATTGTTCTCGTTTTGCGGCAATGTGAAATTTAGATAGGTATAATCGTGGAAGGGATTGGGCTCTGCAAGCATTTCATTCCCTATAAAGGGCAGATTATCCACATCACTAGGTATCCCGCAGATATCAGTTACAATACCGCCTGTGTCTTGAATTGTTGCTGCAAAGTAAAAGGTATCTATTCCTGATGTAGCTGAACCTCCAGTTCCTTCTATACCGCCGCTGCCAACCCTTCCGCTGTCACTTATCAGAGGATGGCACAAATTACCCATACTATCCAATTTTAAAAAATAGACATTTGAAAAATAACCGATACCATAAGAAGCAGTTGAGCCGGTAATAGCAAAGCCCTTATCAGAAGTTTGAATGATTGCATTGCCTATTTCACCTTTTGTACCGCCAATGGTTCTCGTCCATTTCAGGTTTCCAGCAGAATCAAGTTTAACCACATAAACATTCTTCGCAATACCTGGATTTGCTCCATAAGAGAGGGTATAACCGACAATTACCAAGCCGTTGTCATTACTTTCAACCATTGAGTATGCCTGCTCGTCGTTTTTACCGCCAATTGTTTTTGTCCAGAGCAGATTACCTGCCGAGTCCAATTTTACCACATAGAAGTCGTAGCCGCCGGCGCCAAATGAATTTGTGTAGCCGGCTATTGCTAATCCCTTATCGTAAGTTTGCACTATGGCGGTTCCAAAATCATCATTTGAACCGCCAATGGTCTTTTCCCATTTCAGATTTCCTGAAGAATCTAATTTTACAGCATACATATCGAAATTTGGCGTACTAATAGTGTTTACACAACCGGCAACGGCAAACCCTTTATCGTATGTTTGAACAGCAGCCCCACCGGAGGTTCCGCATAAAGAGTCAGTATTTATTGTTTCGCCCCATTTAGGGGTAAAGGCAGAATCTAATTCACATACATAGACGCCGGCGCACCCGCCCGCTACGATGTATTTTTTCTCACTCGTTTCAGTTAAGCTTGTTGCAGCAGATGTGCCTCCAACACCTTCAATACTATATTGAATATTCTCATTTTTGTCTAATTTAACAAGAACAGGCATATCGGTTTCTTCATAATTTGGCGGAGGATAAAAATAATAGTATCCGGAGAGCAACAATCCTCCGTCATGCGTTTGAATTACGCAGTTAGCATGATTCATATCGAAAGTCTTTTTCCAAATAAGAGTTCCTGTAGAATCCAACTTTAAAAGATACGCATATTGAGGCCGAGGATTAGGAGGGGGAGGGGGCGAAACGCGATGGGTTTTTAAATAATCCGGATCCGTTGTCCCTGCAATTATAAATCCTTTGTCAGGTGTTTGTAGAAGAGAACTTCCCCAATCAAGAGTATCTCCGCCAATTGCAAGTTCACCAGTATTCAACTGGGCTTTACTTTTACTAGCATGCAAGCTAAGAAAAACAACGAGCCACAAAATATTATTCAGGCGAAAGGGAAAAGTGTTTCTCCTTATTTTCATTCCTTAATGAGTTTAGCATTAAATTGCCTTGCTCCGGAAATCACTCTTACAAAATATATGCCTGCCGATAAATTGGAAACATCAATTATATTCGTTCGTGGCGAAACTTCAGTGATACACACTCTTCCAATCATATCTACCACGGTAAGTTCGTCTATATTGCCGCCATTCTGCAAATGTATACTAAATGATTGAATTGCAGGGTTGGGTGAAAGAATAAGTGCATCGGAGCCAACTCTACCAACTTCTCCGGAAGTTGAATCAGTAAATGATTTTCTGAATTTTATTGCCTTTTTTGCATCTTCATTACCGTTTTGCATCTGTCCGTTATTCAATACAAATGCCACGTCAGGCAATGAAGAATTTAACTGAATTGAATTGTCGGTATAAGAAGTTGAAGAAGTGGTAAATATAGAAGTACCAACCTGATTATCATTCATGTCGTAATAACTTACCGTATATGTTGTAGCAGCAATTAGACCATTAAATTCTACTCCGCTTGATGTAGCGATTAATGAAGTTGTAGGAGAAACGAAACTGGGGTACCAGTATCCGAAATTCTGCAATGATAGATTAGGGCAAGGAGGACAAGTTAAGCAGGGATTGGGGTCTTGAGATGAATTTTCAATAGTATTCGTCCAATTTTCCGTTGTATTATGTATCCAGCCTATTTCAAAGTCAATATTACTATAATTCAGATTGAAGTTATAGACAGCGTTCGCATCAACCAAACTATAATAATCGCATGCCTCACCGGTTGCAAAAGGAATGGATTGGAATTGTGGAATGATTGCGAAAGCGTTATTTTCAAAATCAATATTCATCATAAAATTTCCTATCCCGTTGAAGTCGGTTCTTTGCTCTATTGGAGCTATTGGATGATTCTGCTGCCAGTCCCACCAGTTAAGACCTACTCCGCTTGAAGCAAAACAGCCAGCCCATAAATAGAAGCTAAAGGGATCAGCCGAAACATAATAAACATCTGTAGCATCCGCTAATCCCGTCTCCCCAAAAAGATAAGGTTTATTATTTAAATTATTTCTCATGCTTACCTCTCCATATTCGTAACCAAAATATATAGGCATCTGGTCATCGTAGCCACCATCTGGAGGGTTGGAAGGGAGGTAATAATCGTAGTAACAATGAGAATCCAGGAAGTCAACCATATTCGGGCTGCCATCAAAGCCAGGAGCACCACTATGCACTCCCCAACCGGACGGACCTCCCGCATAGCCGGTTGTAACGATATGATTGGGATAAAAACTATGCAAGTATGTTATCATTGTATTTTCCCATTGTGAAAGATGCACCATAAAGCTATTAGGATTCTGGGCATAAACGGTGGTATTGTTCCCACTGATTTGCTCCTGACCAATTTCATCTGTTTCACCCATAAGTTCCCATCCAAAAATGTTCGTGCTGTAACCCCATCTTGCAATTTGATAAAATATACGATTTTTAACAAATTGTATGGCTTGCGCATCTGTGAAAAAATCGCCCACAAGATCTGAATTACTAGCACCATTATATTTATTAAAAAGAAAATTATAATATGGCTCGCTCCCACTTTGCCAATTAAATCCGAAGTTAGATTGGTCCGGTGGTGCATAACCATTCCACATTGTAAAATCCTCATCGTTAAAATTCTGCATTAGAACATAAATACCCTCGCGTTCGCACTGGTTAAGAGTTTTGTCTAACTCATATGCCTGTTCCTGTCGATAATTGTTTGGCATGGGGCTTGTATTTGTAACCGGTGTGACGGTATAGCCAAAAGTGGGAGTGGTTGGTTCTCCACACTCTATCTCATATCCGAATTGATTATTTGGTAATATTCTTGTAAAGTTTCCATTGTGAATAGCCATATCAGATATATAACCCCTCTGTAAATTGAACTCATCCGGACCAGCTTCATTTGGTTCTGAGTTCCAAGTGCATATGTCTGGCGGATTATCCTTATTTTCGTCTGGCCAGGCGACATCTTGCCCCACCGGATAGAAACCAGGACCACCGGGGCTGCGCTTATTATCAAATTTAAAGTGCCAGTAATTTCCTACTATTATGTTGCCGGAGTTAGCAACATTATCAGCGGCGACATTAAATTGTCCTGTAAATAGCATTATTTGCGGACTCCCCGGCTGTGAAGGCAGTGACATTGAAATAGTAACTGTCCATGTTCCGACTACGGGCGGTGCAAATCTTATTCTAAATGGATAGGAACTTGGTGTAACTACCCATGGTTGAGGTGCAGCATCGGTATTTTCCTGAACATCCTCATAAAAAAAGCCGTAGCGGTTATATGTGTTATTACTTGGTGAAATAAAGACCGCTGATACAAGGATTTGTTGTGGGTCGTATGGATTAACAGAACCGGCAGGTTGAGGATATATAGGGTTGCTTAAATAAGTATTGATTTGATTCTCTAAGCTGCTGGGTATATTCAAACCAAATTCGAACATAGCGTAAGTTTCATTTACGTCATTTAGATATCTTGCGGGATCAGGATGAATAAGGACAGGGCTCGCAATACTTGCAGTAAAACTGCCTCCAGTACAACTAGCTGCCAGAAAACCTTTCTTAAGAGTTATAGAGGTGCTTGAGGTATAATAGCCGGGCACACCACAATTAAGGTTATTAGGGAAATATTGGGAAGAGATTATATCGCCGTTATTGGCAATTGAATAAGGCGTAATTGAACTGCAATTCACAGTATTACCGTCTTGATAATTTATAGGTTCTGGGGGTGTGGGCGTTAAAACAATTTGCGCAACAGAAATTAAGCCGTGCAAGAGTATTACCATACCAATTATAAAACTTCTCATAGTGTGGGAATTTTAAATCGGAGAATTAATTTTTTCCTCTTTTTTCTAATTCTTTCAGACGTGCATTTAGTTCTTGTATTTGATTATCCAAATTGATAATTTTTTTATTCTGGTCAATGGTATATAAGGTAAGTTCCTCTATTTTTTTCACCATAATTTCATCTATTTTAGCAACATCAATCCCGTCTTTTTTAATGTCCTTCGCAGATGGCACTTCAGGTAGGTGTTTATTTGTATATATGTATGATTCCACCTCTGTAAGCGGTCGCAGTTTATATCCCTTTTCAAAAACATAATCCGACCAATCAGGTCCATTGAGAGTAGCTATTTTCACTTTCTCGGTCAGAATACCATTCGCCACATATAATTTATAGCCTACCGGTACATTTATTGAGGGATTACCCAGTGTCATATAACCAGTTATGAGTGCATTACCAGCTACTTCGAGATTGGTTTGTGGTGTGGAAGTGCCGATTCCAACATAGGTGCATGCAGAAGAAGTAATAAGGTATGGATGGTACTGACCATTATTTAAAGCTAACTCGCCAATATTCTGCCAGAATACACTGCCATTGGAAAATGAACCTTCGCATGGGTCGGGAGTATAGCCAGCGAAAGTATATAGATATTGTTGAAGGGAATTTAAATGAACAGAGCTTACTCTTCCCATTTGGTCAATTTGCAAAAAATCGGAAACGCTGTCTTGATGATTAATACCAGTCAGAAGTATATTAGTACCAGCCGCAATAAGATTGCCCGTATTTATTGTTCCGGCATTAATGGTAGTGGCGTTCACCTGCAAACTGGATGTACTCCTTAATGTATCCACGTTACCCGTGCTTGTAATCTTAACCGTTCCTACCTGCACCGAATTGGCAGCCGCAAGCGTGTTACCGTATATGTTACCCGTAGATACTATATTCCCCGAAACGGTTAAAGGAGCGGTGGGGTTTGGTAGCCCTATACCAACATAACCGCCGTTATAATATATATTACTGCCGTTTGTAATCCATTGCGAAAACGAATTACCTGCCACCCATGTTCCGTTGCCGCTTAACACCTGTCCGCCATTGCCGGTAAAGTTCAGAGGAGTCAATGTTCCGTTGGAGCTGTATGTTACTAACCCGGTATTGCCATTATTAAGCGAAGCAACCTGTAGGTTACCGTTTGTAAGAATAGCCAGTTCCTGCTGGTTATTTACTATAAAATTAAGAGGAAAATTGTTAGTTGAACCTAACACTTCTCCGCCGGAGAGATTATTTCCGCCTGTAGCCCATTTTGGTCCGTTTTGCGCCATAGCGGAAATGCTTAATGTTAGTATAAAAGTGATTAACAGATACTTACGATGCGGGGGGGGGGGGGGGGGGGAGGGATTTTTTTTTAATAAGGAATTTTATATTAAGAAACAAAAAAAATAATTTT
>JAKAOA010000131.1 GCA_021823405.1 Bacteroidota bacterium | reverse complement strand
GCAATGATTTTAATTGTGATACCGTCAAAGGTTAGCTCATTCCTGTTTATATCGGTCACTCTGGCGGGTATGGTCCCCATGGCGCAGGGAATTATTTCATCGGTTAAACTTAAAACCGTCGATTTGAGCATCCCCGTTTTCGTAACTCTCCTTATTCTGCTATTTATAAATGAATACTGGATTGCCGCAATTTTTACATGGATGACATTATTAGGCGGTATATTCAAGGAGTATATTCTTTGGAAAGTTGAGCAATCGGTGAAGGAAATATCAAAATCACTACCCAGTATTGCCTATTTGAAATTGGATACCATACATGAAATACCTATTGAAAAAATAAAAAAAGATGATATCCTTATAGTTAAAGCAGGAGGACGGATACCGGTTGACGGAATATTGTTGACCGAAGAAGCATCCATTGATGAGTCAGTGATTACAGGGGAGTCAAAGCCGGTAGATAAAATAACAAAAGATAAACTTGTTGCCGGTTCTATAAGTCAATCCAGCTACCTCGAGATGAAGGCAACCGACACAAGCGCCAATTCAACTTTGTCGCAAATAAGTAAGATGGTGGAAGAAGCCCAGTCGCGCAATACACAATTATCCAAATTCACCACCATTTACGCCATAGGGACGAGTATAGTCGCCTTAACCGGTACGCTTCTCATCTATTTTATTTCCGGCGACCTGCTAAAAGCGCTCGCATTTTGGATAGCTCTGGTACCGGTAATATTTGCAATAATAGTTCCCATTGCAACCACCATTGGAATCAGCATATTAACCAAAAAAGGAGTGATGGTTAAGTCGCCGGAGGCATTCGAAGACCTGACGCGCATAGATTCTATAGTATTCGACAAAACAGGCACGCTTACCAAGGGATCCCCTGAAATAAGTGAGATTCTATTAGCTGATAATAACATTGATAAAAATGCATTTATGGAGCTTGTAGCCAGCGTTGAAAAATACTCCGACCACCCTTTATCAAGACCAATTTTAAAAAAAGCTAAAGAACAGGGTATTGTAACCCGCCCGGCAGAAAATATCAGGATATTGAAAGGGAAAGGAATAAGCGGGAACTGCCTGAATAGGAACGTTGCAATAGGTAATAAAAACCTGATGAATGAACTGCGCATTACCATTCCCCAACCAATTGAACAAACTACAAATAAAAAAGAAACGGAAGGGAATTCGGTATTATATGTCTCTTTTGATAATTTGTTTTCAGGGGTAATTTATATGAGCGACCCTTTAAGGGAAGACATAAAAAACACAATGGACGAGCTGGAGGCAATGAATGTGAAACGCACCATGCTTACCGGCGACAATAAAGTAGTAGCGGAAAAGGTTGCAAATGCGATTGGGCTGACACGCTTTTATGCCGAACTGTTGCCACAGGATAAAATTAAGTATATCCAGCAGTTTAAAGCGCAAGGCGAGAAGGTGATAATGACTGGAGACGGAATTAATGATGCTCCTGCTTTATCAGAGGCGAATGTTGGCGTAGCCATGGGGCTGCGTGGCGTTGATGTTACGCTTAACTCCGCAAAAGTTGTGCTGATTCACGATGATATTCAAGCTATGCCTTATGTGCTTAGGACATCAAAAAAAGTAATGGGTATAATTAGATTCAACCTGATTATTGCAAGCGTTATTCATGTGGCGACAGCCATATTTTCCATATTAGGCATCTTCGGCTTACTTGGCAGTGCTATGATGCATCAGGTTAGTTCCGCGGTGGTTATCCTTAACACGCTAAGATTATTTACTTTTCATAAGAAGAAGGGTTAAAAGGTAAATGACCGCTCAAAAGAGATATTTCAATGTCACGTCCTTTTCTTACCCGAAATTTGAACCGGCGGACATGGTACTGAACCATAACTGCAATATACACAACAATCTCCCTCCATCGGTTTTAAAATAACGCGGCAGTTTTCGCATTCGTAGAAGTGCTGACAAGAGTCAGCTGGCATGGTCTCTTCCTTCTTATGCCCGCAATGCGGACATGTAATAGTTGATTGAATAGTAACAGTCATAGGTTTTTAATTATGGTTATTAAGAAGCTTCAACAAATAATAGAGTTTATGAAAAAGGGTAAAGGGATGGTTTAATTTACCGGATAACCTTTTGCAAGCCAGTCCACTCTTAAATTATGACTAAGGTTGAGAAGCTTCCGGTTGGTAAAACCGAGGTCACTTAATACCTTAAATGCAGGTCTGATATTAGGACAATGCTCAAATGGGCAGCATCCGCAATAGATAACTATTTTAGCGTTCCGAGGTAATTTACTTACGGCATCTTTGAATTTTTGCAATTTGTCATCATCTTTTACCGGTCCCATGTCGTACGAACCCTTAATATCGGCCTCAAATCCTACGCTATAGATGAGCGGCTTTTCCGCTTTCGGGTTATTTAAGATGGCTGCGAGTTCCGACGGCTCCATTAATTGGCTCACTGTCCAAGGTTCCTTGCCTCCATCGGTAGAACAAGATATAAATATCATACTGCCTGTGATGAGTGCGGCAACGGTTAGAAATATCCAGAGTTTATTTTTCATACTAATTTTTATTTTTTTATCCCTATAAACCTTACAATATCGGCTTTACCTTCGTGGTATTTTCCTTCATGCAAAGTTACTTCCATTTCCTCATTCTGTATTATTTGGAGACCATTAAAGTCGCAACTAAGAATTGAGGGTGTCATCAGCATGGATACATCTTTCGGTCCGCCAGATGTGTTTTGTAACTGTTTCGGATTGAAAAGTTCCAGAATAACGGAACCGCCTTTCCTGACGCTTTTAAAAACTTCCCTATAAAACTGTTTTCTAATCGCTTCAGGCAGATGGAAGTAGATTAATGCCGCCGCATCGTATATTCCCTCATCAGCAGTAAAATCAGTCGCGTTTAATAACCGGTAATTCACCGTTGTCTTGAACTCCCTTGCCAAATTAAGGCATTTTTCCCTGCCAACGGCGCTTAAATCAAAAGCGTCAACCTGCCATCCTAAGGAAGCCGCAAACACCGCATCCCTGCCTTCACCTGCCCCCGGCACGAGCATCTTGCCCGGCTTCATAGTTTTTATTACCGATTTAAAAAACACATTGGGGTCCTTGCCAAAGGCATATTCCTTATTGCTGTACCGTTCATCCCATATATAAGCCATCGCACTTATTTTTTGTCAAAGATAACTCATCCGTATGCGATAAATGGTAATAAATGTTACATAATGTTCCATTTAAAACTACAAGAAGGTATCATAAAGAATAGATTAACTTTGCTGACCTTTTGGTGAACTTTATATGACAGACCTTAAGCAAATATTCGGCGATTTCAACAACGAATTTCAGAAGCAGATAACTGCTAATTCGGTGATTAAGTCCTTTGAACCGGGAACTGTAATTATTAAGGAAGGAGATTATATCAAGAATTTTCCAATAGTGCTGTCGGGTAGCATAAGAGTTATAAGAGGCAGCGAAGATGGTAAGGAGATATACCTCTATTCAATAAAGCCCGGCGAAACATGTCTAATGACGTTTAGGGGAGTTCTTAATAACGAAACCAGCAAGATTACAGCAGTTGTGGAAGAGAAAGCGGAATTATTGCTAATCCCGGCTGATGTAGCGGCAAGATGGATTGAAGAATATCCGGCTTGGAACAGGTTCATCATCCAACTATACAATAAACGGCTGGAAGAAATGCTCGATACAATCAATGCCATAGCATTCCAGAAGATGGATCAAAGAATAATTGAGGCGCTTGAAAGAAAAAGTAAAGAGAGCGGCAGCAGAGAAGTTCGGGTTACCCATAAGGAACTTGCCGATGAATTAGGAACTTACAGAGAGGTGATTTCCAGATTATTAAAGCAACTCGAGAAAGATAAAAGGGTTATACTAGGCAGAAACAAAATCACAATTATCAACCTTAAGTAACAAAGGTTACCGTTTTATTTTTCGGGACATAGTAGTTTTGCTTAAAATTCAAAACTATGAAACGGAACATGTCTAATTCTGATAGAGGTATAAGAGTGCTTATTGCCATTGCAGTATTGGCTCTATACCTTACGAATGTTATTTCGGGTACATTAGCAATCGTATTATTAATCCTTTCAGGAATATTTATCCTGACAAGTTTGGTAAGTTTTTGCCCGTTGTACACTCTGTTTGGCATTAATACATGCAGAACAAAGACCGAAGCAAAGAAATGAAAGAATTTATAAAATCGAATTTACTGATTATTATTGGCGCAATTGCAGGCGCAGCAGGCGGTTATCTGTATTGGAAATATGCAGGTTGCTCATCAGGACAGTGTCTTATAACCTCGCATCCTTTCAATAGTACAATATACGGCGCAGTTATGGGTGGATTAATATTCTCCATACTTAAACCACAAAAAACAAAAAGTAAAGAAAATAAATATGAAGAACAGCACAGTAACAGGAACAATAGTTGACGTACGCACCTCGCTAGAATTTAGCAAAGGACACGCGGAAGGCGCAGTCAATATTCCAATGGATGAACTGGAAGAACGACTGGAAGAATTAAAAAGCATGCCAAGACCGGTAATACTATGTTGCGCCTCCGGCGCAAGGAGTGAAGGAGCATGCAAGTTTCTTAAGAACCGTGGCGTGGACTGTATGAATGCCGGCTCATGGATTGGAGCGATTAATTTTCAAAAACAAATGCAATGATTGACAAATTAATGAGAATATTTGGAGTTCAACCCAAAGTTAATTTAGCGGATCTGATTAAATCGGGAGCCGTTATACTGGATGTAAGGACAAAAGGAGAGTATTCTTCAGGCCATGTAAAGGGTTCTGTTAACATCCCCCTCGACAGATTACCTGATCAAATGAAAAAACTTGATAAGAATAAAGCTATAATTACTTGTTGTGCATCCGGTATGAGGAGCGCAGCCGCAAAGGGGGCGCTTAAAAGTGCGGGCTTCAAAGAAGTGCATAACGGCGGATCATGGGGCAAGGTAAATAATCTGATGAAATGAGAACATTGGAGGGACTTCAACAACGCTTATTTAACAACTGGAATTTTATCAGGTTCCTGCGTCTCGCTCTTGCAATTTTTATTTTGGTGAACGCTGTTCGGGCGGAAGATAGGCTGATTATGGCAGGAGGCATTTTCATTTTAGGTCAAACTTTACTGAATGTCGGTTGCTGCGGGTTCGGCGGATGTGCCATAGACCAAGAGCAGACGCCGGCTAATGGTGAAATATCCTACGAAGAAATTAATTCGGAATCGTAACTATTATGAGTAAAATAACCGAAATTGCTTACTCAACCGTTACAAATACTTGTCCACGCTGTCATCGGGGCAAGGTGTTTGAAACCAATAATTCCTACCATTTAAAAAATGGTCTGATAATGAAACTCAATTGCACCGAATGTTCGTTAAAGTATGAAAAAGAACCGGGTTTCTTTCAAGGCGCCATGTATGTTTCATATTCCTTGCAGGTTGCCCTCTTTGTTACGCTTTTTACCTTTAATACTTTACTTTGGCAGTTGAACCCGACTGTTATAGTTTCAATCATAATAGCATTAATTATTGGCTTGTTCCCGATTACCTACAGGTGGTCGAGAATAGTGTGGATGAACTTCTTCATGGCGTACGAGAAAGAGTATGATGTAGATAAAATGGATATAAAACAGGAGAAAATATGAGCTTACAAAATAATTTTTCAGAACTTATACAGGGTGAAAAACCTGTATTAGTAGATTTCTCCGCCGAGTGGTGCGGACCTTGTAAAATGATGGCGCCTATATTGCAGGAATTAAAAAAAGACATAGGAGATAAGGCAGTCATATTGAAGGTGGACATTGATAAAAACTCGTCTGCGGCTTCGGCATACCAAATTCAGAGTGTGCCTACCCTAATTCTTTTCAGAAAAGGAGAGATAAAATGGAGACAATCAGGTGTAACTCCTGCAGAGCAGTTGTCGCGTGTAATAATGCAGAATATCTGATATCCTTTGCGTGGAAAAGGCGATTAGCAGAAAGTTCAAAAAGGCAATTTTTGGAGAGGGAAAGTAGAAATATAAATCTTTAATATCATGAATATTGCAAATATATTGGCAACAGGGCAATCTTATGACGAATACCGGCTACTGATTGAGAAACTGATTTCGGAGGGTAAAACTACAGGAGTAATCCAATCCGAAGTGCTCACTAATTTTACTAAGTTAAATATTCAGCGAATGAACCGGCTGGATAAAACTGTTGAACTCCCATCAAATATTTCGGATATGCTCCAATCCATTTCCCGCCCATTAACACTGCTTCTGGTTGGCGAAGCATGGTGCGGTGACTGCGCTCAAATTATTCCTATTGTAACGTGAGTTCGGGATAAGGAGTGTTAATTACTTTGTTCATAAATAATTGATATTCAATTAGATAGACATATGAAGAGGTGTTATATTTGTAATAACAACAAAACAAAACACACCTCAACCTATGT
>JAKAOA010000022.1 GCA_021823405.1 Bacteroidota bacterium | reverse complement strand
TTTCCATATTGCATATTCCCAGCGTGAATATGTATATATTCCGTTATCTGGGCAGCGCTACCATGTATCTGAACGGTCAGGTGATAAAACCCTCTAAGGTAAATGTTCTGAACCAAGGTGCATCGGTGCGCAACCCTAAAATACGACCAATCTATTACAGCGATGTGGTCGGGTCATTCCTGGCGAGCGAAACCAAGTCGAAATTTGTTTTTGAGGCAAGGCACATCGACTTCTTCTTCAACAAAAACAAACAGGGGCTTCACGATATAAACATTAAGGAGGAGTCGGGAAAGCTTGTAGGAATAATGGGCGGGAGCGGCGCAGGCAAGAGTACGCTTCTTAAAATACTGAACGGATTATCGGTGCCAACCCATGGAGAAGTGTTAATAAATAACATCAATATCCATTCGGGCGAAAAGGCGGTTGAAGGACAGATTGGCTACGTGCCCCAAGACGACCTTCTTATCGAAGACCTCTCCGTTTTTCAAAACCTTTTTTACAGCGCAAAACTCTCCTTCGGTAATCTTGCCGACGAAGAAATAACCAAGAGAGTTAATAAAGTATTGTCCGATCTGGGGCTTTTTGAATCAAGTCATCTTAAGGTAGGCAACCCACTCGAACAAACCATAAGCGGCGGACAACGCAAGCGCCTGAATATAGCCCTTGAACTTATCCGAGAACCAGGAATATTGTTCGTGGATGAGCCCACATCGGGGCTTTCATCGCGCGACTCGGAGAATATAATGGACCTTCTGAAAGAACTTACACTGAAGGGCAAACTGGTATTCGTTGTAATACATCAGCCCTCGTCCGACATATTTAAAATGTTCGATAAACTTTACATCCTCGATACCGGCGGATACCCTATATATTATGGAAATCCTATTGATGCAGTGGTCTATTTTAAAACCATCAGCAACCAGGTTAACGCCAACGAGAGCGAGTGCCAGACATGCGGCAACGTTAACCCCGAACAGATATTCAATATAATTGACGCCAAAGTACTGGATGAGTATGGCGACCTAACCAGAAATCGGAAAATTTCATCGCAGGAATGGAACGGTCATTTCATTAAGCACTTTGTACCGCCTACGCCCGATGAAAAATATGAAATGCCTCCCGCAGTTGAATTTCGAACTCCCGGTCCCTTCAGCCAACTTAAAACCTTTGTTACGCGTGATGTGCTGTCGAAGCTCACCAACACTCAATACGTGGTTATCAGCTTGGTGGAAGCCCCGCTTCTTGCCTTCATCCTCGCATTTCTAATCCGCTATCATTCAAGTGATACATCTAACGGAGTCGCTAAGTATATTTTCCGTAATAACGACAATCTGCCCACTTATATCTTTATGTCGGTAATAGTGGCATTATTCCTCGGATTAATGGTGAGCGCCGAAGAAATAATACGCGATCAGAAGATAAGAAAGCGTGAAGCATTTCTCAATTTAAGTAAAGGCAGCTACCTGACCTCCAAAATACTTATTATGTTCGCCATTTCAGCTCTTCAAATGCTTCTTTTCGTTCTGGTAGGAAACTCCATACTCGAAATTAAAGGAATGTGGTTCGATTACTGGGCTATCTTATTCTCGGTATCCTGCTTTGCCAACCTTCTTGGGCTGAACATATCAGCAAGTTTTAACTCGGCTGTAACCATATATATATTAATACCTTTTCTTATCATACCGCAACTCCTGCTTAGCGGTGTGGTTGTAAAGTTCGACAAACTTAATCCGATCCCACTGGTATCCTCACAAACCGAAGTTCCGTTTGTAGGACAGGTAATGGCATCGCGATGGGCTTATGAGGCGCTCGCGGTTGACCAATACATCAATAACCGGTACGAACGGAAGTTTTACCCTTATGATAAATTTTTCAGCATAGCCAATTATAAAAAAGGTTACTGGATGCAGAGAATGACGAACACACTGGAAAGTGTGGACGAAAATTACAATAAACCCGCAGCGGTGCAGCAAACGACAGATGACCTTCTGCTGCTGCAAAATGAAATTAGAAAAGAATTGGTGCATACTCCCAAAATCCCTTTCTGTTGTTTGGATAGTTTAGATATAAAACATTTTTCACCGTCCGTTTTCAATAAGACAAATGACTATTTAAACCAGCTTACGGATTATTACAGACAAATGGAAAATGGCGCCCAGGATGCCAAAGACAAACTCGTGAACGAACTGCAAGCCACCGATAACCTGAAATCAGAATTTCTGAAGGAACAGGATGAATATTCCAACGACAATCTGAAAAATGTGGTAACCAACCAAAGCGACCTTCTGAACAGCAGTATTGTTATTGATCATGAGATTGTGCAGAAAATCGACCCGATTTATCTCGACCCCGATAAATCAAGCATTTTCGGCAATGCCCAATTTTATGCCCCCACCAAACGCGTTTTCGGAATGTTGTTCGATACTTTTATGGTAAACATGGGAATAATATGGGGTATGACCACCGCTCTTTTCATTGCGCTCTATTTCGATGTGCTGAAAAAGTTACTCGACCTGCTCGGAAGCATAAAACTACCGTTCAAGCTTCATGCAGGCGGAAGAGAGAACTGATTGTGCGCAAAATAGCATGTTCTCTTGGCTTCCTGTTCATAGTTGCTAGCTCCTTTTAACAGCCGCCCATAGTGCCAGATACTCCATGATTTCCTACAAAAAAGATTTTTTCAGTACCCTTGCCCAGACAAGCCCCGAACCCATCCTGCTTCAGATAACCAAGGCAAGAGGCATAATACTTACCGACTACCTCGGTAATGAATATTACGACCTTATTTCCGGAATAGCCGTTAGTAATTTAGGTCATGGAAACAAAGCCATCACAAACGCGATAAGAAAACAGGCAGGTCTATTCACACATCTGATGGTATATGGAGAATATATTCAGGCGCCTCAAACCCTTTTTGCCAAAAAAATCACAGGTCTTCTTCCACATACCCTCAACGCCATATATTTTGTAAATTCCGGCAGCGAAGCCGCAGAAGGCGCTCTAAAACTTGTCAAACGCTTTACAGGACGCACTGAAATAATAAGTTTTAAAAACGGATATCACGGTAGTACACACGGGTCCTTAAGCATAATGGGAGACGAAACCCTTAAGTCGCCTTACCGACCTCTGTTACCCGATGTCCGGATACTTGAATTAAACAATATGTCAGCCCTCAATAATATTACCGCCCGTACTGCCGGAGTAATTATTGAACCCACACAAGGTGAGGCGGGTGTAATAACACCGAGGAGCGATTTTCTTGCAGCCATGCGCAAAAAATGCACCGCCAAAGGGGCTTTACTCATATTTGATGAAATTCAAACCGGCATGGGTAGAACCGGTAAAATGTTCGCCTTTGAACGCACCGGAACCGTACCCGATATCCTGTTACTCGGCAAAGCGCTTGGCGGCGGACTACCCTTAGGCGCATTTATAACCGACAGGAAAATCATGGCTTGTCTTTCCGCCGACCCGCCTCTGGGGCATATCACCACATTCGGCGGTCACCCGTTAAGTTGTTCCGCCGGTCTTGCCGCTCTCAATGAACTATTGCGCCTGAAACTTATCAAAAAGGTTTCGAATAAGGAGAAGCTTTTCAGGTCATTGCTTAAACACAAGAAAATAGTTGAAATACGGGGTGCCGGCTTGATGCTCGCCATACAGTTCGAAAATGAACAGTTTTGTAAAAACGTAATTCGGAAATGTTTGCAAAATGGAATCATTTGCGACTGGTTTTTGTTCTCTCCTTCAGCTGTCAGATTAGCCCCGCCGCTGATAATAAAGGACAGTGAAATCAGAAGGGCATGCGCAAAAATTCTACTCTCCATTGAGCAGGCACAGAATGAATATTTAGAAACAAGGAACTAATTTATTGGACACGCCGCTCAAAAAAACATAACCTACTTACTAAAACGTAAATTAGCAAATAATGAGAGAAAGCATTATTAGTATTAATAACGTTACCAAACGATTCGGGAACCTTACGGCTGTAGATAACATCTGTCTTAATGTGTTTCAAGGCGAGCTTTTTGCTCTTCTGGGTCCTAACGGCGCCGGTAAAAGTACTACCATAAAAATGCTAACGACCCTCCTGAAACCGACATCAGGCACGCTATTACTTGCAGGACACGATGTAGTGAAAGAGAGTCATGCGGCGCGCAATTCTTTCGGAATAGTTTTTCAGGACACTAGCCTCGACGAGGAACTTACGGCTTATGAGAATATGGCGCTTCATGCGGCGCTCTATTCCGTTCCGAAAGATAAGGCGGAGGGCAGAATAGAACAAATGCTCACACTTGTTGAACTATGGGACCGCCGTAAATCACTCGTTAAAACTTTCTCCGGCGGAATGAAAAGACGACTCGAAATAGCAAGAGGTTTGCTTCATCACCCTAAAATTCTGTTCCTCGACGAACCTACCCTCGGTCTCGATACCCAAACGCGTAATATGCTTTGGGAATACATAATAACGGTGAATAAAAACGAAGGAATGACTGTTTTTTTTACCACTCACTACCTTCAGGAAGCTGAATCCGTAGCCCATCGGATCGCGATAGTGGACCATGGGAAAATTGTAGCAATGGGCGATGCTGCCCAATTAAAGGAGAAAACAGGAACATCCTCGCTTGAGGCGGCGTATCTTCAGCTTACCGGCAAGCAGTTGCGCGATGAAACGCTGGATGCGGCAGAAAGTTCACGCGAGCGCATCAGGGCTTTTCGCCGAATAAGAAACCAGTGATATACCCCTTGAAATACCTGATTTTGTTACCCTTTGAACCTTTCTATTAAAGTATCACGCAAAAATGGTGATAAATGGTAAAGGATATTTCACAGAAAAACTTCTATTTTTGAAGCGTGATTAATATCCTTCTTGTTCAATTTCAATAACCTGCCTTCTCGCTTGCTTTCCATACTATACCAGCTTTGGCTCCGGCAGATGAAACGCTTTCTGCGGTCCGGCTTGCGCATTATCATGGGTTTTGTACAACCTCTGATATATATGGTAGCACTTGGCTACGGTCTGAATTCAGTATTTCAAAGGGCGGGCAACGGCAGCTACATACAGTTCATAGTTCCGGGTATAATAGTTCAAACCATCATGTTCAGTTCTATGTTCTGGGGAGCGAATATAATTTTTGATAAACAGTTCGGCTTCTTGAAGGAGACGCTCGTTGCACCCGTACCTAGAATTATCATAATGCTCGGCAACTCTCTAGGAGGCGCCACCATATCATTCTTACAGGGGATAATATTGTTCGGAATAGCGCTGGCGTTCGGCTTCCGTCCTGCCAATTGGTCAGAATTACCCTTTACCTTTCTGTGCATGGCTATGCTTGCCCTTGCTGTAGTTAGTTTTAGCGCCGGTATTGGAGCAGTGGTTAATGACATGCAAGCATTTGTGGCGGTAAATAATTTCCTTCTTATCCCGTTGTTTTTCCTCTCCAGCGCTCTTTACCCCCTCGACCATGTCCCAAAAATCATGCGCCTGATAGCGTCTGTGAACCCTATATCTTACCACGTAGATGCCGTGCGAACATCATTGATAGGCGTTTCACACTTCGGATTACCGCTCGATATGGCGGTAATTACAATCGTGCTTGGCTTATTTCTTTATTTCGGCTCGTATCGTTTCAACCGCCTTCAGGCATAACGGAAATTTAGTTTCCTCCGCCGCCGCCCATCTTTTGCATCAGCTCTTTCTGCATTTCCTCTTTTGTAGCCAGCTTATATCCGGCAGGAACGTTAAATAAACTGTCTGGAACCGATTGCTTTTGAACGGTTTTAGCCGTAAATGAGAAGTTCATGCCGTTCTGGCTCATGCTGTATGATAACGGAAACCCTTTTAAACCTTGAAAGTGATTCTCATAAGCATCATTGTTGTATGGTAATTGGTCGGTGTAGTACACGTCTGATGTGGTTTTATTGCCCGACTTCGCATCCGTCATCATTATCTGTGCTTCCTTGCAATCATATCCGGCAATGGATTTGGTGCCGCTCAAATATTTAATCACCGGCTTGTTTGACTCTGCCTGCTTCAAGTCATTCTGATCTATCTTAAGTTGATATTTGGAACCCATCATGTCTATGAGAACTATGGGCTCTTTTGGTTTTTGAATATCGGTAATGGTTATGCTGTTCATCATCCCCATGTTGGTTTCGGTTCTCGACTTCCCTCCTTTCATGTAGGTTTTGATGGTGTAGTTCTGCATCATCTGCGCCATCTGCGGATTTTCGGAGCCGTCTATATTTATTCCATAAGTAATTACTCCTTCAAATTCGGGAGAAACGGGAGCGATGGTGTAGGAGGGGCTTAAAATAAGCGCAGCGCCTATAAATAAAAGCGCTTTAACTGTGTTTTTCATTTTAGTTTTTTAGTATTTGAATTAGGTAACAAAGTTAACACTTTTTTATGAAATTGACTTACTACGGGGTAAAGTTGAGCGAATAGCACCTAGAAAAATCAAAGCCGCACTATATCAACTAGAAATGATTTTTGTTCTCCGAATCCGGCTTAAAGGCATTATATGGTTTGCAGAAATCCACTCTTTGGCAAGCCCGTATGTTCGGCACTGCTTCCTCCTCTAACCCCAGCCGCTACCCAACAGAAGATTATTTATTAACCGACATGTTAGAAATTAAATTAAGTATGAAGAATTTACAATTGTAAAATCATCTACAATCAGTATAACAAATGAATCAAGCAGCAAGAAAAGTATGCACCTCCTAACTGCATTGAACAGTGAAAATGATATGAGCCGCTTGATTAAACTGAATGCTTCAAAATAGTGTGAACGGTATGAACACCTTAAAAAGGGATCAATGAATAATTGATTTCAAATTTCCGTAAAACTGAAGATAATTCAAAACTTAAATAGAGTACCTTTGCCAACAAATGAGCGATAGAGATATATTAGATGAACTAAACCGGGAACAGCGGGCAGCAGTGGAGTGTACGGATGGTCCGGTAATGATAATTGCTGGTGCAGGTTCAGGTAAGACAAGAGTGCTTACCTACCGCATAGCCCACTTACTGAACAAAGGCGTTGACGCATTCGGCATCCTTGCCCTCACCTTTACCAATAAGGCGGCACGGGAGATGAAAGAGCGCATTACATCATTGGTTGGCGGGGAAGCGCGCAATTTGTGGATGGGTACCTTCCATTCTACCTTCGCGCGGCTGCTCCGCCGAGAGGCATATCGCCTCGGTTTCCCGCCAGATTTCACAATATATGATACGGAGGATTCTAAAGGGCTTCTAAAGAGTATAATAAAGGAGATGAACCTGAACGACTCCACTTATAAGCCGTCTGCTCTTCTTGGCAGGATTTCTTCTATAAAAACCATGCTGGTATCGTCAAAGGAATACATAAACGACCCGCACTATTCCGGTGAAGACAGGAGAATGCGCCGCGAACATTTCGGACAGATTTATGAAACCTACACAAAACGGCTCTTCAAATCGGGCGCTATGGATTTCGACGACCTTCTATTCTTTACTAATATACTTTTGCGCGACCAGCCGGATATGCTCCTCAAATATCAGAATATGTTCCGATATATACTGGTAGATGAGTATCAGGACACCAACTTTTCGCAATTCATGATTTTAAGGCAGCTTGCCGCAAGGCACCAGAATATATGCGTGGTAGGCGATGACGCGCAAAGCATTTACGCCTTCAGGGGAGCCAATATACAGAACATATTGAACTTTCAGAAACAGTATTCCGATACCGCTGTATTCAAACTTGAACAAAATTACCGAAGCACGCAAACAATTGTGAATGCGGCAAATCAGGTGATTGCCAAAAACCGCGACCAGCTTGCCAAAAAAATATGGACAGCCAACGAACAAGGCGATAAAATTCCGGTGCTGCGTGCCTTCACCGACTCGGAAGAAGGCAGAGTTATAGCGCAATTGATATACGAACGGAGGATGCAAAAGAACGTTCCCTACAGAGAGTTTGCAATACTATACCGCACCAACGCCCAATCGCGCCCGCTCGAAGAAGCCCTTCGTAAAATCGGAATCCCTTACCGTATCTATGGCGGGCTCTCATTTTACCAACGCAGAGAGATAAAAGACATGCTCGCCTATTTCCGGCTCGCAATTAATCCGAACGATGAAGAAGCGTTGAGACGGGTTATCAACTATCCCAAAAGGGAGATTGGCGATACTACGGTCGATAAAATGGCTGTCGCTGCTGCCGACAATGATGTAACCATTTGGACTGTGATGGAAAACTTACCCGACTTCGAACTCGGTTTGCAAAATCGAAGTCGTGAAAAAATTATGGATTTTGTCAACCTTATTAAGAGTTTTTCTGCTGTCCTGCCCACGCATAACGCATTTCAGGCAGGTGACTTTATTGCTTCGGGAAGCGGAATAATAAAGGAGATGTTTCTAGACCGAACGCCTGAAGGAATTAACCGGATGGAAAACGTTCAGGAGTTGCTCAACGGCTTGCGCGACTTTTCCCTTAAAGCTGAAAATGACCCCGCCACCGCCACCCTCAACCACTTTATGGAAGACATCGCCCTGCTGACGGGTGAAGATGTTAACGAAACTGATGAGAATGAAAAAGATAAGGTATTACTGATGACAATACACGCCGCCAAAGGATTGGAATTTAACTATGTGTTCATCAGTGGACTCGAGGAAAACCTGTTCCCCTCTCAAATGGCTGTGATAGACAGAGAGGACCTTGAAGAGGAACGAAGGTTATTTTATGTAGCGCTGACGAGGGCAAGAAAAAATGCCACCCTTACTTACTCCATGAGCAGATACCGGTACGGTAGTTCCGTCAGCTGCGAACCAAGTCGTTTTCTCGAAGAGATACCGGCGGAATTTCTCGATAATGCTTCGTCCACGGCAGAACCTTACCAGCCGCGCGAAATGCAACGAATTCCACGCCCGCCAAATACCGGCTACTCGAACGGTACACCACCCGTTATCAGGTCTCCGCTCACAAACAAGAAACTTATAAGCGTAAATAAAGTTTCGGCAACCCAGAGTACGGTTAATAACCGGCATCTGGAAATATTAAGAGCCGGAATGTTTGTAGAACACGAACGATTCGGCAGGGGAGAAGTATTGAAAATGGACGGCATTTACCCTGACGGGAAAGCCCTTATTCTTTTCGAGACCGGTGAAAAAAAGCAACTACTGTTGCGTTTCGCCCGGCTGAATATTGTGGAAGACAGTAGTAAGTAAGCATAAATTAATTGCGGCGCCATGTCATACAGAATAATGCTGGTGGAGGATGAGAAGAACCTGCGTTCGGTAATAAAATTGAACCTGGAACTGGAGGGGTATGAAGTAAAACAGTTCTCCGACAGCACTGTGGCATGGGATAAGTTCGCGGGAGCGCGTTATTCGTTGCTTATATTAGATATTATGCTGCCCGGAATGGATGGCTTGGAGCTGTGCAGGAATATCCGCAAGGTAGATAAGAATACGCCTATACTCTTTTTGACTGCACGGGGCAGCGCCGAAGACAGGATTAACGGGCTTAAAATCGGGGCGGATGATTATCTGGTCAAACCGTTTCATCTTGAAGAGCTATTGCTGCGGGTAAAGGCGCTGCTCAAACGCTCTTCAGGCATTGCAAACGGGGAAGGATTGGAGGAATATTCATTCGGAGAAAACCATATTAACTTTCGTAATTATGAGATAAGAACGCCGGTAATTGAATCGCAACAGATAAGCAAAAAAGAAATAGACCTGCTTAAGCTGCTCATTGAAAATAAAAATACCGTTGTTCCGCGCGAACTTATATTAGAAAGAGTGTGGGGTTATGACAATTCGCCGGCATCGCGCACTGTGGACAACTATATGGTTACATTTCGAAAATACTTTGAACTTGACCCCAAACGCCCCCGTTATTTTTATTCAGTAAGAGGGGTGGGATATAAATTCAGCGACCGCGAACCAGATGAATAGAACAGGGGTTCAAACAGTAAGAATCTCCTTTTCTTTCTCCGTGGCATGCTTGTCTGCCTGCACTATAAACCCGTCGGTAATTAGCTGAACCTGCTCTTCCCCTTGTTTTACTTCATCTTCGGGCAGACCGTCTTTAAGCAGCGCCTTAATGGCAATGTTGGTATCCCGTCTCAAATTGCGAATGGTTACCTTGCAGTTTTCAGCTTCGCCCTTTACCTTCTTTACCATTTCTTTCCTTCTCTCTTCGGTAAGGGCGGGGATTGATATGCGAATAATCGTACCGTCGTTCTGGGGGGTAAGTCCGAGGTTAGCTGCGAGCAGGGCTTTCTCAATATTTTCCAACATGCCCTTTTCCCACGGCTGAATGATTAAGGTACGTGCATCCTGCGAATTTACATTGGCTGTATGGCGCAACGGGGTGCGGTTGCCGTAATAGTCCACCATCACATTTTCAAGCATTGCCGGGTTTGCGCGCCCTGCACGAACCTTGGCAAGTTCGCCTTCCAGATGGGTTATAGCTTTTCCCATTTGGTCTTTAGCGTCTTCCAGAATCAGTTGCAAATCTTCACTCATAAGTAAAATATTATTAGAGAAAAACGGCTTTTCAGAACGGGACGAATATTTATTTGTGCAAACTTAATAAATTTTGAACAGTTTATTATATTTGCACCCTCTAATTTCAATCGGCGATAGATAAAACAATAATTAATAAATTCTGGATCAATCTCAATTTTACAGCTATGAATTTCCCTGACGATTTAAAGTACACCAAAGACCACGAATGGATACGCATCAAAGGCGCAGAAGCGTTCGTTGGCATTACCGATTTTGCTCAAAGCGAACTTGGCGATATTGTATTCCTTGACATCACTACAATTGGGCAGGATATAAAGCAAGGGGGACTTTTTGGAACTGTAGAAGCCGTAAAAACAGTTTCCGACCTCTTCATGCCTATATCAGGCAAGGTGCTGGAGGTAAATCCTAAAATCACAACAGCGCCGGAATCGGTTAATAAAGACCCCTATGGCGACGGGTGGCTTATTAAAATTTCGGTAGCCAACCCTGCCGAAGTAACCTCGCTGTTATCATCCATTGACTACAAGAAGGAGATTGGGAAGTAAGGGATAGTTATCCTGTATTAACATGGCGAGAATGAAAGTGTGCTAATTCGCCCTTAAGTGCGGCAATAATACTTCAAATGATTCGCTTTATATGTATACTGGTTTTTCTTACCACCGGCATTGAGAGTTATTCGCAATCCGACAGTTGCGACTGTAATCAAATTTCAGGCGATATTTACAATCTCGGTGTTTTAGACACGGCTTACTTCAGACAATACTTCCGCAAAGGAGGTACCATACCATATACAGGTACTTGCACCTTGTACGGCTGGTATGGCGAAGCCACAGGAAAGTTGTTGGAGAAGCAGCTATTTAAGAACGGCTATATTGTTCATTTATGGAAATGGACTGCAGACCATCGTTTGTTCTGCGAAATGGATGGGAACAGGCATGATTCAATATTATACATGCAGGAGAATGAAGGGAATGGCATTCAAATCTACTATAAGAAGAACAGTAGGATATATATGCAGGAAGATAATAAGGCGCGTTCTGAAATTACAACTTTTTCATTTTATAAACCGACCGACTCAATCGCCAAAACGTGGACAAACAGAAATAAACTCAAACTCGTTGAGGGCTGCTATGCAAACACCTGCATACGTTCAGGTCCTTACCGCAAGTATAGCGGGAAAATTGTAACCGTAACAGGTCAGTACCTCAACAATAAGAAAGAGGGAGCGTGGAACTATTATTATGCTGTAAATGGCAAACAGATGTTTTGGAAAAATGAAAATTACATCCACGACCTTTTTAACGGCAATTATGTGGAGTATTACGCCAACGGGCAGAAAAAAGCTGAGGGAGAATATGCCCACCAGCAAAAGGAGGGCAGTTGGAGAGAATGGTATGAGAACGGAAACCTAAAAAGCAAGGCGAAATATAAAGGACTGACGACCTATGACGGCGCACGGGAGGAGTATTACGAGAACGGCAAACCCCAAAAAAGATATTATTACACCCATGGTAAACCAATGGGTGTACAGCATGAATGGTACGATAACGGACAGATTGCAATGGAGGAAAACTTTTCCGCCAATGGTTTGAAAACAGGTAAGCAAACCGAATGGTATGCCGATGGAAAATTAAAGAGCGAAGTAACATACAGCAATGGTGTTGCAATTTCGCCACATATTGAATATTATGACAATGGTGTAGTTAAGTCAAAATTGACAAGAGTTGATTCACCGCGGGATTCCATTGAGGAGACAGCCTATTATGAATCGAGTGTTCTTAAATACGATGAGCATAAAGTAAATGGAAAGCGATGGGGGCTATTCCAATCCTACTATCCCTCTGGAAAACCCGATACCATTGCCCATTATCTTTATCATGCAATAATCTATCAAGGTAAGGGTGACCTTAGTGATTGCAACACATTTTATCCAACCGGAATTTTAAAATCCGCCGAGCACTTTGCCACCGACCTGTATGGGCGGAATCCCAAAGACGGCGAATGTGCTTATTATTATCCTTCGGGAAAGCCCGAACGAATTGAAAATTACGATTATACCCAGAGAGATGGAGAATGTAAGTTTTTTTCAACCGATAGCGTATTACTTGCCGACCTCAATTTTAAGAAAGGTAACTATAATGGTTTATGCAGGTGGTATTTCCCGAACGGCAAAATTTGGCGCGAGATCCGCTATACGCCAAGTTATTACGGATATTTGGACAATGACGAATTTGATTTTGCTAAGTCGCTACGGGACGGGCCATGTAAGGAATGGAATGCCCAAGGCAAACTGATTTATGACCAACAATTTATTCTGGGTAAACCGCAAACCAAAATCATAGTACCGCAGAAGGATTACGGCAATGATTCGATAAAGAGATTATATGATGCCGATGCGCAGATTCTGGCGGCAATGTATCTTAATTCACTTACGGATTACGATAAGAGTCGCGACAAGGTGCATTTGTTCGCCACCGATACCCTGATTTCAAAGATTAATGGAGATTTACTTGCAATATACAATGCCATCCCTCCCGAAATGGATTCGGCAAAGTTGATACATTTCGACAGAAAACGTTATCGTACCCATGTGTATCTGGATTATGTACCATACCCTTATTTTAGGAGAGATATTGACACCTCTACCGGACACTGGGACAGACATTCACAATGGCCCCCTGCACTGGATAGCATAATAAAGGCAATGCACTTTGTGCCTGTATACGATGAATGCGCCGGCGACGACCGTGGAGGTATAAGAAGGGGATTCACAACCTATATGCAATTCAATGGGTATGTTCTTGACAGTTTAATGAAGAAAATCAATCCCCGTTTTGGGTGCGAATACTTGGTAGCTTCGATGTATGCTTTTAACGGACGGGACGATAACAACACACATATCATTTGTTCATTGTCCGCGCGTGGAGATGACTATATATTTTACTATTATTATTCTAATTCCACTAAGTATGGCGGAATATATAAACGGTATGCTTTCAGGGTGTATTCCGATGGCAGCGTGGACATGGACTACGACAAGAATCCAAATCTATTTGTTCCTTACATACCTGAATGATTAATGCGCATGAATTACCCGGGATGTACCTTGACGAATATGAGATATTAACCCGGAATTTGGGCTAATATCGTTTTCCTATTTCTCTCACCTTCACCCTTATCCCCTCCGAATGGCTTGAGAATTCAGGGGCATACATACACTCAATGTTAGTAACTCCGTTTGAGAAATTGCCTTCGTTGGTTACGCGCAGTGGATATTCAAAAACGTACGTTCCTTTATTCAGATAGGAGATGAAGAAGTTGGTGGCGGCATCGCCGGTGCTCTCATAGTAACCAAGACCATCCTGATATTTGTACTGCGAAATTACATTGAGCGGTTCAAAACCTGAAGCGCGCATATCCTTCATGTGAACGTACTGCATATCCCTGTCCACCCGCAGTTCAATCCTCACAATAATTTTATCGCCTATCATCAGAGGAGTTGTAACGTCGATTGGCTGTAAAACAGGACCGCTGGGAGTATTCTGCTCTATAAAAAGCTTCTTCACCAGTTGAAGGGGTGTTTTAGAGGATGTGATTTTATCAAGTTGTTCAAAATACTGCCAGTATACTGCTCCCCAGCTCACACCTGAATCCTTTTTGGTAACCGTAATATTACCCATCTCGGGTTTAATATCGCTTCCTGTCCACGATGTTTTGAAATACCCGGTGCCGGCTTCTTGCTTTAAATCTGGCATTTTGCGGGGGTCTATATCGGTATTCCCAAGTTTAATATCAATATCAGATTCAGTTGTCAGCCAGTCGCTTCCGCGCAAAAGCAGAGCGTAACATGCTTCGGCAGTGGCTTTGGTAGTTTGCCAATTTTCCGTCTGTTTGCTCTTCAGCAGCCACACTTTAAGGTTATCCACCGATTTTGTATCATGAGCTACCTCATCGAATGCCTCTATCATAAGCGACTGGGCTTCTATTGGCGCTGTCCACCAGTAAAAACCGTCGTAGTCATCCTTCCAGTACATGCCCATTTCCTCGCTGGTTATGGAATTCTCTTTTAAAGAATTAATAATGCGCATAGGTATTACTTTATCGTTGTATCTGTTCAGGGCAAGGGCAATCATTCCTTCCATATAGCGACCCTTGGAAAGCCAGTACTTTTGTTCCTGTACCTTAAAGTAATCAAATGCCTTCTGGTGCCGGGGAGCAATCGGGATGTCGTTAAAATAACTTCGTGCGTAGAGGTACTGTATCTGTTCATAGCCGAGATGGTCTAGTTCCGGGGCGTCATCATGATTTATAATCCATTCATAATCCTCCTCTATTCTATCATCGAGGTAGGACACCCCGCGCTTTACCATTGCCCATACCTTACCTTCGCTGCGTACATTCTTTATTCCGAGATGGTCGAGATGACCCATGCCGGTAATGATATATTGGGTGATATAGCGGTCGTCGGGTTCCCCTTCAAACCAGGGCCAGCCGCCGTTCGCCGTTTGCATCTTCTCTAATCTTGAAAGCGCCTTATCGAGTTCATTACCCATGCGGTTCAGGTCGAACAGCAGCGCCACTCTTTGCTTGCGCTCGGACTCGTCATGAGCATCGAGCACCCATGGAGTTTCCTGTAGCATCACCGATTTCAGGTCCTGGTCCTTTTCAAGGTTGGAAAGGAGTGCATCAGGGCTTTGATTTTTCCAACTGTCGAAAACTGCTTTTATTTTAGGAGACGAGTTTGCAATGTAGGAAGCTATGCTGTTGGCATAATAACGCGCAAAGGTCTGCTCCGCGCATTCATAGGGGTATTCCATAAGATAGGGCAACGATTGTATGGCATACCACGCCGGATTAGCGGTATATTCCAGAGTGAGTTTATAGTTACGAAGGGTAGTTGAGCCGCCATTTTGGGTTATCAGTTTCTCGAATTTGTAATTTTTTGTTTCATTCCCCCGTATGGGAAGCGGCAAAGATTCGGTAACGAGCATCCTGTTGGTGAGCACAGGGAGGGTCATTTCTTCTCCATCGGAGTAATTATCGGCTTTGGCTACCACCTTATAGGTTATTGCACCAATACCTTCGGGAATGGCAAGCGTCCATGAGAGGTTTGCGCTCAACCCTTTTTTTACCGCGAATTTGCGGCCGCCGTCATCTGTCGAACTGTTGCTTTTAATGAAGATGTCAATGGGCTTCATCGTTATGGCATCATAGAGGAAAAGTTGTGCATCTCCTTTTAAATCCTTGCTCGACAGATTGGTAACCTTGGAGGTAAATACAATGGTGTCATGTTCCCTGAAGAAGCGAGGCGCATTGGGGACAACCATTAGTTCTTTCTGCGTTACAAGTTCTTTGGTAATTTGCCCTATTTTAAGGTCTTTGGTATAAGCGAGTCCCATCATTTTCCACCTTGTAAGCGCCTCCGGCACGGTGAATTTTAAACTCACATTTCCCGATGAATCGGTTTCCAGTTGGGGATAAAAAAAGGCGGTTTCGTTAAAATTTGTTCGGGCTGATATCTGCGTCAGGTCAGGTTTATTTTGAACAGGTTGCGGAATTGATTTATTTTTCGATTTATCCTGTTCTACTTTCATGCCATCCACAATATATTGGGTTGCATCCGCCCTTGCACCTCGCATATCGTCCTCCCCATTTAAAGGTTCACCCGAGGTGGCTTTTTTATCCCCGCTCATGGTAGATACGATAGGAGCGAGAGATTCGACTGCATCCATTCTCCGCGTATGGTAGTCGTATCCGTAACCGGGATAATTCATATACCCGAACCATTTCAGACGGTCGTAATAACGCGCCGGCGGATAGGCGGGTTCTGGGTTCCAGTAGTTTTGATATAAGTTCGAACTGCCGGTTCCGAAAGAAAGAGATTGTTCCCAGGATAGGTTGAAATAGTTAAACCCAAATACATCGAAGTTCCAATAATTGGCTTTGAAGGCGTCGAGGGACTCGTCGTAGAGCGTTGCCATCAGCTGGGCGGCCTGGGCTGCACCTTTAGAGTTGGTTATATGTATTTTCCATTCCTCATTCTGCCCCGGTTCCAATTTGTTACGGAATGTTTCGAATTCCAGTTCAAGTTTTTTATTGGTCCACGGAACGGTTACGGTTGTTATGTGTTGATATTGCCTGTTATCCTTCACCCACTGAAAAGCTACTGCGAAATCCCCCCTGTCACGTTCCTCAATTGGTATATCTATCCGCTTTTGTTCGGCGTTCAGCGTAAGCCATTCGCGGTGTAACGGCATACCGGGTTCTTGCAATTCGTATATTACTTTTACGTCGTTTTCTTTCGAGCCGATAAGAAAACTCGCCTTCTCGCCCGGTTCGCCTTCATCTTTTATTATACTGAAAAAGTCAGGGTTGTTACCGGGCAGTTCCCTTCCCTTATCAGAGAATAATGTAAAGTATTTTACATCCTTAACATCCACGCCAAACTTGTCTTTGGTGTGCGCTTCCATCACATAGTAACCTGGCTTCCAGTCATGGAGTTTGGGAATCATTAGTTCTTTATCGCTATGGGTATCGAAATTGCCTTCAAAAACTTTTTCGCCTCGCTGCCATTTATACATGTTATCCTCATCGGAATAAATATCGTGAGGGAAATCGGCATAATATTGCTCTTTGGTCATCAGGAATACGTCAGATTTTCCCCATTCCCGGCTTCTGAATATCTTGTCGGGCTCCAGTAGTTTATATATCTCAATATTTCCCTTCGCATCTTCAGGCGTTCCATTGGTGTTTAACGTATAAATATTGAAATTCTCTGCACTGTCCTTATCTACTTCATCGGGGATATTGATATTCAGATTGAGTGCGTGATAAGCAACTATAACTGACATCTGTCCGCTATGCGTTTCACCATTAATGTCAGTTACATCAGCATATACTGTATAATCGTAAGTGGGAGAGGACGATTCGGGTATGCTGAAATCCGGTATTGCCTTAAAACTGATAGAATAACCTCCTGTATCGTTGGTAGTAGTAACGCCGTTGACTATTTCCATTTCCGGGGCGGTTGGATAGTATCCCCACCAATAGTACCACCAGTAAGGGAATGATGCATTGCGCACCACTCGGTATTTTACTTCGGCTCCGTCAATATTCGCCCCTGAATATGCCTTCGCTATCCCCGTTACCTTCACAGTGTCATTCAAACGGTATGTCCCGCTTATCGGTGGAAAAAGGACTTCAAATTTAGGACGCTTATAATCCTCTATCGAAACGGTTACGGAGCCGTGCGGATCGCTAATCGTCATTTCGCCATTCAGCGCTCCTTCAGGGGCTATAAAGAACCCGGCAAAACTGCCGTACTCATCCGTGGTCACATCCAAAGAGGAAATCTTCTGATAATTAACATCATAAAAAGTAACCGTAGATTTATGTCCCGGTAATATCCCGGTTTTTGCTCCTTCTTTGTTAAGCACTATTCCCTTGAAATAAATTGTCTGCCCGGGACGGTAAATGGCTCTGTCTGTAAATAGCGTGGTGCGTATCTCGGCGGTTGGCTTGTATTCCGGTTGCCTGTACATATATAGCGAATTATCATTGGTTCTGTATCTGTCGGCGCCGTTAATTAGTTCCACATCAAAATAGTTATAATCCTTCTTCGGTTCGATGGTAAAATGACCCTCGTTGTCGGTTATTTTTGAATCAAGTTTCTTATAATCATAGGTATGCGTTGTGTAGTTATAATCAGAATACCAGATATTGGCGGTTACATTTTTAAGCGGTTCACCCGATTGACGGTCAAGGACGAAGAATTCGTAGCCCCCGTCATTTGTATTCCGGTCAATAAAACTCAAATTGGTTACCCAAGTGCCTTGGTATGCAATGGCATTATTGGCGAGTGAGAAGGAGGCGCTGTCGCTTATCATTATTATGTAAAAACCGGCAGGGAGTGCAGGTATTTTAAATTCTGTATAATGCGTCTGGTAATCAGAGTCATCCGGTAGTGTAATGGTCCATGATTTTACGGGATTAAGTTTCAGAAAATCTTGCAATATTGTGCGCTCTTCATTGTTATACTCCTCGTTATACCTGTGCAAATATTTTTCATATTCCATTGGAATAACCCGAACGTATAATTTAGATACATTTTTATAGGAAAGGTACGCGCGGAACGGCATGTCGATAAGATTTGCTTTCTCCATAGTACACGACATGCTCTTCTGTTTTATATCAACCTCCATGGCTTCGCACTCCCTTGCGCCGTATGAGCCCGGAAACCTTGCTGCGGCTTCTTTACAAACCTCGTACGCTTTTTTAGCATACCATCTGTTAACTTCGCTTTTACGTCCATCATAAGATTCGCCTTTTTCCTTATAAAATCCGGCAATGGCATAGCTTACTTCCGTAGCCGCCGGGTATTTTATAAATCGCTTCTCAAGTTGTTGCAAAGCACCGAGATAGAGAGAATCATTAATGCCTGTGGCGGCATATTTTCTGACAAAGTTTAATCGCTCCAGGTCATCATCTATTAAAGCATCAGGTTTTGAATCAGTTGCGTGAAAAGAAAGAAGTCCTTGCAATATCCGGACTGCATAAAATTTAGAACTTAAGGTATCTTTGGTTGCAATCGGTAACTTATCGAATACGTCGAATGGTTTAAAGTAATCTTCGCTGTTCAATTCGAACTTATATGCCGGACGGATAATATCGGGTTCTGATTTCTTCATAAAATCGAGTGCCTGATGAGCAACGAAGTCGTATAATGTGGGGCGCAGTTTTTGCCCGTCATCCGACCCTTTATCAATTACATCATCATATATATTAATAGACGTTTGCTTCATTTTATCGGCGTACTGGAGGGCGAACAGATGTTGCTTTATTATCTGATTGAAGAGAGTTTTCAGGTCCCATGTTGAAATATCATCCATTTTTACATTTATAACTTCGGTGCGTTGCGAAAATTTCCAACGGTTCATGTCGTAATACTCTTCATAAATATCGGCGAGTATGGTATGAAGTATAGGGGTAAGTGGATATGACGATGTTTTAATCTCGTCGTTTATCTTATATATGGAGTTATATACATCATTTTCCTCAAACAAGCGCACAAGTTTTAACCTGTACATTAATGCCTTTACAATCTGTGCGGCATTATTATCCGACTTCGCTTTATAATAAATGGTATCCACCAGTGAGAGTGCTGTTCTGGATAAACCGAGTCCTTCCAATGAATCTACTTTATCCCAATAACTGTCGTAAGGTCCGCTCTTTGAAGATTTGACCGACCTGGCGTTTACCCTTTTTAATGGCGCCTTGTTCTGACTGTTGCCTACAGTTGTACAGACAGTAAAAATTAAGAGAGAAACTGCTATTTTCTTCATACGGAGATGGATTTAATAACCTGATAACACCGGATAGAATCCCATGATTACAGTCGCAAGCTACAACTTTTAAAATGAATATCAGATGAAGGCATATTTTCCGCTCATATCATCCGCACCTTCTATTCCCCTTTTCAATACCGTTCGCATCCTTGTTATTCAGATGAATGGTTCTGTATGCTTCGTTTTTGCTATGTTTGTCTTGTTAAATATACAGCAAACTAAAGTATGAATAAAGGCAAGCCGATTCCGATAATATTCCTAATGTGGCTTCTTGCCTCTTGTAATTCGTATGAACTGATGCACTATCAGGGAAGCGGTTTGGACAAGGTGGAAGACGCCGAGAAGCATAAAATTTATATCACAGCCCAAAAAAAGGTGTTCAAAGTTGCAAAGCCGTCAATCACCACATCAGGAATATCGGGGGATGTAGTACTGATTAAGGATGAAAAAGAAGCGGAGGAGATAAGGACCCCGGCTACGCCAGCGCAGTTAAAAAAACATAAACACGATCTGAATATTGTTACCGAGACCAAAGTTCCGGATAGCGCGGCAAATATAAGTTTGCCAAAAGGTCAGATTAAGAGCTATAATCTTGTTGTCGCCCACTCTAAGATTAATTGGAAAAAAATAGGCGACATCATAGCCGCTGTTCTGGGAATAGCAGTTTGCCTGGCGCTTATTGGCGCGCTTATCTACTGGATAAGTTTTATATAGATTTAACTGAATGTTCATCTTATGGTATTATACCAACCGAGTGAAAGGAAACCTTTAACTTAAATCTTTGAGTATTTTTGCGTTTATAAATTGGTATTATATCAAACTTAGATTATTTATTATTTAAACCTTAACTTCTAATTTCTGTCCGGTAAATGAACGAGATTAAATTCGGCACCGACGGTTGGCGGGCTATCATTGCAAAGGAATACACAATAGAAAATGTTTCGAGAGTAGCCGAAGCTGTAGCAGCATGGCTGAAACAAAATTACAACGCCCCGGCAGCCCTAATTGGTTACGATTGCCGTTTCGGCGGTAAAATGTTCGCAGAAGCAACGGCGAAAATAATGGCAATCCGGGGTATTAAAACCTTTCTGTCAACCGGTTTCGTATCAACTCCTATGGTGTCGCTTGGCGTGGTCAGGCACAAGGCAAGTATTGGAATTATTATAACTGCAAGTCATAACCCGCCCGATTATAACGGGTTTAAACTCAAAGGGGAATATGGCGGTCCGTTACTTGAGGCGCAAGTGAAAGAGATAGAGGAAGGAATAGAGGATAAAATCACTTTTAATCCCGATAATGTATCGCTGGAAAATCTGACTGATAAAGGGGCAATAGAGTATATTGATCTTGAAACGCTTTACTGTAAGCATATAGAGAAGAATTTTGACCTTAAACTGATTAAAAAATCGGGATTGAAACTGGCATACGATTCAATGTATGGCGCAGGACAGAACGTAATACGGCGTCTTCTACCGGATGCAACATTGTTGCATTGCGTTTATAATCCTTCCTTTGGAGGCACCGCTCCGGAACCTATCCGGCGTAACCTTGCCGAATTTGAGAAATACATAAAAAAAGCAAAAAATTTGGATATGGGGCTGGCTACCGACGGCGATGCTGACCGGATAGGGCTGTTGGATGGTAAAGGCAGGTTTATCGACTCGCATAATATTATACTGCTTCTCATTAACTACTTGGTTACCTATAAAAAGATGACGGGCAAGGTATGCATTGCATTCTCCGTTACCGGAAAAGTGAATAAAATGTGCGAGCATTTCAGATTGCCCCTGCAGGTAGTAAAGGTGGGCTTTAAATATGTCTGCGAAGTAATGTTGGCGGAGGATGTGCTGATTGGCGGAGAAGAATCGGGAGGCATAGCGATAAAAGGACATATACCCGAACGCGATGGTATCTGGATAGGGCTTACAATTCTGGAATACATGGCAAGAACCGGTAAATCGCTCGATGAACTTATAAAAGAGGTACTTAGAATAACCGGCAGATTTACTTACCTGCGCACCGACCTGCACCTTACTGAACAGAAAAAGCAGGAGGTATTGAAAAAATGCAGGGAAAATAAATACACATCCTTCGGTTCGCGGAAAATAAACCGTGTAAACGACCTCGATGGATTCAAATTCTATCTTAACGAAGATGAATGGCTAATGATACGCGCCTCCGGCACCGAACCTGTACTGCGCCTTTATGCCGAAGGTTCTTCCGCCGCAAGTGCAAACGCTATAATGAATGCCGCGATTAAAACAATTAGGAAAGATTAGAGAGGAGACAGTCCGGTAAATACCAAACTGCAATTCATGCCAGAATCCAATTTTGTAGATTACATTAAAGTATGCTGCCGTTCGGGTAAAGGCGGAGCGGGAGCAGTACATTTTTACCGCGATAAAAAGGTTACAAAGGGAGGTCCTGACGGCGGCGACGGCGGCAGAGGCGGACATATCATACTTAGGGGTAACCGTCAATTATGGACTTTGCTGCATCTTAAATACCGAAAACACATCATAGCAGGAGACGGAGCCAATGGTTCACGCCAACTTATGACCGGAGCAAAGGGCGAAGACATAGTGATTGATGTACCATTGGGAACCATTATAAAGGATGCCGAAACAGGCAAATATGAAGCCGAAATTAGAACAGAAGGGCAGGAACTTATTATTGTGCCCGGCGGCAGAGGCGGGCTTGGTAACAACCATTTCAAATCGCCTACGAAACAGACGCCCCGCTATGCTCAACCCGGTGAACCGGGGCAGAATAAGTGGAAAATACTTGAACTGAAATTATTGGCTGACGTCGGACTTATCGGCTTTCCCAACGCAGGTAAATCAACACTACTCTCCGTGGTGTCTGCCGCCAAACCACAGATTGCCGATTATCCCTTTACTACCCTTACACCCAATCTCGGCATAGTCGCCTACCGAGACAATTATTCATTCGTTATTGCAGATATTCCGGGAATAATTGAGGGAGCGCACCAGGGTAAAGGTCTGGGGCTGCGATTCCTCCGGCACATTGAGCGTAACTCCGTATTATTGTTCGTAGTATCGTGCGATACCGTTGATATTATGAAGGAATACAAAATCCTGTTGAACGAACTTAAAAAATACAATCCTGAACTCATGAATAAACGGCGACTTCTTGGTATCTCGAAGTGCGACCTGCTGGATGAAGAGTTGCTAAACGAGTTGAAAAAGGAGATGAAGAAACATTCAAGGTCATTGAAAGCCATACCGGTAACTTTCTTTTCATCGGTTACAGGACAAGGAGTACCCGCCCTTATAGAACAACTGTGGAAAACGCTTTCCGCTGAAAATAACGGGTAAACGCGTTAACCTCTGATTGCTAAGAACAATGCACTGTTTTACTTTCCGGCTTTGGAGAAAGAATTTGCTTTCTTCATAAGTTTGCTTTTAAGGTGCGCAGCTTTGTTCTTATGAATGATATTCTTACCTGCCAGTTTATCAATAGATGACAGAGCACCCGGTAGATCTTTCAGAAATTTATCTTTCTGGTCGACTCCCTCTATCTTTTTAAGCATGGTGTTTACCGTTTTTTTTCTGTAACGGTTGCTTAGCCGTTTGGCATTGTTGCCCCTTATTCTCTTGATTGCTGATTTGTGATTAGCCATGTTTGTAGTTTATATATAGTTAGCCGTTTTTATTTCTATTTAACTCTTTCGCAATATTCGCCAGTTCTGGTATCTATTTTTATTTTGTCGCCCTGATTAACGAAGAGCGGAACCATTACCTCGTTACCGGTTTCCACTTTTGCCGCTTTAGTAGTGTTGGTGGCGGTGTCGCCTTTCACCCCGGGTTCAGTGTAAGTAACCTCCAGTTCCACAAATGTGGGCGGTTCGGCAAGAATGGCGGCATCACTTTCAAACGCAACGTTTACCTCCATCCCTTCTTTCAGAAACTGGACGCCTTTACCGAACAACACTGCGGGGATATGCACCTGTTCGTACGTCTCATTATCCATACATACGATAAAATCTCCTTCAGGATATATATACTGTAGCTTCTTGAATTCCACGCGGGCAAGGTCAACAGTTTCGCCGGAACGGAAGCGGTATTCTACAAGTTTACCGGATTTAAGGTTTCTCATTTTCGCCTGATAAAATGCACGCAGGTTGCCAGGCGTGCGGTGCTGAAATTCGAGAATGGAACAGAGTTCGCCATTAAACCTTATAATTGAACCTACTCCAATATCATGCGTACTAGCCATGTTCTTCTATATTTTTTTGGGCTGCAAAGATAATAATAAACTGTTAATGGGCTTGTTTTTGTTTGGGGATAAGGTATTTTTGAGGATTGATCTTCAACAGCAGAGTTGCAATAGGTTTATTTAGATGTCCTGGTTTCACGCGTCCATTGGTCCTCCGTAATTGCTTCATCTTCGTAATCGGGCGGCGATGCCTTAAAGAAATATACACCGAAACTCCATGATTTTCTTGTATAAATCCACCCGTGTTTCCCTATTACTACTACCCTTTTGGTGATAACACAGCCATTGGGTTCGTCAACTTGCTCTTCGGTAACGCCTTGAGCATATTTTGCCGCCACCGAATCCGGTCCCGAGGAATTTGTATCGGCTACGTTGGTTTTAGGGGAGAGAATATTTTTAATGGCGGTAATCTGGTCTTTAGGGTATTGTTCAGAAGGAAGCAGTTGCGATGCCTTTCCGTATAAATCAAGCGCCGGTTGGTATGTTTTTGTCTGCATTGCATTATCGGCAAGCTTGATTATTGAGTCATACTTCCTTTGTAACGCCTTATTTTTTAAGGCGTTCAACCGGGCATTTTCGTCTGCTTTCATTGCCCGGTCGATAGCGGCAAGCTGGTCCTTAGGATATTGTTCAGTTGGTTTTACCTGTAATGCCGCTTCGTATGCTTTCTTCGCCATCTCATAACTTTTTACCCGGAACTCTCCATCTCCTATTCTTAACAAAGAGTCATATTTTGCTTGCAATCTGGCTTTAGCGGCAGCTTCAGCTGCTGCGGCGGCATTACCGGCGAGTATTCTGTCAATTGCTGCAAGCTGGTCTTTCGGGTACTGTTCATCTGGCTTTACTTGCAAGGCGGCATTATAAGCTGGCTTTGCAACATTATAGTTCTTGGCAGTAAACGCCTTGTCGCCTATTTTAACAAGCGAGTCGTATTTCGCCTGTATCATCGCCTTTGCTGCTGCATCGGCATCTGCTTTAATGGCGCGGTCAATAGCGGCAAGCTGGTCTTTCGGATACTGTTCATCTGGCTTTACCTGTAAGGCGCCATTATAGGCGGTCTTTGCATCTTTGTAGTTCTTGGCTTTAAAGTCGTTGTCGCCAATACTTACAAGGGAGTCGTATTTCGCCTGTACACGCGCTTTTGCCGCGGCGTCTGCATCGGCTTTTATGGCGCGGTCGATGGCTGCAAGCTGGTCTTTTGGATATTGTTCGTTAGGTTTTACCTGCAAAGCGCCGCTGTATGCGGTTTTTGCATCAATGTAGTTCTTGGCTTTAAAGTCGTTATCGCCTAACCTGACAAGAGAGTCGTATTTCGCTTGCATCCGCGCTTTTGCAGCGGCATCCGCAGCCGCAGCAGCTTTATCCGCCAATATTTTATCTATGGCAGCAATCTGGTCCTTCGGGTATTGCTCACCCGATTTTAACTGCAGGGCGTCATTATAAGCCGATTTAGCATCGGTATAATTTCTGGTTTTAAAATTTTTATCGCCAACTTTTACGAGAGAATCGTATTGCGCCTGCATCCTTGCTTTATGCGCTTCTTCGGCAGCGGCGGCAGCTTTATCAGCCAAGAGTTTATCTATAGCCGCCAGTTGGGCTTTAGGGTATTGTTCGTCTGGTTTAAGCTGTAGGGCACCGTTATAAGCTGCTTTTGCGTTATTATAGCTTTTGCTTTTAAAATTATTGTCGCCCATTCTGATAAGCGAGTCGTACTGTGCCTGCAACCTTGCTTTACGTGCTGCTTCAGCATCGGCGGCGGCTTTGTCAGCCAACAGCTTATCAATAGCTGCCAGTTGGGTTTTAGGATATTGCTCATCAGGTTTTACTTGCAAAGCGCCGTTATAAGCCGCTTTTGCACTGGTATAACTCTTCGCGGTGAAAGCGTTGTCGCCAATTTTAACAAGTGAATCATATTTCGCCTGTAACCTCGCTTTTGCCGCGGCGTCCGCGTTAGCTTTAATGGCGCGGTCGATGGCTGCAAGCTGGTCTTTCGGATATTGTTCGTTAGGTTTTACCTGCAAAGCGCCGTTATAAGCCGCTTTTGCACTGGTATAACTCTTCGCGGTGAAAGCGTTGTCGCCAATTTTAACAAGTGAATCATATTTCGCCTGTAACCTCGCTTTTGCCGCGGCGTCCGCGTTAGCTTTAATGGCGCGGTCAATTGCTGCGAGCTGGTCCTTTGGATACTGTTCGCCCGGTTTTACCTGCAACGCGCCGTTGTATGCTGACTTTGCATCGTTATAGTTCTTGCTTTTAAAGTCGTTATCGCCAATTCTTACAAGTGAGTCGTATTTTGCCTGTAATCTCGCTTTTGCCGCGGCGTCGGCAGCTGCTGACGCTTGTGCCGCCACAAGTTTGTCGATAGCTGCGAGCTGGTCCTTCGGATATTGTTCCGATGGTTTTAAAGCGGAGGCGCTCGTATAGTCATTCTTTGCATTGCTATAATCTTTTGCATTGAATTCTCCGTCGGCTTTGGCGATTATCTTTTTATATTCCGCCTGAAGTTGTTTCGCTTTTTCAGCTGCCGCCAATATTTTGTCCAATTCACTTTGTATAGATTCCGTATATTGTTCGTCGAACGTGAAATCACCGACCTTTTTAAAACTTGGGTCATAGCCTATTTTTCCTATCGGTTGCATTAAAATCTGGTCAATATCGGTACCGGGAACTTCGGGGAAAATATCCACTTCAATATCCGAGTAGGGAGAAAAGCCCGCCTTGGCTCTGTCTGCGGGAACATTTTTGGTGGAAAAACTGATTCTTTTGGTAATATAGCCCGGTTTGGTAAAGGTTAGCATATAATTCATATTACCGTTAAGGTTGAAATCGAAACCTCCATTCGGCGTTGTTTGCGAAGTAACAAGGGTATTATCAGCGTAAACTGAAATAATTGCACCGACCAGTTTCTTGTCGCCTTCCTCCACCAGTCCCTTCACTTCAATAGTCCAGTTTTGCGACTGGCAAAAAGCTGCAAAGGGGAGTATCGAAGCAATGCTCAGGCAGAAGAGCAGAGCGCTGATTCGCGCACGGCTCAAAACGCCCGCCGCCTCTATTGTACTACTGCCTTTTACTCTGCCTTCTTTCACTTGAACTTGATAAATTTATGGAATGGTTAAAATTGAATAATTCAATTTATGCAATGATTACCAAACTTACAAAGTTAAAATTAAAGTTATCATTCTCTATAAACATGGGCTAAAAATAGCCATATTTTTTTAACTCTGTGCCACGATTCAAGTTGAATAATTTCATTCCTGACTTAGCGCTATTAATTTTTTCTGGAATGTACGATGAATACAGGTAATTATTGAAGTGCCTCCGGGCTCTACTAACCCATCAGATAGAATAACCAGATTCTCAATCTATTTAATGAAAGAAAAAAGTAATTCCTCACCGTTTTATTATGCATTAAAAACAGTTTCTTATATTTGCTTCGTAACTAACATAAAATTTCCCATGAAAAAACTTACATTCTTGATTCTGGCAGCTATGCTGACCATGGCATCAAACGCGCAAAAGATAACAGTTACCGAATCGCGCGAGGATATTGGCGGAGGATCACACAATGCGCTGATAGTAGAAGTTTATGGGGCAGACGCCAAGGATGTAGAGAAAGCCCTAAAATCAAAGATGAAAGATTACGGTGCGAAGGTTTCCAACAATAAAGGGGAACTGTTCGGCAATAATGCAATAATAAAAGATATGGGGCCGAAATATATGGATTTATACGGCAGAGTTGAAGACAAAAAGGACGAAGTAAGGGTGATAGTGGCGTTCGACCTCGGCGGAGCTTTTCTGAATTCGTCCGACCATCACGATCAATATAAGGCAGCGGAAAGAATTTTGCACGATTTTGCTTATAATTTGACCAAGGAGGCGCTGGATTATCAATTAAAAACGCAGCAGAAAGCGCTTGACAAACTGAACGGCGAACAAAAAGACCTTGTTAAGGAGAATACAAACCTTAACAACCAGATTACAGATTACCAGAACAGAATTAAAAAGAATCAGGACGCAATAGAAAAGAATAAGGAAGACCAAGCTGCAAAACAGAAGGAGATAGCCCAGCAGCAGCAGGTGGTTGACGAGGCGGGGAAGAAGGCAAAATCGGTTGAATGATAAAATAAATAGGCGATTGAGGCAGAACAACGGGAGCGCTAAAAATAGCAATTAGGATAAAGGTTCTTTTTTATAGCTTTGTAAGCCATACAAAGCCAAAGCGCCAGTTAATCACCATATCAGTCCGACATACTAAATATGGCAATACTATCATCACGCGTTACCGGTCTTTCCGAGTCGCAAACCATAGCAATGACGAGGCGCAGCCGCGAGCTAAAAGCGCAAGGCGTAGATGTTGTTAATTTGAGCATCGGCGAACCTGATTTTACCACACCCGAGCCAATTAAAGAGGCGGCTAAAAAGGCAATAGATGAGAACTTCAGCTATTACACCCATGTATCGGGCTATCTTGAATTGCGGGAAGCTATAGCGCGAAAATTCAAACGGGATAATAACCTCGATTTTACAGCCGACCAGATAGTTGTTTCAACCGGCGCCAAGCAGTCAATAGCCAATGCGGTATTAAGTTTGGTAAATCCGGGCGATGAAGTAATAGTTCCCGTTCCCTACTGGGTAAGCTATCTCGACATTATAAAACTCGCCGAAGGCAAACCTGTATTAGTGGAAGGTGGGATGGAAAAGGACTTTAAGGTAACCGGTTCTCAAATCCGGAAGGTAATAACGCCGCGAACAAAGTTACTTATATACAGTTCTCCATGCAATCCCACCGGTTCGGTTTATAGTCGGAGCGAACTGGAAGACATTGCCGCTGTTATTACTGACCACCCATCCATTTATGTTATTTCTGATGAAATTTACGAATTTATCAACTTTGTCGGTAAAACAGAAAGCATAGGCGCCATACCATCTATAAAGGACCGCGTTATAACTATTAACGGAGTATCGAAGATCG
>JAKAOA010000130.1 GCA_021823405.1 Bacteroidota bacterium | reverse complement strand
CCGATCTCAGGGCTATACCATACCGGTATCTTTGCCTCCTAAAATGTAGTGCCGCATTTCTTTAGCGGTTTGTAGAAATTAATGAATTAATAGGTCAGCTTAAACTATAAATAAGAAGTCCGTTTTCGAGTTTGGGCTCTATCCATGTACTTTTGGGCGGCATTATTCCCCCTGAATCGGCAACGGCTTTTATTTCCATGAAGGAGATGGGATGCATTCTGAAAGCCACTTTCATTTTATCCTTATCTACGAGTTTTTGCAAATAGGTTATCCTTTTGGCTCCGGGAACAAATACTATTCTTTTATCATTACGCTGGTCGGTAATATTTAGAATGGATGCGAATACATTATCAGACAGCAAGCTGACATCCAGAGCATCTACAGGATTAACAGCTTCCGATTTTTTTTGCTTACCTTTCAACAGGTACCATTGCCCGGCAAGGTACATACCGATTTCATTTGTAAGTGCGGGCTTTACATCGCTTTTACCTTTTGCATGAATCTCGAAATATTGCGAAAGCTTAGCCAGAAAAGAGTCAGGCGTCAAACCATTAAGGGTGGTACACATTCTGTCGAAATTCAATATTGACAACTGATTTTCGGCAAAAAAAGCAGCCATAAAAAAGTTATACGGCTCCTTTCCGGTATGACGCTTGTTTTGTTTTCTTTTAACCTGCGCAAGCATCGCCGACGACGCTACCCGATGATGTCCGTCGGCAATGTAAAGTGACGGGATTTTGTTAAAAAAGCCGATTATCATTTTTATATCTTCTGACCTGCTTATTTTCCATACAGTATGGCGCACTAAATCTGATATAAAATCATAAAGCGGTTCTCCTTTCGCCTTCTCTTTAAGAAATTCAGCTACTTTTATATCATTTGGATAAGCAATACTGACTGGTTCAGCGTTAAAATCGCATACCGAGAGATAGTCCGTCAGTTTTTTCACCCTTTTTCTCAAGGTATGTTCATGAACTTTAATAATCCCATTGTTGTAATCCTCTATGGAGGCAAGGGCGATTATACCAAGCCGGGGGTTGTCGTCCTTAATCTGCCTGTATATGTAAAAACAGGGTGCAGAATCTCTTTCAAAAACTCCATTGGCAATGAAATCATTGAATTTCTGTTTTATTAAACCTAACCCGCCATCGCTGTCCTGTTTATTCTCTCTCCCTGCAAAAATAATCTGCAGGAAGCTGACTGGATTTTCAGAAAGTTTCTTGTTGATGCCTGACTTTGTATAAGCTACTACAGGGTGGGAAACAACACTCGTTACTAATTCAGGGGCCGGTCTTATAGCGCTAAAGGGAACTATTCTCGACATAAACTGACTATCGAATACAATATGGGAAAATGGACTTACAAATCATTCTGTGATTTGCAAAATTAATTCATTTTGATTGTCCGGAACGGCAGGATTCATATTTATCTTTGTGCATCATTCCGGTTCGGATATTACTATATTTGCACTTTAACAATTATCATTATGAATCTGAAACACCGGATTACCGTATCGTTTCTATTTATTTCAATGGCTGCCTTCTGCCAATTACCAAGTTTACTTAAAAATAAGGATACAGATTCCACCGGGGCAAGTGGTACCGATAGCGCCTCAAAAAAACAAAGCAAAGATGTAGTTGATTTTTTTATCGGAGGCGGTTTCGTCTTCGGTCCGTCAGATAACGGCGATAAAATACAATATGGAGCATCGAGAGAATTTGCAGTTGGAATGGGCTATGCGCGTATGCTTTTTAAATGGAATGCAATAGGAATTGACGCTTATTACAAATCTACCGGCTACTATCTTACACAGGACTCTTCAAAAATACTGCCTAACACTAATTTACATAATTCAGAGAAGATTAGTTTCGACAATTTGGGCGGGCTTATATTCGACAGATTCTATTTTGGAAAGGTTTTTTTTGACGGCGGGTTCTATACTGACTGGGTTATGGTATCCAAACATGTTACTAACGATTATTACACTGTGGCTAATGTAAATGGGGGTAGTTCTACCCATAGCGTTGACAGGCAACTGGTATTCCTGAATGACTATAATTATGGACTTACTTTCAGGTTTGGAAAGGTAAACGGTGTAGTGTTATATTTCAATTACCGGCTTACCAACGTATTCACCAAAGGAACAACCCAAGGCACTGACATGTATTACAATCTGCCTTTACCTCCTTATGTTATCGGACTCGTTATCGGAACTTTCTGAAATTGAAACTTAATTCAACGGAAAATATTACCGGTTCTTTAGAACAGATAATGAAGAATTAACCCCCCAGTCCTATATCTGATTTAATACGTTAAAAGAATGTTCTTATGAAACGCTTTACAATCCATTGCAAACTGTCGGTTCTCGTAATTTTCTGCTCATTTTTAATATCAAGCTGCAGCAGGAATAGCAAAATTAAATTAACAGACGTGAATTTCCCGGACGGTGTTGTTCAAACGCAGCAATCCCTCGTTTTTACTTTTAACTCTGACCTGGTAGGGGACTCGTTGCTTAATAAGTGGGACAGCATATCATATCTCGACATTCATCCCGCCGTTAGGGGGCTTTACCAATGGACAGCGCCCAACCAGCTTTCCTTTTCGCCCGTGCAACCATTTTCACCGAATACCGACTATACTGTAACTCTTACTGATAGATTATCAGTTCATTCACCGGTAAAACGCGGGGTTGACCAAACGCCGGTTAAGTTCCATACTCCATATCTTAACTTACAGAATGTCGAAACCTTCTGGACATTAAAAGATGGGAATCCAAGCATGGGCGTATTCATTGGCGTTAACCTTGACTTTAACTTTAACGTATCTCCTACTGTGGTAATGCAGAAATTAAAGCTGTTGCAGGATAAAAGCTCCATTACGCCGGAACTGCTGTCAGCAGAAGAAAGCAATCAGGTAAAATTGTTATTCCAGCCGGATAATAACTTATCCTATCCTTGCAACCTTACTGTAAGTATTGCCCCGGGACTACTTTGTATCGGCAGCAACAGACCAACAGATAAACCACTTACTTTTAGTTCGCAAATACCTGCCAAGGACCAATTCGAGATAATGAATGCCCTTCCCGCCTTTCAAGAGGGCGAATCGCGTATTAATGTAACTACCACACAACCCGTTGACCCGACAAACCTGAACAACGCTGTTACCTTGCAACCATCGGTAACAGGTTTAGAGATTAAAACCCTACCCAACGGGTTTTATATTACCGGCGACTTTTCCACAAAACAGGATTACACTTTAACCATTGGCTCATCGCTTAAAAACATCTTCGGTATCAACCTGAAACAGGATTATTCCGGTACCGTTCATTTCGGCGCGCCGCCCCCATACATTGCCTTTAATGATAAAAACAGCATCTATCTTTCCTCGCAAGGCGCAAGAAATCTGGGAGTGCAGATTATCAGCGTAGCTAAGTTCAAATTAAGTATCTATAAAATCTACGAAAATAATATCCTGCATTACCTGAAAAATGGACAGACCTATGGTTATGAGGGTAACGACAATATGAATGCAGACGACAACGAAGGAGATAATACCGATAACGAAGACGGGTTCAACCGTTGGGATTACTATACCGACGATTATTCCGCTAACCCCGAATATGGAGACATAATCTCCAAAAAGGAATATTTAAGTTCTACCTTGCCGAAAAAGGGCATGATGTCGCTGTTGAATATAAACCTTAACGACTTGCAATTCGATAAGAGCAGGAAAGGAATCTACATGGTACGCGTTCAGGATTCCAAAAAACCATGGATACAGGACAGGAAACTGCTTGTGGTATCGGATATAGGGCTGATAGTGAAAAAAGGGGCGAAAAATATAACCGTGTTCTGCAACTCTCTGCTTAGCGCTTCCAAAATTGAGGGAGCTAAAGTAACTTTCGTCAGCAACAATAATCAGGAAATTTATACCGCTACATCCAACAGCGACGGAGTGGCAAGCTTTTCCTACGATAAATCAAAATACCCCGGTACCGATGTTGCAGCGGTAATAGCGCGAAACGGCAACGACTTTACCTATATGGATCTGGCGGATAATGCAGTCAACACCTCACCCTTCGATGTAGGAGGTAAAACAACGGTGAACGTCCCTTATGACGCTTTTATTTATAGCAATCGCGACCTCTACCGTCCGGGTGACACCATCTGTATTAATTCTATAGTACGCACCTTCGACTGGCATACTCTAAAGAATGTTCCTGTAAAATATAAGGTAAAAATGCCTGACGGAAAACAACTGCTCGAGCTTAAAGGCATTCTCGATGAACAGGGAGCTTCAGCTATTACTTTTTCAGTTCCGGAAGCTGCGCTGACAGGCAGTTATACTCTGGAAATGTATTCGGGAAACGACGTACTGCTTAAAACCTTCTCTTTTCTTGTGGAAGAGTTCATGCCGCAACGCATCAAAGTAAATGTAGAATGCGGAAAGCAGGATTATTTTTCAGGAAATACCGCCAATCTTTTTGTGCAGGCAACGGAATTGTTCGGTCCGCCCGCATCCAATGCGAACTACCAAGCGACACTGGATTTAGATTTTGCAACATTCAGCGCGAAAAAATTCAGTAATTTCGGCTTCAATCTCACACGCCCCGCCAACATAGCATTCTCGCAACTTACGGCAAATGGAAAGACGGATGCCGGCGGGAAAGCAACCATATCTTTCACCCTGCCCGACCAGAAAAATGTAGGGCTGTTAACCGGTAAAACTATCATTACAGTATTCGATGAAACGGGAAGACCGGTGAACAGAGAGCGGAATTTTAACGTTTATACCCAGAATACTTTTTACGGAATAAGGGATTTCGACTGGTGGGTATCGACCAACAAGCCGCTTAACATTGGTTTTGCCGCTGTAGATAAGAATGGAGAGCCGATAAGTAATTCCCACGCTTCAGTACAGGTAGTAAAACACAGTTGGGAAACGGTGCTTGTACACAGTTATTCATCAACCAGATATGAATCGCAGGAAAAGACCCGAACCGTTTTCTTTAAAGATATTACCATTAATGGAACCTCATCCCTCGACTTCATTCCGCAGGAATCCGGGGAATATGAAGTGCGTATTTCTTCAGGCGAAAACAATGCCGCTTATGTGTCGCGCACCTTCTATGCATACGGGTCGGCAAATACCGATTACACCTCTTTTCAGGTGCAGAAGGAAGGCAATATAGATATAAAAAGCGATAAGGATAACTATAAACCGGGTGAAAAAGCGCATCTGCTCTTTACCTGTCCTTTCGACGGTAAGGTAATAGTTACAGTGGAACAGAATGACGTACTTGAAAAATACTTCCTTAATACCGACCATAAGGCGGCAAGCATGGATATTCCCATCACCAAAGATGAGTTGCCAAGCATTTATATAACAGCATCGGTGATCCGTGAACTATCGGATAACAGCATTCCACTAACAATTGCACGCGGATTCATACCTATAAAAGTGGATGACCCGGTTGACAAGCTCGACGTGAAAGTGATATGCGCCGATAACTCCCGCTCGAAAAAAAGCCAGACCATAAAAATAAAATCCGCTCCGAACACCGAAGTAACAATTGGAGTTGTTGATGAAGGAGTATTGCTAGTTACCAACTTCCAGACGCCTGATCCTTATGGGTATTTTTACGCCAAACGAGCGCTCGAGGTGAATACAAGCGATCTCTATCCGCGTGTGCTTCCCGAAATGGGGAACTGGAACATAAGCAGTATGGCGGGCGGCGAGGCGCTTGAAGGACGGCTGAATCCGGTTGGTGGAAGAAGAGTGCATATTCTATCATATTGGAGCGGGATACTGAAAACAAACAGCAGCGGCGATGCCTCTTATACTATATATATACCTGAATTTTCCGGCTCTTTGCGGGTAATGGCTGCCGCATATAAAGATAATAAATTCGGCAGCGGTGAAAAGAATATTGTGGTAGCCGACCCTATCGTCGTCTCAACCTCTCTGCCCCGTTTCATGAGTCCTGACGATGAAAGTTTGTTGAATGTTGTTTTAACTAATACCACCGGCGCATTGGTGAATGCCCAAAGTATCCTTTCAGTGAAAGGTTCGCTAAAAATTGAGGGCTCTTTATCACAAAATGTTGCGATACCCGCACATGGAGAAAAAACGCTTACCTATAATCTGAATGCCACCCCCGGCTATGGAACAGCAAAGGTGGATGTAGCTGTAAAAGCGCTGAATGAAACATTTACCGACCATGAGGAAATACCCGTGCGCCCGCCGCTTCCTCTTCAAAAAATTACCGATGCAGGCGTTATCAACGGCGGACAATCGATAAACTTAAAAGCTCACACCAGTTACCTGGTGGACGGTTCCAAAGGATATATTGTAATTAGCCGTTCACCGCTTGCACAATTTTCCAAAAATTTAAGCTACCTTCTGCAATACCCTTACGGCTGTATGGAACAGACAATATCCACAGCATTCCCGGCATTATATTATCCTGCATTAATTAAGGCATTGGGCTTATCGGCATCCAACCAGCCCTTCAATCCGTCATA
>JAKAOA010000129.1 GCA_021823405.1 Bacteroidota bacterium | reverse complement strand
ACGGGATTAGGTATAGAGTATTATTCCGAAATAATGGCATCGGCTGTTAGCCCCTGTTTTCTAAAAATGTGCTTTACCCTCCACCCATAAAAGGCAAGGTAGCCGAAGCAAAAAACCGGTACTATATAAGAATAGTGCGCACCTAATTTTGGGAAGATATATAAGCCGAATAGCGGAACCCCGTCAACCAGCCGCCCCTGAATGAGCGGTATTACCGCCCCTCCGAGTATCATCATAATAAGCAGCGAAGAACCTTGATTGGTATATTTCCCAAGTCCTGTTGTGGCAAGGGTGAAGATGCAGGGCCACATTACGGAGCAGAATAATCCGGCGCTTACGAATGAGAACAGTGCAAGATCACCCATACTGATTAGTCCCATTAATATAAGGCATATTGCGATTGAACTGAAAAGCAAGAGCGTTTTCGCGGGTTTTTCCTGCCCTAGGAAGAAGGCGATAATGGCAAGCGCCAGGAACGGGAGATAAAAAATATAATCAGTAATATCACTACCTCTTATCAGATTAACGCAGCAGATTACTGCAAAACCTGCAAGGGGAACAACTATCATTAGGACTTTTCTTTTCAGCGGTGTGAGATTAAATACCGATATAGCGCCCCTCCATCTTCCTATCATCAGTCCGCCCCAATAGAGCGAAACAAAGGTGGATATCTGGCTGCCCGGAATATCTTTTATCTCCTTCAGCTTAAGCAATACATTCAGATTGCTGCCAATGGTAACTTCCACGCCGACATAAAAAAAGATGGCAATCATGCCGAGTACCAACTGCGGATAGCGAAGCGCTCCGAGGTTTTTCTCTGTATGCTCTTCTCTTGTAACAGAAGGGAGTTTGGAAAAGCTCAAAACCGCTACCGACAGCAGAAGCATGCAACAGAGTATAATAGCGGGAACTTTTATTGAATCGACTGAAGATTGTACCGCGACTGAACTTTTTATTGAACCATATAAGGCAAAGCTTAATAGAACGGGACCTATTGTGGTACCGAAGGAATTTCCGCCTCCTGTCAGGTTGAGCCGATGTGAACCTGTTGACGGGTCGCCGAGGGCAATTACGTAAGGGTTAGCAACAATCTGCTGCAGGGTGAATCCAAGACCGACTATAAAGAGAGAAATTAAAAGAAGGGGATAAGAGTTCAGATTGGCTGCGGGAATAAAACACAATGCCCCAGTTGCCGATATAAGCAGACCAGCTATCAGTCCCTTTTTATAACCGAACCGGTTTAATATGTCGCCCTTCAGCATAGTGAACGCAAAATATATGAGCGAGCCCGAAAAATAAGCTATATAAAAGGCAAACTCCACCAATTGCGCCCGATATTGTTTCAGGTGAAAGATGTCTTTGAAATGAGAGGTAAGTATATCGTTTGAAGCCGCCACAAAGCCCCAGAAAAAATATATAATTATGAGTACGGCGAGAGCCGAATGACGCGACTTATTCATGGATTGAGATTGCATTTTTAAACGGTTTAAAAGTAAACAAAATACCCAATCTTCTTAATTTGTATTAGCACAACAATCAATATGGTGTACTTATAATGAATGAAAATGTAAAACATTCATTTGTCGGTATGACGTCGGTACAGGTATATTGCATTTGCAAAACCACATACGGGCAGTATACGTAGAAAAAAGGCGCTCTGACGAGAAGCGCCTTTCATCATGGGTATTAAATTCTTTCTGGTTAGGGGAGATATATCTGGTAGGAATTATTATTGATAGTGGCTGTAGCGCTGCATGTACAGTTACCCATTCCGCTTGTAAACGTTAGGTAAAGAGGATATTGGTGTCCGGTACGTTGTATTTCCACCTCACCCGACTCAAAGCAAGTACAGATGGGTTTATTAAATAAGGCATTAAGCCAGTAGGCGGTATGCAAAAGCGGTTGAGTAATGCTTATGGTAAATGCCACCCCGTTTCTGGTAACGCCGCTTGCGCTTCCGGTAATAGAATAGAAGAACCCAAGGTTTTGCCCTTGCCATGTAAGGGTATTGGTGCGGGAACTTTGCCAGGTTGCAGTTCCTTGGGCATTGCCGGAATAAACAAGTTTAAGGTTGGCTGTAAAAGCCCATGTCATATCGCCGTCGCCTGTATCGATACCCTGATTTGTGGTTTGTCTGTAGCCGGTGATTGTAATAATATTGCCGTTTAAAAGGGTGATGGAATAGGGGAAATTAGGACTGAACAGTTGGCTTACTATTGAACCATTCTGGAAATATCCGCCGTTTTCCCAGAAAACAAACATTGTGCCTTTTCTGGTTCTGCCGTCTGGGCTTGGCTGCGTTCCGGGGAAAGTAATCGCAAATCCCGTATCTTGCGTGTAGGTTATATTGTTGATTGTAATATTGGTGTCAACGATTCTCCTCCAAGTCATAGTAGTATCAATACCTATCCTTTCCACAGCTTTACTTTTCGCTGCGCCATCTGCTATATTCTTTGAATCCTGTATTGCAAACGATGCGTTCGACTCGTCCTGCGCTGCAGTAACATCCGAATCAGTAGAAGGTGTGGATTCCTTTTTGCAGCCGTTAAATACAAAAGCTGCGATGGTTAGTGCGATACAAGCGGTTAATAAAAATGATTTTGTTTTCATGGTTAATCGTTTATTGAATTATGGATTAATACCTTCTACGACATTTTTCATATAGAAAGGTTTAAAGGACTAATTACAAAGGTAACATACTTATGCACCCTGCAATACTAACTTCATCTTGCAATTGTAAGAATCAGGAAAATTTTCTGACCTTTTCCAGTCCGTGAGGGTCAAGTATTTTAACTACCCTTCCATCAATCTCTATCAGCTTATCGGCTTTAAATTCCGACAACGTTCGGATAAGCGATTCGGTGGAAGTGCCTACAACATTGGCGAGGTCGTCGCGCGATATTCGAATGAGGTCGCTGTCATTATTCTTGGCTTTGAGTTGCAGGATAGCGCTGGCTGACCTCGCGCGAACCGAGTTATAGGCGAGAGCGAGAAGGCGTTCTTCCTTTTCGGCAATATCATCGGCAAGCATTTTTACGAAGCGCGCCGATACTACACGGTTAGAGTAAATAAGCGTAAGAAAATCGCTTTGAGGCACAAGCGCAATCTCTGCATCTTCAAGCACAGTGGCTGAATCGCTGTACTCGGTTCCTTCAAGAACTGACAGGTATCCGAAAAACTCGCCTTTACCGTATATGCCGGTAATAAACTCTTTCCCTTCCGGATTTATTTTCCATGTTTTTACCTTTCCACTGTTTATCAGGTACACATAGGTCGGCATATCCTGTTGGTTATATACATTTGACTTTTTAAGCAATTTGCGCACTTTATAGTCGGCGACAAAACTATCCGGGAGATTGAACTTTTTAGCTTCGGCGATAAACTCTACAAATCCCGCAAGGTCTTTGGTATATCCTTTTCGGAAGAAATCATATCGTTTCAAACGCGACTCAACGGCATTCAGTAATTCAGCTTCTTCTACAGGTTTGGTAAGGTAATCGTCAGCTCCCAAGTTCATACCCTTCCGCAGGTCTGCCTTTTCGGCTTTTGCGGTAAGAAAGATGAATGGAATACTGCCTAATTCAGTGTCCTTACTAAGAATATGCAATACCCCATACCCGTCGAGTTCGGGCATCATAATGTCGCATAAAATAAGGTTTGGCTTCTCCTTCTTTGCCATTTCAACCCCTATTTTTCCGTTTTCAGCGGTAACCACATTGTAATCGGCAAGAGTTAATATTTCTCCGATATTCTCGCGCATCTCAAGATTGTCTTCTATCAATAATATTTTTTTCATGTTATGGATTTATTTTCCAGTGGCTGTCTTCAAAGTAATACAATTAACCCGGTGTCGTTTTGCTTTACTGAAAATGCGCCCTTGTTCATCAAAGAATTATTGTTATACAAGTTGTAATATCTACCTACCGGACACCCTCTCCTAAAGCGGAAATTAATTATCTCCCTCATTGAAGCGATTGCGCAAATATCTTTAGAACCTCCATTTTCTATTACCGAAACCGTCATATTTACTTATGATTTTTGTCATCTTTACTTGATGTCATAAATGAAAATCACACCTGATAAATTCAACCTGTTTTGTCCCGAAACCATAATAACCCAAACGGTATTCTGTTAACTGATAGTACGTGTAGTGGCGAGCAGTTAGCTGAAGGAGTGACCCGAGAAATAAGTTACCATAGACGACCTGTTCGAGAAGCATTAACAATCATATATTTCATCCGTCTCTTAAAATTTTATGGATATTATGATAGTGGAGATTTTTGTATTTGAGCCGGCGCCGGATGGAAGGATAAGGTGAGAATTTAAGTGATTTATTGAGAAATATAAAATAGTTTTAAACAGGAATAATAACTGATTTTGAGCAAATTTGATAGGGTTTTCCTATAAATTGGATTAGTGCCGTTTGCAAAACGCCTTTTTTGTTATTAATTTAGTACTTTAAAACTCGGCGGACTATGTACGAAATGAGTAAAAAAATTCTGGAAAGAGTAAGTTTTGACAGGGCGCTATTCACAAAAGAACTTCATAAAGCATTAAACTGGCTAAAGCCGGATGAAAAGCTTTTACTGAAAGTTTGGTGCCTCTCTACCTTCGGTCACATTTACAAAGACCTTATCCTGGAGGTTTTCAGGAAGGTTGCGAAGATGTGACGAAGCTGATGTTTCTCTTTAAATTTTTAAATCCGGGCCTCTGCAAAGGAGAGTCGTAAAACGTTTTAGCAAACTCTTCTTCGGTAATTTCATTCCACTCTTCGGCAGTCATCTTAATTAGTTCGGGTTTTGCATCGAGGGCTTTTGCGGTGTGCGGGTGCGAAAAGCTATTCCAAGGACAAACATCCTGACAGATATCGCAACCGAATATCCATCCGCTTATCTTATCCTTAAGGGTTTCCGGTATAGCTTCCTTCAATTCAATGGTGAAATAGGAAATGCACTTGCTGCCATCTACAATATGCGGTTCTACTATCGCCTGCGTAGGGCATGAGTCCATACAGCGGCGGCACGTACCACAGTAATCGCGAATGGGCGCATCCGGCTCCAGTTCAATATCGACTATAAGTTCGGCAATGAAATAAAAGGACCCTCCGCCGGGTTGTATCAGCATTGAGTTCTTGCCTATCCACCCTAACCCGCTTTTCGCCGCCCACGCTCGCTCTGCCACAGGAGCCGAATCGACAAATGCTCTGCCGCCGATATTACCTATTCTCTCATTTAATATGTCAAGCAGGGTTTTTAGCCGGTCTTTGATTATGATATGATAATCGGAGCCATAAGCATATTTGGAAACGGCAGGGGCATCGGTATTTTGCTTTTCGCGAGGATAATAATTCATGGTGAGAGATATAACGCTTTTGGCATCAGGCACAAGTAAGCGAGGGTCGAGCCGCTTATCGCCATTTCTTTCCATGTATTGCATTTTACCCTGCATTCCCTTGTGCAGCCATCTTTCAAATCTTATGGCTTCATCTTCTAAAAATTCGGCTTTGGATATTCCGCACGAATCGAAACCGAGTTTGAGCGCTTCCTCCTTTATTATTGCAGAGTAATGTGCTGATGTTTTGTTAATCATTGCTGCCCGGTCACATTATCTGAATTTACCTTCTAATGTTATGGATAAGATATAGCGGCTACAAATAAGTCCCTAATCAATTACCGAAATGCAAGGACCAAAAGGCGCAATAAAAAATGGCGAAATTAACCGAGGAGAAAATATCAGTCCTTCGCTGTGGCCGCCACTTCAACTTTAGGTATAGACACAGAAACGGGCGTTGCATTGGAAACGTTCTGAAGATTGGAGGCAAGTTCTTCGCCGCCGTATTGTTTTTCTTCAATTCTGGCTTTCTTGCCTTTTACGCCACGTATATAGTAAAGTTTGGCTCGGCGAACCACTCCTTCCTTGCTAACCTCTATTTTATCAATAAATGGCGAATAGAGCGGGAATATGCGTTCTACCCCTACGCCGTTCGATATTTTTCTAACGGTAAAACTTGCCGAAACGCCGGAACCGCGGCGGCTGATAACCAAGCCCTGGTATTGCTGCACGCGTTCCTTGTCGCCTTCCTTAATTTTATAATGTACCGTAACCGTATCGCCAGCTCTGAAGGTTGGTATTTCTTTCTTTCCGGTTATCGAATCTTCCACGTACTTAATCAGGTTCATAATTTCCTATGGTTTTTTCAAAAGGGGTGCAATATTACGAAATTTATTTAACGTAGCAAAGAAGAATCATTTAATTTTGCAACAATTTTGCAAGCAGTTGTATTTCATTGTTTTAGCTAATAACCAACTTCATGGCGTTCAAAATTGGCGATAAGGTGCGCTTTTTGCATGAAAAAGGAGAAGGCACTGTTAAAAAAGTGATTTCCGCCTACAAATTGGTGGTGGAAATTACAGAAGGGCTCGATATTGAAGTGGGAGCGAATGAACTGGTGGCAGTCAGAATAAATTCTTTTACAGTTGTCGCCCATTCGCCGAAGGACAGCGGCAAAGGGTTCCTCCTGCGGCAAAATAGCCGTCACCACGCCAAACCGCATTCAACA
>JAKAOA010000128.1 GCA_021823405.1 Bacteroidota bacterium | reverse complement strand
AATGGGATAAAAACCGTGACGGCGAATACCTGAACCGCCCCAAAAAAGTGAACGACCACGCCATTGATGCCATGCGCTACGCTATGCTCCTGCTCGCCTTCCCGCCGCGCAAGTTTCTCGTAGCCGGCGGGTAACAAAGGTTCAGGAATTACAATTTATGAATCATCGTACTGCCAAGTACCGCAATAGAGCATCTTTAATTCCCGTCAAATAATTACATTCGCACACTATTTTCTGAAAAATTACAAATCTGACCAGCGTACCTTCAACTTATAACCTTTTACTTATTGCCGATGACCGATTTTCCGGAATATAAATCACTTGATTTAAGCGCTATCGGAAACGATATTCTGAAGAAGTGGCATGATGAAAACACCTTTGAAAAAAGCGTAAATCTCCGCGAAGGCGCAAAAACATTCACATTTTACGAAGGTCCGCCTTCGGCGAATGGTATGCCGGGCATACACCATGTAATGGCGCGTACCATAAAGGACATTTTCTGCCGCTACCAAACCATGAAGGGATATCAGGTGAAACGCAAAGGCGGCTGGGATACACATGGATTACCTATTGAACTTGGGGTAGAAAAAAATTTGGGTATTACCAAGGATGATATCGGTAAAAAAATTTCGATTGAAGAGTATAACGCTGCCTGCCGCAGGGAGGTAATGAAATATAAGGATAAATGGGAAGACCTTACCCGTAAAATGGGCTATTGGGTGGATATGAAGAATCCTTATGTTACCTTTCATAACGAATACATTGAGTCGGTATGGTATCTGTTGAAAGAGCTCTATAAAAAGGGACTTTTATATAAGGGATATACCATCCAGCCCTATTCATGGGCTGCCGGTACGGGATTAAGCTCCCATGAACTTAACCAGCCGGGGTGCTACAAAAATATAAAGGACACCACCGTTACCGTTCAATTTAAAATAGTACAGGATAAAAAAGCGAAAGAACTCTTTCCTAATGGCGATGTATTCTTTTTGGCATGGACTACTACCCCCTGGACATTGCCTTCGAACTGCGCCCTTGCCGTTGGGAAAAACATAGAATACGCCCTTGTGAGAACCATAAACCGTTATACCGGAAAGCCCGTAAGGGTAATACTCGCAAGGGAACTTCTTCCTAAGTATTTTGACGAATATTTTGAAGAATATGATGATGATAAGCTCGACTCCGATACCGCAATCATAGAAAAGAACTTTAAAGGCGGAGCTTTTGAGGGTATTCGTTATGAACAACTCATGCCATATTCAAAACCCGAGGGCGGAGATGCCTTCAGGGTGTTGTTAGGCGATTTTGTCACCACCGAAGACGGTACAGGTATAGTACATATCGCTCCCAGTTTCGGCGCCGACGACTTCCGTGTCGCAAAACAGAATGGCATTGGCACGCTTACACTTGTTGACCGCAATGGCAAATTTGTAGATTCCGTTACCGATTTTGCAGGAAAGCAGGTGAAGACCAAGTCAGACCAGTTAAATCCGGACGGTTCAACCGACTTAGCTATTGTGCTTAAGCTGAAAAAGGAGGAAAAGGCATTCAAAATAGAGAAGTACGAGCACAATTACCCGCACTGCTGGCGTACCGATGAACCGGTGATATATTACCCGCTCGACTCATGGTTTATCAAGACAACTGCCGTGAAGGAACGGATGATAGAACTTAACCGGACAATAAACTGGAAACCGGAAGCCACCGGAACAGGAAGGTTCGGCAACTGGCTCGAAAACCTCGTGGACTGGAATCTGTCACGTTCTCGCTTCTGGGGAATACCGCTTCCTGTTTGGCGTACTGAAGATTCCTCCGAAGAAATCTGTATCGGCTCGCAGGAAGAACTAACCCGTGAGATAGAAAAATCGGTAGCCGCAGGGTTCATGAAAACCGTTAAGGTGACCGACCTTCACCGCCCTTATGTAGATAATATCGTGCTTGTTTCGCCTAAAGGAAAGAAAATGTACCGTGAACCTGATTTAATAGATGTTTGGTTCGATTCAGGGGCGATGCCTTACGCCCAATGGCACTATCCGTTTGAAAATAAGGATGCCTTTAAAAGCGCATTTCCTGCCGATTTTATAGCGGAGGGCGTTGATCAGACCAGGGGATGGTTTTTTACCCTGCACGCTATTGCATGTATGTTATTCGATACAGTTGCATATAAAAATGTGCTGTCAAATGGGTTAGTGCTTGATAAACATGGTAATAAGATGAGTAAACGCCTTGGCAACGCCGTTGACCCCTTTGAAACCATCAATACTTACGGACCTGATGCAACACGCTGGTACTTAATAAGCAATGCCCAGCCGTGGGATAACCTCAAGTTTGACAAGGAAGGGATAGCAGAGGTACAACGTAAATTCTTTAGAGCCCTCTATAACACCTACTCTTTTTTTGCACTATACGCCAATATTGACCACATAAAATTTGATAATAACGAGATACCTGTAGTTGAACGCACCGAGTTAGACCGGTGGATACTTTCGGTACTAAACGCCTTAATAGAAAGGGTGAACGGCTATCTGAACGAATATGAGCCCATGAGGGCTGCAAGAGAAATTGAGGATTTTGTCGTCTCGCAATTGAGCAACTGGTATGTGCGGCTTAGCCGGCGGCGTTTTTGGAAGGGGGATAGCAGTTCTGATAAAATCGCTGCATATCAAACCCTTTATACATGCCTTGAAACTGTTTCGCGGCTGATAGCCCCTATTGCACCATTCTTCGCGGAACGGCTGTTTTGCGACTTACATAGCTTGGATATGGTGAATAAAGTTGAGTCGGTACATTTAAGCCAATTCCCGGTTTCAGTTAAGATGAATATAAATACTGAATTGGAAGAATGGATGACTTTAGCGCAACAAATATCTTCTTTAACTTTAGGTTTAAGAAAGAAATATAATCTACCTGTTCGTCAACCACTTAGCAGAATACTTATACCCGTTTCCGGCACTCGGGAAATAGAGGCAAAAATGGTAAAGGGACTTGATAGTGTAAAAAAACTGATTCTGTCGGAGGTTAATGTAAAAGAAATTGAAATTATAACCGATACTGCCGGCGTTCTGGTGAAAAAGATAAAACCCAACTTTAAGGAATTGGGTAAAAAGCTTGGTCCTTTGATGAAAGAGGCAGCCAAACTCATACAGAGCTTTGGACAGGAGCAGATTAGAGAGATAGAGCAAAATAAGGAGTATAAAGTCAACCTTGGCGGTACGGAGGTCATTTTATCGTTAGATGACGTGGAAATCGGCTCGGAAGATATACCAGGATGGCACATCGCATCCGAAGGTAATATTATGGTTGCCCTTGATGTAACGGTTACCAAAGAGCTAAAGGAGGAAGGGCTTGCCAGAGAATTGGTAAGCAAGATTCAGAACCTACGGAAAGAACAGAACTTTCAGGTTACTGACAAAATATTATTAAAAATTGTTAAGAATAGCAATATAGAAAGTGCGATAATTAATAATTTTCAATATATTTGCGCCGAAACACTGGCAGAATCGCTCGAATTAGTAGATTCTATCGACAAAACCGGTGCTTTAAGCATAGAAGTGGCTGATAATATTTACACTTCCATAAGTATTAACAAATATAACTGACTACAAATCATGGCAAAACTTAAGTACCAGAAAAATAATAAATCGAAATCTGTATCAAGGAAAAAGGTTCACGACAAGATAAAAAAGGCGCCTAAAAAAGTAACCGCCGCCTCCCCAAATAGGAGGTTACCGGCTAAAGCAGGCAAAAGCAAAGCAGTTGATACCCCAAAACCTACAAAAAAGGAATCAACAAAAGCGGCGGCTTCAAAAAAAAGTCAGAAACCGGCTGCTAAACACAAACATATTGAGTATGTGGCTGTAACGCCGAAATCAACTCCGATATCTGCCAAAAGACAATCGAAGCCCGTGGCAACGCCGAAAAGTACTGAAATTAAATCAGAATCACCGTCGAAGGAAACCAGGGCGGGAAACGCCAAAGCAGGTAGCCAGCCGAGAAACACGAGAGGTTACGCGCCAAGACCTCTACCTAGGCAGGTTGTCCCGGTAAAACTCGGGCAAATACCCGACTACAAGCCGGAAATGCCTGCAATAGCGAATAAAGAAGTAGTCAGACAAGCGCCTTCCAATAAAAAGGAAGATAATAGAAACCGCTACTCCGACAAGGAACTCGCAGAGTTTAAAACTCTTCTGCTTGACAAATTAGAGCAAGCGAAGAAAGATTACGAATTACTGAAAAATACCCTTTGCCACACCGATGACCATGGAACTGATGATACATCTCCTACTTTTAAGATGTTGGAAGACGGCTCCGATGTGCTCACGCGTGAAGAGACGGCTCAACTGGCGCTCCGTCAGGAGAAATTTATCCAGAACCTGCAAAATGCACTTGTCCGCATTGAAAACAAGACCTATGGAATATGCAGAGTAACAGGTAAACTGATACCAAAAGAGAGATTAAAACGGGTGCCTCACGCTACGTTGAGCATTGACGCGAAGTTGGAACAGCAGTATAATATATAAGAACCGGAATTTTAAACGGCGTATAACAGAAGATTAATTAAATAAGCGATTATTTCATTGTAGATAGTTTTGAAGAAGCCGATATTGATTATTCTGCTGGTTCTTTTAGCCGACCAGGCAATCAAGATATATATTAAAACCCATTTTGCATTAGGCGAAGAGTACAGGATAGCCCCTTGGTTCATTATTCATTTCACCGAGAATAATGGCATGGCATTTGGTATTCAATTGGGCGGGCAGTTCGGAAAAATATTGTTAAGCTTGTTCCGGATAATCGTAGCAATAGGCACCGGTTGGTATTTACATGATATTACTATCCGTAAGATGCACCCCGGTTTTATCGCATGTATTGCTTTGATATTCGCCGGCGCAGTAGGAAATATCATCGACAGCGCTTTTTACGGGCTGCTATTCAGTGATAGCGGTTATTACCCTGCTAAGTTTCTGCCTCCCGGCGGTGGTTACGCAAGCTTTTTGCACGGTAAGGTAGTAGATATGTTTTATTTTCCTATAATTGATGGGCATTTCCCGTCATGGTTCCCATTTTGGGGAAATGAAGAATTTATTTTTTTCCGACCTGTTTTTAACCTCTCGGATGCCTCAATAAGCGTAGGGGTGGCAATACTGTTGATTTTTCAAAAGAAATTTTATCCGAAAAAGCAGATTATAGCTCCAACAACATCCGCTATAGACATTACCGGGACAGAGAATGGGAATGATAAACAAATCCTCTGACTCAAACATGATTCAGTTATCAAAGATATTCTTTAAGCAATTTGCTTTTGTCAGAACGGCGAAGGCGCTTCAGCGCCCTGTCTTTTATTTGCCTTACCCTTTCCGGCGACAAATCAAGGCGACGGCCAATCTCTTCTACTATCATAGGTTGTTCAATACCGGAGATGCCAAAATAGCAGCGCAAAACTTCAGATTCCTTATAAGACAGAGTGGTAAGCACCCTAGCTATCTCCTTTTTGATGGATTCCCTTAGAAGTTCGTTTGCAGGGCTTAATGCTTCTTCATTTTCAATTACTTCATACAAGGTATTGCCGGACTCATCATTGCCAATAGGAGCATCCATGGATACAGTTCTGTTAAAGGAACGAAGCGTATTCAAAATATCCTTTTCAGATAATTGACAATGCTCCGATACTTCTGTCCAGGATGGTTCCCTGCCTAATCGCTGCTCCAGGTGTCCCATGGAATAACTTATCTTGTTTATCGCATTTACCTTGTTCACTGGTACACGTACCAGTCGCGAGTTTTCAAGTATAGCCAATTGTATCGCCTGGCGAATCCACCAAACCGCATAGGAAATGAATTTAAAACCCTTCGTGTGGTCAAATCGATTTGCCGCTTTAAGAAGTCCCAGATTACCTTCATTAATCAGGTCCTGAAGGGCTAAACCTCTATTCATATATTGCTTGGCAACTGAAACAACAAAGCGCAAATTGGCTTTTGTAAGTTTTTCAAGGGCTGACTTATCTCCCTCACGAATGCGACGTGCAAGTTCTACTTCTTCATCTGCAGTAATCAGGGATTCCCGGTTAATATCTTGAAGATACTTATCAAGCCCAATGGAATCGCGGGAGGTTATTCTCTGGGCGATTTTAAACTGGCGCATAGTGTAGTTATTTACTACTTAGACGTAAAGGTAAATCAAAACGTTGGGTAGGAAAATGCGACCGAATGGAACATTATAAAGTGCTTCAGAAAAATAAATGGGATGGGCAGATATTCAAAACAGTGCAACCTTTAACGGGAGCAAAATCAATCTAACAGGTCTGTCATCTTTGAAAATGACCCTACTTCGTATACTGCCGTCGGCATTATATTCTATCCATTCGCCTTCTTTCTTACCGTCTTTATATGAACCTTCTTCAATTTTGGCTTCTGGAGCAAATCCGGGGAGACGATTATCAGAATTTTTTACAATCCAATGCCCCTGCTTTTTGCCTTTATTATCGACAAAATTAATGGTAGTGTCGTTATCTGTAACCAGAGCTTTAACGAATTTTTTAACTTTTACTGAATCGCCTTTTGCGCTATCGGAAATTACTTAGATC
>JAKAOA010000021.1 GCA_021823405.1 Bacteroidota bacterium | reverse complement strand
GATAGCCGGTAGGATTATTCGGGTTGCATATCATTATTCCTTTTGTGCGCTTAGTTATAAGTTTCTCAAATTCGCTTATCGGCGGCAGTGCAAATCCTGTGTTAATGTTGCTTGTTATTGGTTTTATGGTAACACCGGCGGCGCAGGCAAACCCATTATAGTTGGCGTAAAAAGGTTCGGGTATTATCACTTCATCTCCTTCGTTGAAGCACGTGAGCATTGTAATTTCTATGGCTTCCGAACCGCCTGTCGTAATCATAATCTGACTGTAATCAGTTTGAATGCCGTTTTTGAGGTAATATTCCGCCAATTTTTTACGGTAGCTTTCAATACCAAGGCTATTGCTGTATTCAATAATCTTCATATTGAAATTCTTAATAGCATTCAACATCGTATCCGGCGTCTCAATGTCGGGCTGTCCTATGTTCAGGTGGTAAACTTTTATTCCCCTTTTTTTAGCATTGTCGGCATAAGGCACAAGTTTACGAATAGGCGAAGCCGGCATTTTTATTCCTTTTTCAGAGATGTTTGGCATAAATTAACCGATGTTTAATAAGTTATGGTTCTAACTTTTAAGAAGCGCGAAAATACAAAGAATAAAGCGAGTGGTGTAAGGTACTACGGATTAATATATGCCCAGTTTATCCCTTTTCTAAGCAGCTTTAGCGTTTTTTCTTCCTCACCGTCGGTCTCCGGAGTAACATTATAGTCCCAACAAGCATAGGGCGGTAAGCTTATTAGTATCGATTCCGTTCTACCATTGGTGAGCAGTCCGAATTTAGTTCCCCTGTCATATACCAGATTGAACTCCACATAACGCCCTCTGCGGAGCAACTGCCAGCGCCGTTCCGTATCGGTGTATTCCTTATTCCTGTTTTTCTCAATAATAGGCAAATAGAGAGTAAGAAAACTACCGCCAACCTCTTTCACGAATTCAAAATATTGCTGCATTGTTTTATCCTTGCCGGCTGTGAGTTTGTCAAAAAATATGCCCCCTATCCCGCGGGTTTCGCTTCTATGGGGAAGATAAAAGTATTCATCAGCCCATTTACTGAATTCGGAATAATAAGATGTACTATGCTTATCGCATATTTTTTTCAGAGTTGCATGAAACCAAATGGCATCTTCCTGATTTATATAATGCGGGGTTAGGTCGATGCCGCCGCCGAACCAGCTTTGGAACAACCTACTCTTACCCGTAGAAACATCATCGGCTACCGCTTCGAAATACCTGACATTCATGTGTATAATCGGCACATGCGGATTTTTGGGATGTATGACAATGGAGACGCCCGAGGCAAAGAACCCGGCGCGCTCGGTAGCCGGTATCCCTGTTTCCTTCTTCAGGAATTCGGGGCATGCACCCCACACGGCTGAAAAGTTAACGCCGCCCTTTTCGATTACGGCGCCGTCTGTAATAACTCGCGTTCTTCCACCGCCGCCTTCAGCGCGCTGCCATTGTTCCTCTTTGAATAAGCCCTTGCCGTCCGCCGTTTCCAGTCCTTTGCATATTGTATCCTGCAATTGGATGAAGTATTGTTCTATCTCATTCTTATTCAACTCTTCGTTCATTTTTAATACCTGTTAACGGCTCTCTATAAGCCGGTATAATATAGGTTTGCTCGGGGTGGCATCATTTTCCAAACCTGCTATTTGCAAATTCAGTAGATAGGAGCCGTCAAGTACTTCGTTCGGTACATATATCAGTTCGGTGATGGTCTTCTCTGTTTGGGGATTCGCCGGATAATCCCAGAAAATACGGTGACAAGCAACTTTGCCTCCGTCGTACTCTTTATCTACTGATGGCAAGTCGATAAGCAGGTGTTCAATACCGAGCGAAACAATGTAGTGCATGGCATCAGGCGACAAATATGGCGGGTTAGTATCTGAATAATGCATCTCCTTTTTAGCCGGCGAATTGGAAACTGTTCTGATAACAAGAGCTTCGGGATTCACTTTATCTTCAAGACATCCTTTAATATGCGCGCTTGTTATTACCATATCACCATCGGTTTGCTCATCAGGCAGAACGGTTATCAGTTCGGCGATGAAGAAAAACTTTTTTAAACACCTGTTGATGCTGAAATTCTCTTTACTAATATGCCCTACGCATTCGGTATGAGTTCCATTACCATGAGGATTAAAGGTAACGTTACGAAAATTAACTGATGCACCGTCCTTCACCTCTCCAACCCAATCCCCTATCCGAACAGGGTCTATTTTTACCGGCTGAACATTCCATGCATTTAACTGATGAGCGCCGGCGTGGAGTGGGATAGATATGTCCACCGGTTTGTCAAGGTCTGCTTTATAGGTTTTTCCTCTATGTTGTATTTGTACGAACACCTTACTGGTAATCAATTATAAATCAAGATATTGGTTTGTAACTAATAAAAATTACCGCCGTTAGTTAAAAAAATCCGATATTATTTTATCTGCTATGAGTTTACCCTTTCGCGTCAAAAATACATTTTCCTTTTCATGCCACAACAACCCGCCGGTAATGTAAGGAGCCAGCTTCATTTCAATTCCGGCTGCTCTTGCCTTCCCGAACTCATCCCTAATATAAGCGAGATTAATACCGTTACTTGTCCTTAATCGGGTCAACAGATACTCATTGTATTTGTCCGATGGCAATAATTCTTCTTTCTCGAACCAGCATCCGCCGCTTTTTATTTCGCTCATATATATCGCATTATTTGCGATATTCCATTGCCGCGAATCTCCGTTGTAGGAATGGGCGGAGGGACCAATTCCCAAATATGGCTCGTTATTCCAGTAGCTGCTGTTGTGGCGCGAATGCATGCCGGGCTTGCAAAAATTGGATATTTCATAATGCTCAAAACCATTTTGTTCAGCCATTTCCATCAGTATTTCATATTGGACGGCGGTAATATCATCACCCGGAAGAGAGATGCGCTTATTGGCAACAAAATGATGAAGCGCTGTCTTCTTTTCTACTGTAAGACAATAAGCGGAAATATGAGGGGTTCCGAGTTCAAACGCCTGTTTCAGATTATTCTCCCATGTTTTAACGGTTAGTCCGGGTAAGCCATACATCAAATCAATGGTCAGATTTTGGAATCCTGCTTTCTGCGATTCTTTAATTGCATGTATTGCCTGCATTGCTCCATGGGTGCGGTTTAAGAGCTTTAGGACTTCATCCTGAAAGGATTGCACCCCTATACTTAAACGATTAATACCGGACTCACCAAATTCTCCAATTTTATTAAAAATAAGGTCATCAGGGTTGGCTTCAAGAGTGATTTCGGCATTGGGATTTAGCCGGAAATGCAAATTTACTGCGGCAATGATTTTTCTAATATCCTCTATTTCGAGTAAGGATGGGGTACCGCCTCCAAAATAGAGCGATGAAATTTCATTTGTCCCTAGGTAATTCTTCCGGAGTCCGATTTCAGCGCATATCGCCTTCACCATCTCATCTTTGCTTTTCAGCGAAGTGGAAAAATGAAAATCGCAGTAATGACATGCCTTTCGACAAAAAGGTATATGTATATATATAGAAGCCACTTAAAATTAAGGTTAATTGACTATAGTAACGCCTTAAGCTGCCTTTTATTCCTTTTTGAGCGCTATCCTGAAGGTCGTCCCTTTATTTGTTTCAGAATTCTTAACGAATATTCTACCTCCGTGATAGTTCTCAATTATACGTTTGCAGAGCGATAAACCCAGTCCCCATCCGCGTTCTTTGGTAGTATAACCGGGTTCAAACACCACCTTAAAATTACCCTTCGGTATGCCCTTACCGCTGTCTGTAATATCAATAAAGATAAATTTTGCATCTTCTGAAACATCTATGTCAAGATTACCTATACCGCCCATCGCATCTATGGCATTCCGCAGCAGGTTCTCAATCACCCATGAGAACAGCGGTACATTTAACGGCGCTACAGTATTTATGCCGGGGGCTTCATGATACCCGAATTTAACTTTTTGCGAGGTTCGCGCTTTAATATATTCTACTGTTTCGGTAAGCGCCGTCGAAACATCATTTGCTTCCAGTTGAGGCGCCGAACCTATTTTTGAAAACCGGCTTGTTATGGTCTCCAGCCGCTTCACATCTTTACCCAGTTCATCAGCGATAGCCATATCCTTCTCTTTTAGATATTCCACCCATGCCATAAGCGATGACAAAGGCGTTCCAAGCTGATGAGCTGTTTCTTTGGCAAGCCCTATCCATACGCGGTTTTGTTCCGCCCGCCTTGCCGTACTGAAAATGGAATAACCGAAGAATATAAAAATGCTCATGATGCCTAAAACAAGGTAAGGGAAATAGCGTAACTCCTTAGAAAGTGACGACTCTTCGTAAAAAATATACTGCTTGCCCCCATCGCCAAGTTCAACCGGAATGGGCGGATTACTCACTCGCATAGCGGAAATTAACTGCCGAACGTATATGGCATTCTGTAATCTGGCGGTATCGATATTACCGTGGGCAATAATTTTTGTTTGGGTAGAATCGGTGAGCAGAACCGGCACCGACGCGAGATTTTTTACCACTTCTGTAATAAACGAATGCGACAGGTCGTTCAATATTTTTTTAAGGTCCGTAAAAAGTCGGGAATCTTCGTAGAACAGGTAGTTCTTTTGGTTTTGATAGATGTTAATTTCTATCGGCTGGTGTTGTTGTCTCATTATCCGTAACTGCTCTGTTATATATGCAGAGTCATTCTGCCTAAGGGAATCGGGAAGGTTACGGGTGCGTTCTATTTTGTTTTCGTTATTGGCAAGAATTACCGGAATATTGTTGTTGTTCCTAATCACCTCAAAAATAAAGCTTAGGTCACCGCCGGATATAGCCGGACTCGCCAGAAGTCGTGTGGCATCCGCCCATAGGCGCACTTTTTCCTGTTCATCCGCCGCTATCTGGTTAAAAAGAGTATTGGCATACTTTACCAGCCGCGCTTTTCGCTGCACGGCTTCTGCCCAAAGCCGAACTTTATTGCGCTCTTCATCCGCCATTTTCCGGGCAAGCAGGTTCGAATACCATAAAGAGGCGCCGGCTATTACGGCGGCAAACAATACCAGAACCAGTTTCAGTACGTTCTTCTTCATATATCGGTCAACTCCTTTCGGGCAACTTAATCGTCTTCCAATTCGCTCCGAAAGTTGGTTTTAGACAAAGGTAGAATAAATTCGCCTTTCATTAAAGTTTGCATTGAGGAGTCAGTAACGGGCGCGTCCGGGCTATCTTACCTATTTCCTACGACTGAAAAGCTCAACATTCAGGTCGTCGAAATATATACTATCCTTACCGCCTGACCACATATAGGATTTAAGTTCCGGACAGCGGTATGGAACTGCCACGGTCAGTTCGAGTTTCTGCCAGCCGTTGCTGTCATATTTTATCGCTCTTGATGATGTATAGTATACCGAATTATCATTGTTACAAATTACAATAAATCCCTTCCCTGCAGGATTATTTCGCCATACCGTTACCTTCAAAATTTCACCGGCTTTAAGTCCCGTGAATTGGCGGTTAAGTCCATACTGTTTATCGGGGGTTAAAAGGAGTGAATACTTCCCCCGGTGGGCTTTCCCGCTCTTTATACCGTCTGACGGAAACGGCTGACCGTCGGACCCTATCGGGCTTTTACCATCGGCTGAAAATGTTTCGCAATCACAGCTAAAACCTGTTACCTTGCGCTCCTGATAATCGGCTTTGTCCAATAACATTGAGCTGTCGCTGATGATGAGAATACGCATTGGTATTAACGATAGATAATGAGATAAACTATCATCCTGCACAGCAGGTTTTCTACAGCTTATAAAATCGGCATGGTTCAATTTGTTTGGCTCCTTTTTAAAAAGCATAAACGGATAGGAGTACCCGACCATATTCCATTCAGGGGAGTAAAGAATACGCGAAACACTGTCCCAATAGGATATCTGTGGTATTTCGTAGTAGTCGGGAAAAGAAAAAAGGGCGATATAAGTAGCATCGTATCTATAGGGATACTGGTATATACGGCTGCGTTGCGCAAGCTGCGGCGTTAGTTTTTGGGAGGCGCTTACAGCAGCATCTGGCGGAATTTCCTTCAACAGGCGGTGGATTTGCCCTGCGTTAAAACCGACGTCAAAAAACTTGGGGTTAAAAACGGTTTCCTTCTCGGTGTTTATCCAGTTAATGGCATGCACATACTCGTTTTCTACAAAATAGGTAACCATACCTGCCAACAGGCAAGCCGCAATACCCGATTTAATTCTTGATGACGATGTATGGTATATGTCATTGATAGCTAAAAAAACAGAGATTGGCAACAGTGTAACAATGAATATCGAGTAGTATGCTTCTATTCCCCACCTGATAACGTCATCGTTGAACATCTTTTGAGCAATCATGGGGATGAACCAGATAAGATAGCGGGGGCGATAAAGAGCGAAAAAACCTCCGGATGCGAGAAAAACAAGATAAAACTCCGCTTTTATCCAATTGTTCGAAATATCGCCGGTTTGGTTTACAAACAGCAAACGGAGGGCGTGAAAGGGATCCGTTATCATGCTTCCCAAAGCAGTCCATGGAGTTTTGCCTAAAGCAGAATATTCAAAAAGGTAATATTGATTGTCGTGGGAATGTGTTAACGGTATAAAAATTCCGAAAACAAGCGCAAAGTAAATTATTGAAATGGCAATACCGTACAGGCAGAGGCGAACCAATCTCATTTCCTTACGATGCCATAGTATTAACGTGAGCAGTATAAAAATAAAGTAGAGTGGCATATCCTCCCTGCCAAATAAACATAAAACGAACATGACGCCTGCAATTTTCAACCGGTTAGTTTCAAAGGCGTATAAAAACAACGGAATAAGCGAAGCGCATACTATCGCTTCATTGAAATCGAGTGCGAATGCGGCATAATGCCCCTGTAACAGGAAATAATAGAGCAGAGCCAATACACCAAGCCAACCGTTTTGCGTTTTTTGCACTATTAATTTATACACCGCCCAGCCGGCGAGTATTACTATCAACTCCTGAAGTATAAGGAGAGTATAAGTTCCTGTAAGCCAGTTCAGCAGCCAATAAAATGGCAGAAGGTATATAAGTATGGCGGTGAAGTGTATCTTAAGGGTATTCACATCTGCATGAGAACCGCCATAATATAAAGGGTCGCCTCCGAGATGGAAATGCGCCAGATTCCAGTAGTCGTTATTAAAAACGCCATAGTCAAAGGTAAAAGTCCTGAAAAAATAGTGATTGGCAATAGCCATTGTCAAGTAAAGCGCGCCAAACAGCGCCATGATAAGATAATACCAAAAGCGCGGCTTTTTAAGAGAAGTAACTATCATTTTTTGTTTGGTAGCTGAAAGGCAAAAATACAATGTTTGGGCAGATAAGGGAGCGCCGACAGTTATTGACAGGCAGGTTTTCACAAAGCGGTACAAGGATAAAATAAAAAAAGGAGGCGTAAACCTCCTTACCTGTGCCGTTGTTCTGTAACTCCTTTCTGTTATAACCCTTTATTCAATTCTATTTAAAGCGCATCGAACGTATTTCAGCATTCGCTGCCGCCGCAACGTTTATTTGCCCACTCCTCCTTCATTTTGGCTCTTTCCTCTTCGGACATATTCTTCCACTTCTGCGACCAATAGTAGCTGTGTCTGCCGCCCCTACAGCGTCTGCCGCAGCCGCGACTGAAACTGCCGAATAAGATTTTAGCCAACACAGTCAATCCTACCGCTTGCCAGAATGTTATCGGTTTAAGCCCACTGAATATATCCGGCATAAAAGCGTTCCAGAGGTACATTACCAGCGTTCCAAAGATTAACACTGCAGCAGCTATGCAAAATGGTATCAGTACGAATTTCCATCCGCGGCAGCATTTTTTTCCGGTTTTGTCAGTTTCTTCAGTCATAGTTATTTATTATTTATTTGGTTATTATACTAGTTCTTCATGAATGGTCTTTAACCGTTCCCGCAGAAAGTTTACTGCGTATCGTTTTCTGGATATAAGCGTTTTAATGTTCTCTCCGGTTTTTTCTGCCATTTCCCTGAAGGTCATATCCTCCAATTCGTTCCATACGAAAACTTGTCTTTGTTCCTCCGGTAAATCATTCAGGGCTTTTCCAAGTTCATCCCAAAACATTTCGCGTTCATAATTATCTTCCGGTGTTACAAAATCGGCTAAAAACAGGTCTCGATAATTCACTTCTCCCTCCTCATCCTCATAGACAAAATCATCTATACTCAACGGTTTTTGTTTCCGGTATTTGTCGGTTATCCTGTTTCTTGCCACAGTATAAAGCCACGAGCCCACCTGTTCTATCGGTTCCGCTGAAAGAGTATTACTTAACTGGTACCACACATCCTGCAAGATGTCCTCGGCATCCTCGTCAGTTTTCACCCGTTGGCGGATAAACCTGAAAAGGCGCCTTCCATACTCTTGCACTGTCTGTATGATGCTGCTTCCTGTTTGTTCTGTCATGGATATGGTCGTCATATATCCCTCGTTTTAAATCATTAGACGGCGCCTGAAGGATTTTACTTTAAAAGTAATATCTTATTCAATATAGCGATATGATATTTAAGGTATTTTATTTCATTTTATAATAACTAATTTTATAATTAATTGTTTTTAATATTATTAGTATTATATACTTAAAGTTTTAGTTTAATATTTTTCATTCCTTAAATTTACTCACTTGCCCTCGGCTATAACTGAAGGTTTAAATCACCTTATAGTCGTAAATCCGGAGTAGAAAAATTATTAGTACCTTTATTGCCACTAAACTTATCCATCCATGCTTTCAAGACGTGAATTCCTTAATAAATCGGCTCTGACCGCTGGGTTTTTGACCTTTTCCGGCTCCTTAATAGCCAGAGAAAAATTTGAACGAATAAACCGTCTCACGCCGCCCGAAGCCGCCGCCGATGAAGATTTTTGGGGATGGGTGCGCGAATCTTACGGCATTTCGGCGAACATAATCAACCTGAATAACGGGGGAGTTAGTCCGCAGCCGAAGGTTGTTCAGGACGCTCATATTGAAGATTATCGCTTCTGTAATGAAGCGCCATCCTATAATATGTGGGGATTGTTGGATAAGGAGCGCGAACCGTTGCGGGTAAAACTCGCCTCGCTTGCGGGATGTATGCCCGAAGAAATTGCAATTAACCGCAATTCAACCGAAGGGCTTAATACCATCATCCTCGGTTTGAATCTTAAAGCAGGCGACGAGGTTGTACTCGGTAACTACGATTATCCGCACATGAAACAGTGCTGGGAACAACGTAAAAGACGCGAAGGAATAGTACTCAACTATATCGAGGACTTTAATTTTCCGGTGGAAGATGACGCGAAAATTGTGGAAGCTTATGCCAAAGCCATTACACCGAAAACGAAGATAGTGCACATAACGCATCTTATCAACTGGTCGGGGCAGATTGTACCAGCCCGCAAAATAGCCGATATGGCGCATAGTAAAGGTTGCGAGGTAATATTAGACGGCGCCCAATCTTTTGCCCATTTCGACTACAAGATACCTGATACCGGCTGCGATTATTTTGCCACATCGCTCCATAAATGGCTTTGCGCACCTTTCGGAAGTGGTATGATGTATATAAAGAAGGACAAAATAAAGAATATATGGACGCTTCTTACAAACGACCCGAACGATGACGACAAGATAACTAAATTCGAGTGGCTCGGCACGCGTTCTTTTCCCTCCGAAATGGCGATTGGCAATGCCGCCGACTTTCACAACGCAATAGGCGGACCCCGTAAGGAAGCACGCCTGCGTTATCTCAAAGATTACTGGTGCAATAAGGTGAAAAATGTTCCGGGCATACGGTTCTATACCTCCCTGAAGCCGGAATATTCGTGTACCATAGCAACTTTTGGAATAGAAGGATGGGATGGAGGCGATATAACGGGACACTTGTTCGACAAATACAGGATTCATTCATGTCCGATAGTTTTTAAAGGGATAAACGGAACGCGAATCTCGCCTAACGTCTATACCTCCCTGTATGAACTTGATACACTGGCAGAGGCAATTGCTGATATTGCAAACACCAAGCCCCCTGTTAAAGCCAAGAGTTAAAATTTGCCATAAAAGTTTCAAAGTCAGTACCCACCAAGTGGCGTTACGGTTGTTTATTGCAATTTAGCTCCTTATTTAATATTGATAATCAGCTTATTGTGTAGCAACCTGAATTTTATTTTCTCCATAAACCATATTTACCCAACCATTCCGTTTTATCAATCGTCTTAGTTATGTAGAGGGCACAATCCTGACAGAAATTTGTTGGATTGATGTAAAAAAAGGAAGCCGCAGTTGTGATGATCTGCGGCTTTCGCTTTTTACTTGCGTATAAATCATATACTTAACAAAAAAAGGGAGGATTAATTATACCGCAATATCAGCAGGATATATAAATACGGCAGCGCAGCGCTTCTTTGCAACAAATATTTTTAGCTTTGCAATCAATTCGTAACAACTTGCGCTACCATGAGCGAAAATAATAAACCATTCAAGCCATTTATACCCGCAAGCGAGTTCATACCTGAATTTTCTTTGCGTGCAATCCTGCTGGGCGCCATATTCGGCATTATTTTCGGGGCGGCATCAGTTTATCTGGGCTTAAAGGTAGGTCTTACAGTAAGCGCCTCCATCCCCATAGCCGTTCTTGCAATTTCGGTCTTTAAAAGGTTGGGTAAAGCAAGTATCCTGGAAAGCAACATCGTGCAAACCATCGGCTCGGCGGGAGAGAGTGTGGCAGCCGGAGTCGTCTTCACCGTCCCGGCGCTGCTTTTCCTTGCCGGCGGAAAGGAGTATTTCCACTATTTTCAGATATTTGTTTTAGCCCTTGCCGGAGGCACCCTCGGTGTGTTATTTATGATACCCCTGCGGCGTTCGCTCATTGTTAAAGAACATGGCAACCTACCCTATCCCGAGGGTACTGCCTGTGCCGATGTGCTGATAGCGGGTGAGAAAGGCGGAAAACTAGCTCAAAAGGTATATTACGGGGTTGGGTTGGCATTCCTTTATAAATTACTCATGTCCATTTTGGGACTTTGGAAATCAATACCGACGTATGTCTTCAGTAAAAACTCCGCCTTGCCCAATGCGGCAATCAGCGGTGAAATAACACCCGAATTATTGGGAGTAGGATATATAATAGGTCCCCGTATAGCCGGGATTATGGTAGCAGGGGGCGTTTTGTCCTGGTTCGTACTCATTCCGCTTATCACGCTTCTCGGAACCGGACTGACCAACGCCTTTCCACCGGAAACAACACAACTGATTTCTCAAATGACTGCCGACGATATATGGGGGAATTACATACGTTATATAGGAGCTGGAGCAGTTACCTTCGGCGGACTCTTCACTCTGATAAAAACATTGCCCACAATAGTTAGTGCGTTTCGCGATTCATTTAAAGACCTGAAAGAAAGCAGGAATAATAAACAAACAACCGAAAAATCTCGCACCGAAAGAGATATACCGCTCGTGTATGTATTGGTTGGAAGCATTGCTTTAATCGTACTTATGGCTTTGATTCCCAAAAACCTGATGCCTACAAACATACTTTCCTCAATTATGATTGTACTATTCGGGTTCTTTTTTGTAACAGTGTCCTCGCGCATTGTGGGATTGATAGGTTCTTCGTCCAACCCGATTTCCGGAATGACCATTGCCACCCTCATGGCGACATCGCTTATATTCGTGGGTATCGGTTGGACCGGTGATGTTTACCAGCCGATAGCTCTTGTGGTGGGCTCTATAGTATGTATAGCATCCGCTAACGCCGGAGCAACATCACAGGACTTAAAGACGGGTTATATTTTGGGCGCTACTCCTGTAAAGCAGCAATTGGGCTTAATTATAGGCGTTCTGGCATCTACCGTAGCCATCGGCTTCACCCTTACCCTCCTTGAAAGCTCAATAGGGATAGGAGTACCTACGGCTGACCACCCGCATCCGTTGGGTGCACCGCAGGCAATACTTATGTCTACCGTTATTAAAGGATTGTTAAGCCACAACCTCCCTTGGGGTTTGGTACTCACCGGAATGGGAATATCGGCGGTGATGGAACTCTGCGGCGTCAGTTCACTCGCCTTTGCCGTGGGAGCATATCTTCCGCTGTCCAGCACTACCCCGATATTTGCAGGAGGCATAGTGAAATGGCTTGTGGACAGGCGGAATAAATCCAAAGAAGCTGATAGCGACATTGGTCCAGGCGCCCTATTCAGTTCCGGTCTGATTGCCGGCGGAGCCATAACGGGCATTATAATAGCCATTCTGATTGGTATAAAAACCGGAGTAGGCGCCGATGGAAAAACGATTTCTCTTGCCGATAGATTAAATACCGGCATCGGAGACGGTATGGGAGCTATAGGCGACCTCGCGGCTCTCGGATTTTTTGTGCTTCTCGCATTCATACTTTATAAAATTGCCATAGACAAAACCAAAGAAAATACGCTTAATTAAACAGAATACTGTATCTTTGAATTAAAAATACCTTCCTTATGAAAACCTTCTTTATCCGGGCGCTGTCTGCGCTCACCTTTACGTTGCTTGTTTGCAGCGTTTCCGCCACTAAAATTACCGTAACAGTAGCCAATTATACATTCTCGCCGGCAAACTTCTCGGCTAAAATAGGTGACACTGTGGAATGGGTATGGAGCGCAGGTAGTCATACCACTACCTCTACAAGCGTGCCTGCGGGGGCATTATCATGGAACAACAACATCAACTCATCTCTGCCAACCTTCATGTACAAGATTACTACTGCCGGAACATATCAGTACCAGTGCAATTTTCATGTCGGTATGGGCATGACCGGAACATTTACAGTAAGTGCGCTCGGAATTAAATCAGTTTTAGGAAGCACTGTAATTTCGGCCGCCATGTATCCTAATCCTGCAAATGAAATTGTGAATCTTACCTATAATACTACCGCCGTTTCGGATGTACAAATAGCCATCTACAACGAACAGGGAAAACTTGCTGACCACTATTCGGGAAACAACTTGCCGGCATCTTTGCACTTGCAGGAAATACCCGTTTATAATTTACCGGGTGGCATTTATTACTGCATAATTACAGCAGGCGATGCAGAGAGTTGTATAAAATTCGTGGTAATAAAGTAGATTCAAGGTAACGAATTGGAATAGCGACTTTCCGGAGCTCCAATCAAAATTTATATAATATTCTTATCCGGCGCTTGTTTTCATAGTCGGCAACTGCCATTTATATAGATGATTGTTTGCCCGATTCAGTCGCTTTTGCCTAATTTCGCCCTGCCGTATTTTAGGATATTTTCATTTAGCCGGAATAAATTATAGAAACAGAACTGCAACTCATCAACGAAAAATGAAGAGCAAGAAGAATTTACTCGAACTCCTTGAACTCAATAAATCTATTGATATAGGAATGGTGATTTTATCAGAAACGGATATAATCGAATTTGCAAGAGCGAATGACCCGCTGGAATTTCACATCAATAAAAAAAGCGCCATGGAAAGCATTTTTAAGGGTTTAGTGGCGAGTGGTTCGCAGGTATTTATTACACTTCATAAAACAGGTTGGATACCCGTCTTCGGCCATACTGTAATATGCGGACTTGAGCTGAATAACTGGAAATTTCTTCTGCCTGTATATGCCTGGCAACCTGTGAAAGGCATTGTAACTCCTGTATTTTTAAAGATTAATGAGAATAAAAAACAAGCTGTGGTTGTATGGAATTATGAATTTACAAATAGCAAAGGCGAAACAGTGCAAACGCTTGATACTAAATTGCTGCACAAAATATAAGGTACGAAGGCGTTACCATACTTCCGTTAGAAAATAAAACAGTGGCGTTAATATTTGGTCATAGAGGCGCACGAGGCGAATACCCTGAAAATTGTATTGAGGGCTTTATTTATGCCGCTTCTCTGGGCATTTATGGTATTGAGATGGATGTGGTAATATCCGCCGACAAAAAAGTTGTCGTAAGTCATGAATCGACGATGAACCCGAAAATATGCAACCCGCCCGAACTTGCAGGCATAAGTAAATTGAATAAAATTAAGCCACTGAAGAAAGCTAACATCTACCGGATGAATTATGCTACCGTAAAGCAATACGATTGTGGGAAAATCGGCAATCCGGATTTTCCACACCAGAGGAAATTACCGAGCCATAAACCACTACTTGGAGAGGTAATCCGAGAAGTGGAGAATTACACTAAAAAGAATCGGATTAAGCCCATAGTTTATAATATTGAGATAAAGAGCGAACCAGCCGGCGATAACACGGAACATCCCCGTCCTGTTCAGTTCGCTGAATTATTGATGAATGAATTGTTACCATTCCGCATGAGCAATCGAATAATCCTGCAATCATTCGACATGCGCCCTCTTAAAGTTATTCATGCAAAATACCCGCAATATCGCATTGGCATGTTAGTATATACGTCTAAAGTAATAAAAGCACGATTAAAAAAATTAGGTTTTACGCCGGAAACATGCGGCGTATATTATAAGAATCTGTCAAGAAAATGGGTAGAACATATCCGGGCGCTTGATATGAAAGCGCTCGCATGGACTGTAAACAATCCGGCAGACGTGAAAAGAATACTAAAGACAGGACTTGAAGGAATTATTACAGATTACCCGGCGCGAGTAAAAAAAATAATCGAGGAATGCTTATAGCCCTAATGTACCTGTGATTAAATAGATTGGCTATATACTTCCAATCTGAAAGGAAGATAAAAATAATGATCTGGTTCGATTTTACCCTAATACAAAAAAACCTTCCTATACGCCTAATACTTGCTCACCGACAAATGGGTTGTTCTTCTTCTCAAATCCTATTGTTGTCGGTATTCCGTGTCCTGAATATACGGTCACATCATCGGGAAGCGTGAATAACTTTGTTTTTATACCTTTAATGAGCGTCTCCGAATGGCCCCCAGGCAGGTCAGTCCTGCCTATACTTTGATTAAACAATACGTCGCCGCCCCAGAGGCATTTCTCCGTGTTACTGTAATAGCATAAACTCCCGGCGGAATGACCGGGCAGATAGATTGCTTTAAGTTCAATTTCGCCGATATTAATAAGGTCTCCGTCATTTAGGTAGCCGGCAGGTTCAGGCGAAGGGGATATTCCGCCGATACCGTACATTTCGCAAATTGCAACAAGGGAATGGAGCAAGTCAAGGTCGCTGCGGTGCATAAATGGTGCAAGACCATACCGGCGAAAGATAAAAGCATTTCCCAGAATGTGGTCCAGGTGAGCATGGGTAAGAAGCAGACGGATGGGTTTTAACTTTTTATCGGATATGAAGCCGGCGAGCATCGACTCTTCCGCGGCATTGCTGCATCCCGGGTCAATTATGACCGCCTCTCCGCTGTCCTGGTAGAGTATATATGTATTTTCGGCGAAAGGATTAAAAATAAATGTCTTTTGATGGAACATATTTAATTGTATTTTATTAGAGGCAGGAGTGGCAATGGAAGCATAATGACACTTCTCTGTCATTCTGCGCCTACCCTCGCTTCAAATAGCGCAAAATTAGTAAATTAGCCGTTCAATTTTTCTCAATGACAAACCGTCTGTTCTCATTTTACATTCTTTTTTTATCTTTACTCCTACTGCTTAACATACCCGTTTTCTCGCAGTTTTATTCGGGTTCCTATATGCAATTCGGAAAGAACAGAGTTCAATACGACCATTTCGACTGGGTTTACTATAATTATGGCGCCTATAAGGTATATTTTTATACAGGGGGAGAAAAACTAGCCTACTATGTAGGTGACAGGACTAAAAAAATTCTCGATGATGTCTCCGGTTTTATGGATTATGAACCTGATGGCGAATTTCAGGTAATCGTTTATAATAAAGAATCGGAGTACAAACAGAGTAATATAGGGTTATCCGATGAAGAACAATATAATACAGGAGGTGTGATACCACTTGTAGGACGTAAGGTAATCGTCTATTTCGATGGTGACCACCGGAAATTGGATGAACAGATACGCCTTGGAGTTGCAAGAGTATTATTCCGGCAAATGATGTACGGGGGAAGCGTGGGTAATGTGATAAGAAGTTCCGCTACCCTTAACATACCTGACTGGTTTGAACAGGGTTTTGTAAATTATCTGGCAAGCGGATGGAACACCCGGCTCGACAATATACTTCGCGATGCCATGCTCACCGGTCGTTACAAGAATATAAGCCACCTTACAGGCGCCGATGCTACTTATGCCGGAATATCGCTGTGGAACTATATTGTTCAAACCTATGGCGAATCTGTAATTCCGAATCTTTTATACCTCACACACAGTACTCATAATATTGAAACTGCCTTTAACTTCGTACTTGGCACTAATCTCAAGTCCCTTACAGGCGACTGGCATTCCTATTATCTAACGCAATACCGGAAAGAATGCCCGGAAGAATATCTCCCCGACATTAAACCCATAATAAGGAAACCTAATTCTTCGCGCGTTTATTATAATTTAAAGACCAGCCCCGATGGCAGGTATCTAGTTTATTGCACCAATCAGCTTGGAAAGGTAAAAGTGTGGCTCTACGATACTAAAACCAAAAAGACAAGAAAGATTCTGAAACAGGGAGAAAAAATCAATCGTGTAATAGATTTTTCCTATCCACTGCTCGCATGGCATCCCAGCGGTGAGTTGTTTTCCATCCTAATGGAACAACAGGGCTATCTTACTTTATACACATATACACTTTCCGACCATAAACTTCAGTCGCGGAGGATTGTTGATTTTCAGAAAATACTCGATTTTTCATATTCCGACGATGGAACCAAATTCGTAATGTCAGCCGTACAGAACGGACAATCGGATATCTTTGTATTTACAGCGGCATCTAACGCTTTTGAGCAAATCACAAAAGATGTTTATGACGACCTCAATCCGCGGTTTATAGAACATTCATCAAAAATTGTGTTCAGTTCTAACCGCCCCGACGATACCCTTCGAAACGGAGGCGATTACAAAAAAATGCAGGAACACAACGATATTTACATATACAACTATGTAGCCCATTCCAATATATTACGAAGGATGACCAACACGCCGGGCGTTGATGAATCGTATCCGGTTTCTTTCGGCGGAAACTATATCTCCTACTTAAGTAACGCCACCGGAATAACCAATCGATATGTTGCGTATATGGACAGCTCCATTAGTTTTATTGATACCTCGGCTCATTACCGATATATCGTCCACTCTAACCAGATAACCGATTATACGCGAAGTATACTGGAACAGGATGTGTCGCCATCATTGAAAACCGGCAGCGAGATAATTTTTTACAAAGGCAGATACTGGATGTATGTGGATACGCTTGCTTCGGAACCGTCGGCATACTCCCGGGTGCAGACAAGATATACCGCCTTTATGAGAGGTTGCATAGCAGAACAGCGCAGAAAGAGGCACGATGATTCAATTGCCGCCATCATCAGGAAAGATACTAATCTAAACATAATCAAACTGCAATCCCCTCCTCCACCGCCTGTTATTAAAATAATTCCGCCGCCCGATACTGTGCGAAAGAAACCGGCGGATACCATACAGATTAATCCCGCTAAAATAAAAGTAAATATTAACGATTACTCATTCGAACCGTCGTCTTCCCAGTCGTTTACACAGCCGGCAATAGCTACTCCGCCTCCGGCTGCGAAACCAACGCCACCTAAACAGGATACTAACCAAACCACGCATAGGGATACAAACCACCGTAAAAAAGTTCTTGATAAGAACAATTATTATGTAAGCTTTTCGCCTGACTTTATCACTGCACAACTTGATAATAGTTTTCTCGACCAATACTACCAAGTGTATAACGGAGGCGCCGGACCGGTTTATGAAAACCCGGGAATCGGCGCATTTATTCAAGCAGGTTTATCTGATCTCTTTGAGGATTATAGGATAGACGGGGGCGTACGTATGTCGGCGGACTTAAGCAACAATGAATATTATTTAAGTTTCTCCGATTATTCCCACCGGCTCGACAAGCAGCTTATACTCGACCGCGCAGCTAACACCTATGGTTTGAATAACGGATATACAGATAAAGTATATACCTATAATGGCACTGGTATTTTGAGATGGCCATTCAGCGAGGTTGCCAGAATAGAAGGCAGCGCCGGCTTGCGCGAAGATAAATTCATAACTCTTGCCCAAGACCTTACCAGTTTAGAAACACCTATCACGTACGCCCTTACCCCTAACAGCGAACTTGCCTTCGTTTATGATGCCACTTTGCCCGTTGAACTCAATATCCAATATGGATTTAGGGCGAAGGTGTTCGCTCAATACTATCGTAATCCCGACGGGTATCTCGGCAGCAATCTCTATATTTTCGGGTTTGATGCACGGTATTATCAGAAAATAAGCCGTGACCTGATTTGGGCGAATCGCATTTCGGGGAGTTCTTCGCAAGGTGGGGAACAGCTACTATATTATTTGGGCGGCGTAGATAACTGGTTTAGCCCGAATTTCGATAACTCCATCAATGTTAACCCGAATGAGAGATACGTTTATCAAACCCTTGCTACTCCTATGAGGGGCTTCGACCAGAACATCCGGAACGGCAATAACTTCGTTCTATATAATAGCGAGCTCCGCTGGCCTATTTTCCACTATCTTGTAAACCGTCCGATTAAATCTGATTTTATCAATACTTTTCAGGTTCTCGCCTTTACAGATATAGGAACTGCATGGACCGGCTTAACCCCTTACTCCAACGAAAACTCTGTAAATCAGACAGTGGTAGGCGCCCCGGGTAATCCTATTACGGTAATCCTATCTCAAAAACAAGATCCTTTTGTCGAGGGAGTAGGATGGGGAGTGCGCACCCGGCTGCTGGGGTACTTCATCAGGTTGGATGAAGCATGGGGGATTAACAACGGTAATTACAAGGTTCCGCCTGTGTGGTATATATCTCTGGGGCTCGATTTCTGACGGTAATTCTAACTTATTCTATTCTCCGTCGCATCATCGCATTGTCTCTATTCCGCCCTAAGGGGTACCTGCCCGTCTTTTTGGAACGTATCTTTTAATGGACCTATTACGAGTGCAAGTGTTAGAGCCATCAGCACAAGCATAAGATATATGGAACTTGTCCAGAAAGTTTTGCCGGCATCCACTATTGGCATTAGAATAATTAACAGTACGCCTCCCGCATTGCCCATAAGCATTAGAATACCAGTAGCCGCACCTGCCTTCTCGAAACCGGCGGACTCCTCGCACATCGATAACATAAGGGCATACCCGGGCAGGAAGAAAAAGCCAAGCAGAGAGCCAAGCACATATACCATCGTTATGGATTTCAAGGTGCATAACGGATAAATTACAATCAGCGCTATCAGGCAGCATACAGCGAGAAAGGGCTTCCGTAATTTCACTTTATCTGATATAGTCGGTATAACCAACGAACCCACTATACCCCCTATAATCAGGAATGCCCCCACCAAGCCAATCTGTTCCTCATTTAACCCGTTGGGTTTAAGTAGCGGCTCCGTCCAGCTCATAAGTCCGTTGAATACTCCTATGGCAAGGAAGGAAATAACAAACAACAACGTCAGATTCCTGTCCTTTATAAGTAATTTTATTTCGTTCATCGCGCTAATCGATTCCGTGCCGCGCTGAATAACATTATTCTCCTTGCCAAGCCAAATAAAGATAAGTGTTAGCAGAACCGATAATCCTGCAAATACAATCAGCATATTATGAAAACCCATGCTGTCGTTCAAGGCGGGCGATAGTCCCATGCCAAGCGCCATTCCAATCAGCAATCCTGCTGTTCCTATGCCTGTAGCCATGGCGGTTTCCTCCCTGTCGAACCAATCGGCAACCAATTTGGAGATACCGTTAATAACGTATGGCTGACCGACAGCTATACCGTACTGCCCTGCCTCAAGCATATAAAAGTTATGATCGAAGCAACGCAAACAGGCGAAAACAGCGGAGAGAATACTGCCTAAAATAATCACATAACGGTATCCCTTTTTGTCAATCAGGGTACCTGAATGCATGGATAAAAGTACATATACCAGCGGGAATGAAAGCATGAGGAATCCGAAACTGTCTTTACTGATGGCGTACTTGTTCTCAACGAACGACTCCAACGGAGCAAAGTTGAGCCAGAGCATTTGCGTCATGGCGGCTACGCCAAAAAATGCCATCAATACAGCCCAACGAAATGGTTTACGGTTTCTTTTTTCAGTAGTCATTAACAGAAAGATTAATTTTTGATTGGGTAAACTTAATAAAAAAATATCGACCCCAATTGAACCCGATAGCTATCGGGTTGCCAAAATTCATAAATTCAAAAATCGGTATTACTGCCCGCCTCCACTTGCATTTGGCTCACCGTACAGGTATTTTGTCATTTACCCTCACTTCCTGTACTAAAAGGTATGGTGAGTTGGGTTATGGGCGAATTTGTATGCGCAATTTATTCTAATAATCACCAGAAACTCCAACAAATTTGGGATTAACCATGCAGCATGAATAAATACCCTTTTCACGGTAACATACGAGCTTCAAAGACGCCTATCTTTGTCCCGTGATTAAAGCCCGGTTATACTATAGGTTCTGTTTAAAAATAAAATTGACTTGATTATTACCCTCGATAAATTAAAAAAAGGCGAAAGCGGCGTAATTGTGTCTTTAACTGAAGGCGAACAAGCGCTCAAATTCATGGAGATGGGATGTACACCCGGCGAGGAGGTTACCCTGGACAGCATAGCGCCACTCGGCGACCCTATCGCAGTGCTTGTTTCGGGATATAAGCTTATCTTACGGCGCACCGAAGCGGCGCTGATTAATGTTGAGTTGATAAATGAACGTTGAGCCGATGCCGGAGAGCCATAGATACCACTATATCACCTCGCCGCGTACTGTCAGATGAGGAAGAATTCAATCATATCATCCCGAACCTTTAAAGTGGCGTTATTGGGCAATCCCAACAGCGGAAAATCAACGCTCTTTAACGCGCTTACCGGGATGAATCAGCATACGGGAAATTATCCGGGCGTTACGGTAGAGAAAATTTCCGGCGGGTTTGTTCTGCAGGATGGATTAAATGAAGCGCCGCTTCTCGTTAATCTCCTCGACTTGCCCGGCACCTATAGCTTGTATCCTAAAACGCTCGACGAGGAGGTCTGTTACAATGTACTTTGCGATGATGATAATCCGGATTGCCCCGATGCCGCAATTATTGTGGCGGATGCGACCAACCTTCGCAGAAATCTATTTCTTGCCTCTCAAATTATCGACATCGGCATTCCTTCCATCTTCGTACTGAACATGATTGATTTTGCATCGGCAAAGGGACTTTCAATCGATGAGGATAAACTTTCTCATCTGCTGGGCGTGCCTGTAGTATCGACCAATGCGCGCAGAAAAACAGGTATTGATGCGCTTAAAAAGATACTCGCCACCGAATTAAAACGGTCGGAAAAAACATTGCTGAACGTAAAAGAATTTATTAATCCGTATCTGATTGACGAGGTAAAAAAAATCTATCCCAAAAAGACCGATTATGGTGTTTATCAGGCAATCAATAATCAGGCGGGCATAAGCCATTTTGAAGCGCCGTCTGAAAAAGCAGCCGAATTAAAACGGCTGATAAAAGAATACGGCTACGACAAGCATAAGGCGCAAACCTCCATGACCATAGAACGCTATAAGATTATAACCGAAATAGTGAAGGAGTGTGTATCGGTTAACGAGGAGCAAAAGCGTAAATCATTCTCGGCGCGAATTGATAAAGCGCTCACACACAGGGTTTGGGGCTATTTTATTTTTCTGCTCATACTCTTCCTCATTTTTCAGAGTATCTTTTTCATAGCTCCCTACCCGATGAAAGCCATCGAGTTTCTGTTTGTAAAGATTTCGGAACTGGGGAGGATCTATCTGCCGTCAGGTGAACTGTCGTCGTTGCTAATAAACGGCATATTGGCGGGATTGAGCGGCGTTGTGGTTTTTGTGCCGCAAATCGCACTGCTGTTCGCATTCATAGCAATACTTGAAGATACAGGTTACATGGCGCGTGTGAGCTTTCTAATGGACCGGTTAATGCGTCCTGTTGGTCTGAACGGGCGTTCGGTAATACCTCTTATGAGCGGAGTCGCCTGCGCTGTGCCCGCCATACTCGGCACGCGGGTAATTCCGGGCAGAAAAGAACGTCTGATAACCATTCTGGTAACGCCTTTTATGAGTTGTTCGGCGCGGCTGCCCGTATATACGTTGCTTATATCTCTTGTTATTCCGGCTAAGCTCGCATTGGGTTATTTTAATATGCAGGGCTTGGTTCTGATGGGGCTTTATCTGCTTGGTTTTATAGCCGCCATATCGGTGGCCGCGCTGCTCAAATTTTTAATAAGGGTAAAGGAAAAAAGCTATTTTGTGATGGAAATGCCCCTATATCATCTGCCCAAGCTATCGGTAGTAGGGCTTTCCGTTTATCAGAAGGTTAAAGTTTTTTTACTCGAAGCCGGTAAGATTATTGTCATCATCTCCATAATACTTTGGTTTATGGCTTCTCACGGCATGCCGGGCGCATTCAGCCGCATCGACAAAAACTTCGCCAATGGGGATACGGTAAAAAAATATACCCCGGCGCAACTTAATAATCTTATAAGCGGGGAAAAGCTGAAAGCGTCTTTTGCCGGTGATGCCGGGCGGTTACTGGAGCCGGTTATCAAGCCGCTTGGGTTCAACTGGAAGATAGGTATCGCCCTTATCACGTCTTTTGCCGCAAGGGAGGTATTTGTGGGTACCATGGCGACTTTGTACAGCGCCGACAATGAGGATAACACCATGTCGATACGCCAGAAAATGGCAGCCGCAGCCGACCCGTTGACCGGTAAAAAGATATATACCGCCGCCGCCGGCATATCCCTGATGCTTTTTTACGCCTTTGCCATGCAGTGTATGAGCACGCTGGCGGTTGTTTATCACGAAACAAAAAAGCTCAAATACCCTGTCTTACAGTTTGTCTTTATGGGCGCATTGGCATGGCTGGCAAGCTTTGCAGCATACCAGCTGCTTAAATAACCGGTGCAGCAGAAGTAAAATCCATCGCAGGGAGAACTTGTATCTCCTTTCGAAATAACGCTGATTTTTTTCATTTTTTGCTTTTAAATCTTACTTATCTTTACATCCGCTCCCGAACAATTCATATTTCATAATTAATATCTAATAAATACTAACCAATCACCATGAACCTACACGAATATCAGGGTAAATCCATTTTAAAGCAGTATGGAACACCCATACAAGAAGGTATTGTTGCCAACACAGCGGAAGAAGCTATGCAAGCAGCGAAAGATCTACAGAAACAGACAGGAACTAAAGTTTGGGTAGTAAAAGCCCAGATTCATGCCGGCGGAAGAGGCAAGGCGGGCGGCGTAAAAGTGGCAACCGACCTCGATAAAGTAAAGGAAAAAGCATCGGCTATACTCGGAATGAATCTAATATCGAGACAGACAGGTCCGAAAGGGAAGATTGTAAATAAGGTTCTCATAGCGCAGGATGTATATTACGAGGGTAAGGGTAAAACAGCCGAGTTCTATTTAAGTATCATGCTTAACAGGCAACAGGGCAGAAACATGATAGTGTATTCTCCCGCCGGCGGTATGGAGATAGAAGAGGTGGCAAAAAATGCGCCCGACAAAATATTTAAAGAAGAAATTGACCCGAAAGTAGGACTCATGCCTTTTCAGGCGCGCAAAATCGCCTTTAACTTCGGACTCTCCGGCGAGGCATTCAAAAATATGGTAAAGTTCGTTACTTGCGTCTATAATGCATATATCAACGCCGACGCGTCACTGGTGGAGATAAACCCTGTTCTGAAAACCAGCGACGATAAGATTGTAGCCGTTGACTGTAAAATGACGCTCGACAACAGCGCTCTTTTCCGCCACGCCGACTATGCCGTAATGCGCGATATTACCGAGGAAGACCCGATGGAAGTAGAAGCGGGAAAGCATAAACTGAACTACGTACAGCTCGACGGTAATGTAGGCTGCATGGTAAACGGTGCCGGACTTGCAATGGCTACCATGGATATAATAAAGCTGGCGGGCGGTTCGCCTGCGAATTTCCTTGATGTAGGCGGTACCGCCAATGCCGAAAGGGTGGAACAGGCGTTCCGTATAATATTAAGCGAGCCGCAGGTGAAAGCCATACTCGTGAACATTTTCGGCGGCATAGTGCGCTGCGACAGGGTTGCACAAGGTATTGTGGACGCTTATAAAAATATAGGCGCCATAAAAGTGCCTATTATAGTGCGGCTGCAAGGCACCAATGCCAAGGAAGCAAAGAAACTTATTGACGATTCGGGGCTGAAGGTTCATTCGGTAATTTTGCTGCAGGAAGCAGCCGATATGGTTACCAAGGTGCTGAATTGAGGTTTTGATTTTTCATTGTTACCGGTTAAAAAGTATTGGAAGCGACTTAATAACATGACAAGATTTAGAAGAATTTTGTAATTATGGAAACCGAAAAAGAGGAAAGTGTTTTATTTGAGGCATTAGTTACTTATATTTCAAAAAATGGAATAAAACGGTCCATTCTGCCTGTTTTTAAGACCAATGATTTTGCTTTGTATAAGGAGGATTGCTTGGAAACTATGAGTCGTTTTCCGGATAATTATGTTGATATGATTTTTGCTGACCCACCTTATATGCTATCAAATAATGGTATAACTTGCCATGCTGGAAAAATGGTGAGTGTGAACAAAGGAAAATGGGATAGGAGTAAAGGATTCGAGGAAGATTTGAAATTTCATGAAACATGGATTAAAGAATGTAGAAGAGTTCTAAAACCTGAAGGAACAATCTGGATTTCAGGGACACAACATAGTATTTACCAATGTGGTTTTTTGCTTCAAAAATTGAACTTTCATATACTTAATGATATCACATGGTTTAAACCAAACGCCGCACCTAACCTTGCATGTACAACTTTTGCTCATAGCCACGAAACACTATTATGGGCGCGAAAGGAGAAGAAAACAAGACATACATTTAATTATGAATTAATGAAAGAGGGGAGATTTCCAGAAGATAAAATGAAAATGTTTGACAAGCAAATGCGTTCTGTCTGGTCAATTCCAACACCGCCGGCGGAAGAAAAAGAATTTGGGAAACATCCTACTCAAAAACCTTTGGCATTACTTAGGAGAATTATTCTTGCTTCCACCAAGGAAAACGATATTGTGTTAGACCCTTTTAATGGAGGAGGAACAACAGGAATTGCGGCTAAATTGATTGGTAACAGGAAGTATATTGGAATTGATATTGAGAAGGAATATATTGAACAAACAATTAATAGATATATGAAGCTAAAATTACTTCCGGCAATTTTATTCTAAATCTTTTGAAATAGATGGCAATAAAGCGAAATATTTATAGTCATTCAGTTGATTTAGAGAGAATAAATATACTTTAATGAGAATACCACAATGAACGATAATTCATGGAAGGCCATATTTGATAAATATAAAATATATAAACATGATTTTGATAAAAAACCATTTGTTATTTCAGCAGAACAAATAAAACAAGCAACTGCTCATTTTAAAAAGACAAACGAAAAGGAAGTTCGCATTCTCGCCAAACAAGATAGTAGAGAGGACAGACCACAAATTTTTATTGATAAGAATTTATTTATTCTTCCAATACGAAATGGTGAGTATATAATTATAAAAGGCGAGGGATATTTAGATATCCCAATTATTGAAAAATCAGCTAAAGTTTATAACTCAAAACTTGATTTTATTTTGGATACTTCAAAAGTAGGTAATTCAGAAATGCAACACTTAGATTTTGCATATGCTTCAAGCTTAATTAGAACATTTTTAGAAGATCAATCACTTGTATTAACAATCAGGGGTAGAAAATATACTCCAAAATTTTCATTTACTGTTAGAAATCAGTTAATAACGGCAGAGGGGGTACAGACAGAGGTGGATGCTGGTTATGAAGGTATAAATCAAGTTGTTTTAATTGAAGCAAAAAATAGTCAAACGCAAAATACAATTATACGTCAGTTATTTTATCCCTTCAGGCAATGGTCACACTTTACTAGCAAAACCGTTAAAACGCTTTTCTTTGAGAAGAGAAGTAATTTTTATTCTCTTTGGCAATATGAGTTTAAGGATATTAATGATTACAATAGCATTAATTTGACAAAAAGTTGTCGTTATGAAATAATTGATAACAAGTTGTAAATTCAAAATTTATGATATGATAGCGAGCCCCAAACCATGTAACTGTAATTGTGAAGAATTCATAACCAAGCCTATACGATATGATTGTTATGAGATAATTGACGATAAATTGGCTTATATTCAAACGGAAAGAGTAGATGAAAGAATAAGATTATTTTGTAGGGATTGTGGAAAGGAGTTGGAAAATGCAGAATTTTTAATTTCATAAAATATGATAGTTAATAAATTTTTCTTTTTTAACGAACAAGAAGTATTCTTCGCTTAAGCAACGGTACAATCATGAGCTGTTTTTTTGAAGTATAATTAAAATCAAAATGCAAAAAATACTTATAGCCAACCGTGGTGAGATAGCTTTGCGGGTAATGCGCACCTGCCGCGACATGGGAATAAAAACTGTAGCGGTTTTCTCCGAAGCCGACCGCAACGCCCTCTTTGTGCGCTATGCCGACGAAGCGGTTTGTATCGGCCCCCCCGAATCGGCAAAGTCCTATTTATTAGGCGATAAGATAATCGATGTCGCCAAAAAACTGAAAGCCGACGGCATACATCCCGGCTATGGATTCCTTTCGGAGAACGCCGGTTTTGCAAAAGGCGTGAAAGATGCAGGGCTTATATTCATCGGTCCTTCAGCTGAAGCGATGAAGATGATGGGCGACAAACTTTCCGCCAAAGAAACAGCAAAGAAGCGTAATGTACCCATGGTTCCCGGAACGGAAGGCGCCATAAAAAACCTGGAAGAAGCAAAAAAAGCGGCGGCAAAAGCGGGTTATCCGGTACTTATTAAAGCCAGCGCCGGAGGCGGCGGCAAAGGTATGCGCGTGGTTGAAAAGCCGGAAATGCTTGAAGAGCAGATTAAAACCGCCTCAAGCGAAGCTAAATCGGCTTTCGGCGACGGAGCTGTATTCATAGAAAAATATGTAAAGGGTCCGAGGCATATAGAGATACAGATTATGGCTGACAACCATGGCAACGCCGTGTATCTCTTTGAGCGGGAATGCTCCATACAGCGCAGGCACCAGAAGGTGGTGGAAGAAGCGCCATCGTCTGTACTGACTCCCGAACTGCGCAAAAAGATGGGCGAATGCGCCGTTAACCTTGCCAAAGCGTGTAATTATTCGGGCGCCGGTACGGTCGAATTTCTGGTCGATGAAAACCTCGATTTCTATTTTCTCGAGATGAATACCCGTCTGCAGGTAGAGCATCCGGTAACGGAGATGATAACAGGCATCGATCTGGTGAAGGAGCAGATTAATGTGGCTATGGGTAATAAATTGAGTTTCTGTCAGGAGGATTTAAAAATCAACGGGCACGCCATAGAAATAAGGGTTTGCGCCGAAGACCCTGCCAACAACTTTTTACCCGACATAGGTAAGCTGGTTAAATATGCGCCGCCTAAAGGACCGGGTGTGCGGGTGGACGATGGAATGGAACAAGGCATGGATATTCCTATCTATTACGACCCCATGATAGCCAAACTTATAGCGTACGGGGCTAACCGCGATGAGGCAATACGGCGCATGACAAGGGCGATAGACGAATATGAAATAGAAGGCGTGCAGACCACACTCGGCTTTTGCCGCTTTGTAATGGGGCATCCTGCATTCGTGTCGGGTAAATTCGATACCCATTTTGTAAATAAGCACTTTAAACCCGAAATGCTTTTAAGGGAGCAGAATAATGAAGATCAGCTGATGATTGCCGCCATAGCGGCGTTATCCTTCACTTCCGACAAAGGAAAAACGGTTCACCGGATTAACCGTAAAAACACAGATGGGGCAAACATTACAATAAACGGAAGTGGTGTATCAAATTGGAGAAGAAGAAGGATGAACTAATTTCCGGTTATTTAAATCTTCACCAGCTTCCTCCGGCGCCTCCGCCTCCAAAATTGCCGCCCCCGAATCCGCCAAATCCGCCACCGCCTCCGCCGAAACCGCCGCCTCCTCCAAACCCGCCTCCGCCCAAGAGAGAACTCCCCCAAAAGAATAGTCCCGCGTTGCCTATCGTCATACCGCGTCCGCCACGCCCGCCTCTGGTTAGAAAAAATACAAGCAGTATGATGGCTATTGCGATAAATAAGGCGGCTGACTTGCTGCCTGTATCCGAATTATCATAGGTCTGGGCGTTGTATTCGCCTTTGGCAAGCCCCATCAGCACATCAGTCGCCTTGTTAAGCCCGCCGTAATAATCGCCTTTTTTGAATGCGGGTATTATTTCCCTTTCTACAATAACATCTGTTGTGGCATCCGGTATGGCGCCTTCCAGCCCGTAGCCGATGGCGATAAATATTCTGTTAGGGGGCGTGGGTTTGATAAGGATAACTATGCCGTTATCGAATTTTTTCTGTCCCACCTGCCACTGGTGTCCTATTTCAGTGGCAAGGTCTGCCGCACCGTAGCCGTAGAGCGAGTCAACTATTACAATAACTATCTGATTGGAGGTGGCATTAGAGAACGACTCCAGTTTGCTTTCAAGCTGGTCGGTTTCGGCAGGTGTAAGAAAGTTAACGGCGCCCGACAGATTATTCACCAGTTTGGGAGGATTGGGACGGTGTAAAACGCCGCCATCGGCGAACAAGGACGGTATTGAATGAGATTCTGTCTGCTGAACCGAAAATAAGGCAAACAGCGGCAAAATAATTGCCATAATTAGGCGTCTGGCGGAGTATGCGATTTTGTTGACTGTCTTCATAATTCTGCAAGTATTTTTTAATGCCTGCCGAATGATATTTCATCCGGAAGTTCGTAGTTCTTGTCTATTGTGTGAGGAAAATGGCTTTTCAGTTTTTCTCCCGTCATGGCAATCCCTTCACAAAGCCCTTCGGTGTATTTACCGTCTTTGAATTTTGCTACTATATGGTCCTTTATTGTCTGCCAGAATTCATCGGATGCAATAGCATGGATGGATTCGTCGCCCACCACGGCTAATTTTTTATGATTTACTGCAAGGTAGAACAGAACTGCATTATGGTATTTTGTTTTGTTCATGTGCAGCCGGTGGAATACCGCAACAGCCCTTTGAAAAGGATCTCCATCGCAGTTACGCTCTATATGCAGGCGTATTTCTCCGGTTGTTTCATGTTCGGCTTTCACAATAGCATCCCTGATGGCTGCCTGTTGTTCCGGCGTGAAGAAGTTTCGTACATTCATATTTCACTTATATTTTTCATAGGGTACATTCGTTATCATATCCGGTCATCGCGTATAAAAGGAGTTATCCTGCCGGCGCATTGTATAAATAGGAAGCATCCAGCCTACCCTTATGCCGCTTAAAAGGTCGTATTGCAAAGCGGTGTTGTGCGATTCCGTTTCAAAATCGTAGCGTAAACTTTGGGTAATGCCCTGCATG